>CAYYHA010000052.1:0-21310 GCA_964471535.1 uncultured Myxococcia bacterium | reverse complement strand
CGGATCGCTGCGACGCTCACGCCCGAGAAGTCCCACGCCCGGCGTACGACCGTGTGGGTCCGCAGCGTGCCGCCTGGCGCCACCGTCGAGATCGACGGTACGCCGCTGTCTGGCACGACCCCCCTGAAGCACGAGATGCCGGCCGAGGATCGCATCGCGCGCGTCACCGTCTCCAAGGAGGGGTATGTGCCGGAGCACTTCGAAGTGGACCTCTCGAGCGGGGGCACGCAGACCCTCAACGTGAACCTGCGCAAGGAGCCCGCTGCCGTCGCGGCGGCGCCTGCAGCGGCGACCCACGAGGAGCCGGCGCCCAAGGAGCCCCGGCGAAGGGGCTCGGGCTCTGCGCGGCCCCGGCGCCCCCAGGGCAGCGGGAAGCTCTCCATCTCGGCGAAGCCCTGGTGCAACGTACGCATCGACGGAAAGGCCTACGGCCAAACGCCCCTCGTGGGCCTCGAACTCCCCGCCGGCAGGCACACCTTGGTGTGCACCAACCCGGAGCTGGGGGCCACGAAGCGGGAGCGGGTGGTGGTGGAGCCGGGAGGACACCGACGAACCGTCATCGAGTTCGGCTTCGGCACGCTGGTGGTGCAGGTCAAGCCCTGGGCGCGGGTGCGGATCAACGGGAAGGACGTGGGCACCACGCCCTTCCCCCCCAAGACCCTGCCCGAGGGTCGATACAAGGTGGTGGTGGAGAACGAAAACTTCGCCTTCCGGAAGGAATACGACGTCGGGATCGAGGCCGGGAAGACGCGCACCATCCGCGAAAACCTCCTCCACTGACGACGCCTGCGCCAGCGGGCGCCGCCGGCCCTTTCGACGCCGCGCCTCGCCGTGCCGGCGGTGATGCATCGTCGCCCCCTCCGTGATAGCACCCGCCGTCGATGGTTGAGCAGCGGCGGAGGCGAATGGTGCGGGGGGGCCTCTTGGCCGCCCTTCTCCTTCTTGCTTCCGCCGTTGCGCTGCCCCAGCTCGAGCCCCAGAGCCGCGCGGCGACCGTCCTTGCGCTCGCCGATGCCGCACTCGCCGACTTGGAGGAGACGCTGCCCAAGACGTGGCTCGGGGTGCGTCCACCCTACGAAGCCGTGCTGCTGCTGCGAGGCGATGCGCCGGCCTTCGCCTCGCTGCTCGGCCGGCGCCTGTCTGCGTCGAAGGTGCTGAAGGTGGGCGATGCGGGTTACCCGCTGCGCGTGGAGCTCGACCTCTCGGCCGATCCACCGTCGCTGGTCCTTGGTTATGCCGAGGCGAGCCGCAGGCCGGTCCGCGTCGAGGCACACCGCGCACCGATCCGCCCGTGGGCGCTGCTGCCGCCGCTGCTCGCCATCGTGCTCGCCTTCGCCACCGGGCGGCTGGCGCTGTCCCTCGTCACCGCCATCCTCTGCGGGGCCATCGTTGCGGCAGGGCCCAACCCACTCGACTTTCTGGTCCATGCCTTCGTGGCCTACGTTTGGGAGGCCACCCTCACCGAGCCGTTCAACCTCTACATCCTGGCCTTCACCGTGCTGCTCCTGGGCCTGGTGGGGCTCGCGACCCGGGCCGGCGGTGTACAGGGAATCGTCGACCGGCTGACCGGCCTCGCCCGGGATGCCCGCACGACCAAGCTGGTCGCCTTCCTGCTCGGCGTGGCGATCTTTTTCGACGACTACGCGAACACGGTCCTCGTGGGGACTACGATGCGCCCGCTCGCCGACGCCCGGCGGATCTCCCGCGAGAAGCTGGCCTACATCGTCGATTCCACCAGCGCGCCGGTGGCGGGCATCGCCTTCGTCTCCACCTGGATTGGCTACGAGGTTGGCCTCCTCTCCTCCGTCGCCCGGGGCCTCGGCCTCGAACAGAGTGGCTATCCGCTCTTCTTCGCCGCGCTCCCCTTCCGCTTCTATTGCTTCTTTGCCCTCGCCTTCCTGCTCGTCCTGCTCCTCTCCAGCCGCGACTTTGGGCCCATGCTCCGCGCCGAACGCCGGGCGGCGACAACGGGCGCGGTTCACGCCGCGGACGCGCGTCCCCTGAGCAGCCGCACCTTCGGGCGTATCGGCCCTGCGCCCGGGGTCCCCCACCTTGCTCACGTGGCGCTCCTGCCCATCGCTGCGGTGTTGCTCCTCACGCTGCTCGGCCTCTTCGTCGACGGTGGCGGCTTCGCGGCGGTGGCGCGTGAGCCCGGCGCCCTCCTCTCCTTTGCCGTCTGGCGGGAGGCGTTCGCGAATGCGGAGCACTCGACCCTGGTCCTCGCGCTCGCCGCCGTCGCGGGCTCCCTTCTTCTCTTCGGTCTGGTCTTGGCGCGACGGCTGCTCGACCTGAAGGAGGCAGCGCGCACCTACGGGCAGGGGGTGGCCTCGATGTACCTGGCGGTGATCATCCTGATCCTCGCCTGGGCGATGAAAGCGGTCTGCGACGACGTGGGCACGGGCCTGCTCCTCGTCGCCACCTTGCGGGACGTGGTGGCTCCGGCGGCGGTACCGCTCCTCGTCTTCCTACTCGCCGCCTTGGTCTCCTTCGCCACCGGGACGAGCTGGGGGACCATGGGCATCCTGATTCCCACCGCCGTTCCCCTCGCCTACTACGTGGGGGGAGAAGCAATGACCCTGATGGCGATGGCGGCCGTCCTCGACGGTTCGATCTTCGGCGACCACTGTTCGCCCATCAGCGACACCACCGTGATGAGCTCCATCGCGACCGGCTGCGACCATCTGCACCACGTGCGGACGCAGATCCCCTACGCCCTGACCGTCATGGGCGTGGCGGCCCTCTTCGGCTATGCCTGGAATGCGCTCGGCCTCGGCTACGGTCTGGGCTGGCTCCTCGCCATCGCGGCGATCGTGGCCATCGTCTTCCTGCTGGGCCGCAGCGATCACCGGCGGCCCGAAACGCAGGCGGGCTCGGAACGCTAGATGAGGCCCTTGAGACGCTTCATCTGATCCACCTGCTTCCGGTACTCGACCTCCCAGTCGCCCGTCCCTTCCTGCAGGTGCTTCAGACGCGCCCGGACCTCGCGGTCGATCTCCTCGTCCACCGCCAGATGCTTCTTCAGAATCTCATAGATCTTCTTCCGCATCGTGGGATCGTCGGCATAGACCTCCTCCACATTGCGCGAGATGAGAAGGAACTCGAGCATCTGGTCGATGATGTAGTCGATGCCCTCGTCACCGAGCCGGTGGCCATGCTGCTCCGCCATTTCCCTGCGGACGCGGTGGTATTGGCTCTGGTCCATGCCCCGGCGCTCGAGGGCGTCGCGCGCCGCCTTGTTCACCGCCTCCTCGTCGGCCAGGTACTGCTTCATGATGGCCGCGAGATCCTGCTCGGCCTCGTGGACCCGCGTCGCCTGCACTTCGATGTCCCCGTCGTCCATCAGCTTTTTTACGATGTCGCGGGCGATACTGTTGACGGCTTTGGCATAGAGGCGCATGGGCACTCGATATACGACCGGGAGCCGCTGCAGGGCAAGGCGCACGGCGGACCCCCGCATCAGCCGTGTAGGCCCCTGTGGATCTTGTCCGCGAGACGCGGCCCAATCCCCGGCACCCGGGCGATCTCCTCCACGCTCGCCCCCTTCAACGCCTTCAGGGAGCCAAAGTGCGCGAGCAGCCGCCGGCGCCGGCCGGGTCCCACCCCCGCGATGTGCTCGAGCCGGCTTTCAAGGGTACGTCTGCGGCGCCGCGCGCGGTGGAAGGTGATCGCAAAGCGGTGAGCCTCGTCGCGCAGCCGCGTGAGAACGAGGAGTTCGGCGGAGTTCTGCTTGAGCACCACCGGCTCCTTCCGTCCGGGGAGAAAGACGCGTTCGGGGCTGCGCCGCATCCCCGCTTCGTCCTCCCCCTGCGGGCGTGACTTGGCGAGGGCGACAAGGTCCACCGTGTCCACCCCCGTGTCGGTGAGCACGGCGAGGGCGACGCCAAGCTGCCCCTTGCCGCCGTCGACCACGATGAGGTCCGGCAGATCCCCTTCATCGAGTCCCCTGAGGATTCGGCGGGTGAGGACCTCACGCATCATGGCGAAGTCGTCCTGTCCCTCGACCCGCCGGATGCGGTAGCGCCGGTACCCCGACTTGTCCGGCAGGCCGTCCCGAAGGGTCACGCGCGAGGCCACCGGATCGCTGCCCTGCACCTGCGAGATGTCGTAGCCCTCGATCCGCCGGGGGAGGTTCCGAAGGCCCAGGGCCGACTGCAGGCGGCGGAGGATTTCTTCCATGTCGGCACTGTGACGGCGCCCCACCTCGAAGCTCGCCGCGGCGTTGCGCTGCGCAAGCTCGACCAGACGCCGCTTCTCTCCCCGGCGCGGCGCAAGCACCTCGACCTTCCGCCCCCGGCGCTCCCCGAGGTAGCGCGCCAGCGCCTCGGGCGCCTCGATCTCCACGGGCAGGAGGATCTCCTGCGGGATGAACGCGCCCGTCTCGTAGTACTGCTCGACGAAGCTGCGCAGCAGCTCCTCGGTGGGGAACTCGGTGCCCCGGAAGGCGAAGCTGCGCCCGCCACAGAGGCGGCCACTGCGCACGAAGAGCACCTGGATTTCCAGGCTCGGACCCTCCCGGTAGAAACCGAAGACGTCGCGGTCGATGCCCGCCTCCACGTCCACGACCCGCTGCCGCTCGAGGGTGCGCTCCACCGCGAAGAGCTGGTCCCGCAAACGAGCGGCGCGCTCGAAGTCGAGGCGTTCCGAGGCCTCCTCCATGCGTCGTCTCAGCTGCTGCACCAGCTCGTCGTGGCGTCCCTCGAGGAAGCGCACCGTATCCTCGACGTGCTGCCGGTACTCCGGCACCTCGTAGACGCAGGGGGCCGGGCAGCGTCCGATCTGGTACTGCAGGCACGGTCGCTTGCGGCTCTTCAGCACTGCGTCCGAGCAGGTGCGGAGCTGGAAGTGACGGTTGACGATGCGGAGCGTCTCGCGCACGGCTGCCGCGCTGGCATAGGGCCCGAAGTACCGTGCCCCATCCCGCGCCGGCATGCGCCACACGTCGAGCTTTGGGTAAGGGTGCGAGAGATCGAGGCGCAGCGTGATGAAGTTCTTGTCGTCGCGAAGGAGGACGTTGTAGCGGGGCTGGTGCTTCTTGATGAGCTCGTTCTCGAGCAGCAGCGCCTCCTTCTCGCTGCTGGTGAGGATCACCTCCAGGTCACCGAGCTCCCCCACCAGGAAGGGGAGCAGGATGCGGTCGTCCCCGCCGCCGGCGCCGAAGTAGGAGCGCACCCGTGCCTTGAGGTTCACGGCCTTGCCCACGTAGATCACCCGGCCGGCGGCATCCTTCATCAGATACACGCCGGGCTCGGCGGGCAGCCGGTCGAGTTTCTCCCGCAGGGCTTTTCCGACCTTCACCGCCTGCAGAAGGTAGTCCCTGGACCGCGCCGCTTCAAAGCAAGGCGCCGCCCTAGAACGGAGCGCAGGCAGGAGCCTCCACGTCGACCTGCAAACCCCAGCCGGTCGCCTCGTTGCACTCGGCCACGCGCTCCGGGATCACCGGCGCGACGAAGTCGATGGTGAAGCTGCCCTCCGGCGCGGACTCCGGGTCGAAGCTGCCCCGGGTGCGGGTGATCTCCAGGGTCCCCGCCACCACGCCGCCCTCCTCGAGGCGCGCCTCACGCAGGGAGAGGGTCCACGACTGCTGGGAAGCCATCGGGGGAATCTTGTCGGGGAACTTGGCGTCCGAGCTCAACTTCTGAATTCCGGCGTTCCAGAGCATCGTCACGCCGTTGTCCCGGTCCGAACCGGTCTCATCGCTCTGGAAGGCGGTGTCTGTAGCGATCTTCGAGGCGTCGGCGAAGGTGATCATCACGTAGCCCCGCTTCTGAAGCTCGTCGGAGATACGGATTCGCTCCTCCAGCGAGAGGAAGCGCATGTCCTGCCTGGGATCGAAGTGGGCGCCGCTCATGTAGATGCGCACCAGCTCCGGCTCCCGCGCCTTCTTCGTGAAGACCCCGGAGTCCTGCACGTACTCGGTGGCGTCGTGGATGGTGAACACCGTGCCCCCCACATCGAGTCGCCAGGGCCCGATGCTGCCCTCGGTGCTCGCCCCTCCCACGCCCCCACAGGCGCACAGAGCGAAGCCAAGCCCACACACGAGCAGATAGACGTGCTTCATCGTGTCCCTCCGGCGGGGAATCCTAGGCAGGTCCAACGCCGCGCACAAGCCAGGGGCCGGCGCGGGGGACTTCGTCCCCAGGCCGTATGCGCCGGCGCTTGGGCCAGGCGCCGATCTGGCCGTCCCAGCACCCGCAGGCGGCTCGCCGGGGCGCGGGCCGCGCCTCAAGGCCGACCGCCTGCGTAGCGGCGGCGCGCCTTCCACGCCCCCTTGCGACCCGACGGCTTCGGGGCAACCTCCTGTGCCACCCGCATCACCTCGAGCTCGCCGCCGGCGCGCTCCGCCAGCCCCAGCGCTCCCTGCTTCAGCGAGAGGATGCGATCGCGCAGCGCGGCGGCCCGTTCGAACTCGAGCTTCTCCGCGGCGGCACGCATCTCCTTCTCCAGGCGCGCCACGAGCGCATCGCGGTCGGCATCCGGATCGTCGACCCACTCGCGCGCATCGAGGGACGGCTCGCGGACCGCCGCCGCCCCGCGGACCGCCTCCTCGAGGGGCGAGAGATCGCGGATCGCCCGCTTGACCGTCTCGGGCGTGATCCCGTGGGCCTCGTTGTAGGCCCGCTGCTTCTCTCGCCGGCGCTCGGTCTCCTCGATGGCAAAGCGCATCGATTCGGTGATCGTGTCTGCGTACATGATCACCTTGCCCTGCACGTTCCTGGCCGCTCGGCCAATGGTCTGGATCAGGCTGGTGGCGCTGCGCAGGTAGCCCTCCTTGTCGGCGTCCAGGATGGCGACCAGAGAAACCTCGGGCAGGTCCAGGCCCTCGCGGAGCAGATTGATGCCCACGAGGACGTCGAAATCGCCACGCCGCAGATCCCGGAGGATGACCGAGCGCTCGATGGTGTCGATGTCGGCGTGGAGGTAACGCACCCGCACACCGACCTCGGCGAGGTACTCGGAGAGATCCTCCGCCATCCGCTTGGTCAGCGTGGTGACCAGCACGCGCTCGCTGCGGGCCGCGCGGATCCGAATCTCCTCGAGCAAGTCGTCCACCTGCTCGGCCACCGGGCGTACCTCGATCTGCGGATCCATGAGCCCGGTGGGCCGGATCACCTGCTCCACCACCACCCCCTCCGTGCGGTCCAGCTCGTACTCCCCCGGAGTGGCCGAGACGAAGATCACCTGCCCCACCCTCGCCTCCCACTCCTCGAACTTCAGCGGCCGGTTGTCGAGCGCCGAGGGCAGCCGGAAGCCGTATTCGACCAGGGTCTCCTTGCGAGAACGGTCCCCGCGGTACATGGCGCGGATCTGGGGTACCGTCTGGTGGGACTCGTCGACGATGAGGAGGAAGTCCTCTGGGAAGTACTCGAGCAGGGTGGGTGGCGGCTCCCCCGGCGCCCGCCCGGAGAGCCACCGCGAGTAGTTCTCGATCCCCGTGCAGTAGCCGGTCTGTTCGAGCATCTCGAGGTCGAAGAGGGTTCGCTGCTCGAGGCGCTGGGCTTCGAGCAGCCGCCCCGCGTCCCGCAGCTCGGCGAGGCGCTCCTTGAGCTCTCGGCGGATCCCATCGAGTGCGGCCCTTCGCCGCGCCGGCTCGGTGACGTAGTGCGAGCCCGGGAAGACGTGCGCCTTGTCGAGCTCGGCGAGGACCTTCCCGCGAAGGGGATCGATCTCCCAGATCGCGTCGACCTCGTCGCCGAAGAACTCGATGCGCAGCGCGCGATCCTCCTCGTAGGCGGGGAAGATCTCGAGGGTGTCGCCTCGGACGCGGAAGGTCCCGCGATGGAAGTCGTAGTCGTTGCGCTCGTACTGGATCGCAACCAGGTCGCGCATCAGCTGGTCGCGCTCGTAGGCCTGCCCGCGTTCACACTTCACCGCCATGCCGAAGTAGGCCTCGGCCGTGCCCAGGCCGTAGATGCAGGAGACGCTGGCCACGATGATGACGTCGTCTCGGGTCAGGAGTGCATGGGTCGCCGAGTGTCGGAGCCGGTCGATCTCGTCGTTGATGGAGGCGTCCTTCTCGATGTAGGTGTCGCTGGAGGGAACGTAGGCCTCGGGCTGGTAGTAGTCGTAGTAGCTGACGAAGTACTCGACCGCGTTGTCGGGGAAGAGTTCCTTGAACTCTCCGTAGAGCTGCGCCGCGAGTGTCTTGTTGTGCGCCATGACCAGGGTGGGTCGCTGCACGCGCGCGATCACGTTGGCCATGGTGAAGGTCTTCCCCGTGCCGGTCGCGCCGAGGAGCACCTGCCAGCGCTCGCCGCGCTCGAGGCCGGCGACCAGCTCCTCGATCGCTTGCGGCTGATCCCCCCGCGGCTCGAAGGGGGCCTGAAGCTGGAACCGTGGCATCGCCGAGAGAGTGTAGTCCTTGCGCGGCAGCGATCACGCGCCGCCGCATGCTGGGCCTTGAGAGCGGACCCTGCCCCGACGCACGCGCCTCACTCCGCGGTCCACACCGTACCTTCCGGGGTGTCCTTGATGGTCACCCCCATCGCAGAGAGCTGCTCTCGGATCGCATCGGCCCGGGCGAAGTCCTTGGCCTTGCGCGCCTCCGCCCGCTCGGCGATGAGCCGCTCCACCTCCGCCTCGTCCACACCCCGCCGCGCCGCCGCCATGCGGTCCATCTCGGCGAGCGCCTCCTGGGGGTCACGGCGCAGCACGCCGAGCACGTCGGCTACGCGGTCCACCTCGCGCAGTGTCTTGCGCAGGGTGTAGGCGATCTGCCTCCCCTCCTCCTCGCTGGCGGGGCTCCGGTCGGCAACCTCGTTGAGGAGGGTGAAGGCATCGGAGAGGCGTCCCAAGGCCTCGGCGGTGTTGAAGTCGTCGTCCATCGCCTCCACGAAGCCAGCCTGTATGGCCGCGATGCGGTCGGGAAAGAGAACCTGCCGCGTGACCCGCTCGTGCGACTCGGGCGCATCCACTGCTTCTGCATCGGGCTCGAGGTGACGCGCGATGCGCGCCGCCTTCTCGAGCGTCTCGTAGCAGTACCGCACCCGCTTCCGCGCCTCGTCGAAGAGCTGGCCGGTGAAGTTCAGAGGCGAGCGGTAGTGGGCGGAGAGCAGGGTCCACCGCAGCGTGTCCGGGTGCACCTCGTCCATCACCTCCGCCGCCGTCCGAAAGTTGCCGAGCGACTTCGACATCTTCTCGTTGTCGACGTTCACGAAGCCGTTGTGCATCCAGTAGCGGACGAAGGTCTTGCCCGTTGCGCCTTCGCTCTGCGCGATCTCGTTCTCGTGGTGCGGGAAGATGAGATCCTGTCCCCCGGCATGGATGTCGAAGGTCTCTCCCAGGTGGCACATGCTCATCGCCGAGCACTCGATGTGCCAGCCGGGCCGTCCCGGCCCCCAGGGGCTCTCCCACGACGGCTCTCCTGGCTTCGCCGCCTTCCAGAGCGCGAAGTCCAGGGGATCGCGCTTGTGCTCCCCCGGCTCGATGCGCGCCCCAGCCTTCAGGTCATCGAGTTTGCGCTTCGAGAGCGCCCCGTACTTGGGAAAGGCCCGAACCGAGTAGTACACGTCCCCCCCGGCGCGGTAGGCGACGCCCCGCTCGATCAGGGTCTCGATGAGCGCCAGGATGGGACGGATGTGCTCGGTCACCCGCGGCTTCTCATCGGGCTCCTCGATCCCGAGACGGGCCAGGTCCCGCTCCCAGCGGGCGATGTTCTCCTCCACGAACTCCCGCCAGTCCTTCCCCTTCTCCGCCGCCATCGCGAGAATCTTGTCGTCGATGTCGGTGTAGTTTCGGACGTGGCGTACCTCGTACCCGCGGTAGCGCAGGTAGCGCACCACGACGTCCCAGGTGGTGTAGCAGCGAGCATGGCCCAGGTGAGGGACGTCCTGCACCGTCGGGCCACACACGTAGATCCCCACCTTCCCCGGCTCCAGCGGCTCGAAGGGTTCCTTCTGCGCAGAGAGCGTGTTGTACAGACGCAGCGCCATGGCCGGCGTCGATACCGTTCCGATCACCCCCTCGTCAACCAAGCACCGAGACGGCGGCTTCCCGTGCCCTCCGTCGGAGGCGGGGAGGGAAGTCCCCAGCCCGCGGGGCCTTGCCTCCCGTACCACCGGCTGCGGTCCCCTGTGGGGCCGGCTGCGAGCCCGTCTTGCGCCCTGCCCCCATCGGCACGAACCTTGCTCCCCATGCCCCCATGTCCCGACCTCGAACCCGCGCGGCCGTGCCGGTGGGCCGACCGGTGCCCCACGTCCATGGCGGAGGGAGCTACGCGGGCCGCCGCCGGGCGGGCAGGCCCGCGTCGGGGCGGGCCCGGGGCGGGGAAGGTCCCACGCACCGGGGCCCGGGCGTGGCCCGAGGCACGACCGTCTGCGAGCGAGCCCGCGCGCGACGCCCTCGGCGGGGTGCGAGCGGCACCGGGCACGACGGCCACGCTTTTGAGCCTGAGCGGTGGATGGGCGAGATTCTAGGACAGATGTCTGCGGCCGACGCACGATTGACCATCCTCGCAGGGCCAGGCAAAGGGTCGGTGGTGGAACTCACCGGCCTCGACCGGGCGGTTATCGGCCGGTCGAGCCGCTGCGAGGTCACCATCCGCGATCTCTCCGTGTCGCGACAGCACGCCGAGATCCGGCGCCGCGGGGATCACTTCGAGATCCGCGATCTGGGCTCGCGAAACGGCACTGCGGTCAACGGGGTGCGCGCACCGCGGTGGGCACCGATCCCGCCTGGTGCGGTCATCGGGGTCGGCGACGTGCGGCTCCGCTTCGACGTGGTGCCCGCGACGGTCGACGCCCACCCGGGACGGCATCCGGTGGACCTGCAGGAGCAAATCGCCACCAACGTGGAACTCGCGCGGCCGCGTCTCGAGCGACGCGCGCCCCAGACACCGCCGCCACCGACCGACGCCATCACCCCCATCCCGCCGGCGCCTCCGCGCGGCCCCGCGCCTCCGCCGGTCCCGCCGCCGCCGCACCTCCGCTCCGCGAGGACCGCCCCGCCGCGCCGGCGGCGCCCCCGCCGCACGCTCCTCGTGGTGCTGCTCCTGGTCGTCCTCCCGGGGGTCCTGGTGGCAGTCGCCTTCCGGGCGCCCTTCTCGCCCCTGGCCGCCCCGCAACCAGACACCGAGGAAGGCCCTACCCCCGAGCCACAGCAGTCGGAAGCGGACCTTCTCGTGGCGCAGGCGCGGGCGCGGATGGCTGCGGGGGACTTCGAAGGCGCTCGGGCGAAGCTCCGCGAGGCGCTGGAGCGGGAGGCGGGCCACCGCGGCGCGCTCGAGACGATGAAGCAATTCGCGAAGGAGCAGAGCGCCTACGAGGCGGTACAGGAGGCGGAAGAAAGCCTTCGCGCCCACGCCTGGCGCCAGGCGACCGCGGCGGCCCGCCGGGTCGACGAGGCGTCGATCTTCGCCCCGCGGGCGAAGGCGGTGCTCGAGCGGATCGAGATGGAGGTCATCTCCCCCCGGCTCGACGAGGCCCGGGCGCTCATCGGCAGGGACTACTACACGAAGGCGATCGACGAGGTGCTCGAGCCCCTCGACCGGATCTGGCCCGGGCACCCCGAGGTCACGCGGACGCTCGAGGCGGCACGACGGGGCCGGGAGGCGTACCTCGCCCAGCACGCGCAGGCCGCCCGCTCGAAGGCACCGGTGCCTCCCTCGCCGCGCACGACCCATCCTGCGAAGACACGCAAGAAGGGACGCGGAACGCGGCAGCGGACGCGGGCGCCGGCGCCGCCGGCGCCACCGGGGGGTGCCACGATGGTGCGGGACGCGCGGCAAGCCTTCGCGCGCGGCAAGACCGGTGCGGCCCGCGTGGGGGCGAAGGCCGCGCTGGACCTGGGCGCGCCCGGGGCCGCCGATCTGGTCGCCCGCATCGAGCGCTACGACGCGGCGATGAACCGGGCCGAGGCGGCCGAGGGTGCCGGCAAGCTCTCGGTGGCCCTCGCGCAGTATCGGGTGGCGCTCCTGCAGGCGAAGCAGGTGGTCCCCGACGGCGGCACGCCCGCCCGGCGCATCGAGAAGCGCCTCGCCCGGCTGCACGTGGAGCTCGGCAAGCGCAGCAAAGCAGAGGGCGACCTCGCCTCGGCGCGCTCCCACGCCGAGAAGGCCCTTCGCTACGTCCCCGGCGATGCACAGGCACGCCGGCTCCTCGACACCCTACGCTAGAGCGCAGCTCGTCACCTGGCACAGGGTCAGTACGCGAAACTCGATCCGTATTGGTTGGGGATCGACCGCGGCTGGCTTTTCGGCGCGGCCGGCGCCGGGAGCTGCCCCACGAGAAGCGGCTGGTCATCGGGCCGTAGATCCCCGAGGAGGAGCGACGCGATCCAGGAGCAACAGGTGGGCGGCCGTGGCGAGACCCGTGCGCTGGGCACAGTGGGATCCTCTAGCTCCTTCGAGCGGCGGCTCCGCGGACGGATCTTCCCGATCGCGACCCACCCTAGCGAACGTGTCATCGACGCTTTCAGCGAGGGTGTCGAATGGCGTCTTAACGATCGCGCCGTCCTTCGACCCGCTGGGAGCACAAGGCCGAGAATCTCCCGGGCCTACTCCGACTCGGCGGCATCGTCCTGCTCCTCAGCGCGCGCTGCCGTCTGGGGAGCTGATGAGATGCGCTCTAACCGGGAGGCGCGCGGCGACGCGTCCGCCGCCTGTTGCCCGGCAGGCGACGCAGCAGGAGGAAGAGGTTGACGAGGCCCACCACCACGGCGGCCCCGAAGCCAAGGACGTGAGGCCAGTAGCGCTTCGGCGTGGCACCGTCCAGGACCAGCCAGGCGCCCTTGGAGAAGTCGAAGCCCGCACGCTCCTCGTAGAAACGCACGATGTTGCGGTACTCGCGCGCGTGGAGCAGATCGACCAGGCGTCCGCGGCCCCGGTAGTAGCCGTAGGCGCCCACCGCGTCCCCGCCCTTGGCTGGCGGAGACTCGGGCAGAGGCTCACGAACGAAGATGTGGCTGCCCAGCAGGTAGTAGACCTTGTAGCGACCGAAGGCCTGCTTGAACTGCGCCCGCAGCGTCGAGGGCAGCCCGGCGACCTCGACGAAGGCCCCGTCGCGCGCCTGGCTGAGATCGTAGGCGCCGTCTGCCCCCAGATCGATGGGGGTGTCAGGCGAAAAAAAGTAGCGCACGTCGGGCCAGAGCAGCCAGGCGGTGTACGCCGAGAGCGCCACCAAGACCGCCATCAGCACCGGCGAGCGCCAGGCGCCGCGCGGCGCGCGCGCCGCCTTGGCCACCTCCTCCTCGAACGAGAAGAAGTGCGCCTCGGCCTCCCTTGCGGCCTCTGGCCCCGAAGCGGCCGGCACCGCCGGCGCAGACCCGGCCGGATGATCCGTTTCTTTGCCCACGGGGCGCGGCTTGTAGCAGGGAGCCGGGGCGCACGCCAGCGCCCGAACCCCGCGCCTCGACCCAACGACCCTAGCTCGCAGCGGCCTTCTTGAAGATCTTCTCGAAGTCCTTCTCGATCTCCTCTTCGTCGCAGTTCTTGGCGATCGCCAGCTCCTTGATGAGCAGCGCCCGCGCCGTGTCGAACATCTTGCGCTCGCCGAAGGAGAGGTCCTTGTCGTACTTCAGCAGGTAGAGGTCACGGAGCACCTCGGCGATCTCGAAGACCGAGCCGGTCTTGATCTTCTCCATGTACTCCCGATACCGGCGGTTCCAGGTGGTCGCGTCCACCGAGACGTTTTTCTGGCGGAGGATCTTGTAGACCTTCTTCGCCTGCTCCTCACTGATGACGTCTCGCAACCCCACCGAGTTCACCTTGTTGATGGGGATCTTGATCTTCATTCCGTTGTCGAGGATGCGCAGCACGTAGAAGGAGAGCCGCTGGCCCATGATCTCCTCGTGCTGGATGCCCTCGACCTCGCCGACGCCCTGTCCCGGATAGACGGCCTTGTCGCCAACCTTGAATGCGGTCGCCATGGATGAATCGCTCCTCCTCGTTCGTCTTGCTTGGTCGGTCTGTGTCGGTCTGGTTGCTCGTCACCCCAGGTCACGCAAGGGTCCACCGCCTGCGCGGCGCTCCGCCGACTCGGACACCGCATCCCATGGAGTGACGCCCGCTCGCTTCGGCTCCCGCCGCGGCTGGTGGCCGCCCGGGCATGTCGCCGGCAGCGCGTCGATCTCGGTGCGGCGCCCTGCCATGCAGCCCATGGCGATGTAGCGAGCGGCCATGTAACAAATGGCCTGATGACGAATGTCCATGCGGCAACTGGCCCTAGGAGACTGCGGTCTGGGGCGGGGGGCGATGGGACCGGTGGCTCTGTGGCCGCCTGCCGCGCGGCAACCGGCCCGCGGGCGAGCGCCCCGGGTGGCGGGACCCACGCGTTCCTGGACCCAGGATGTCGATGAACACGATGTCGATGAAAACGAGGCGCGTAGTTTAACACGGTGCATCATTCCTGGGCAAGGGTGACGGCCGGTGGGGCCCGAGCGGTCCGGGCTGAGCAGCACCACCCACGTATGCGTCCCGAACGGGTGCCGGCCCCCGGCGTCCTCGCCGGCCCGCCCCCGACACCACGGCCCCTGGCTGCCACTTCGGTCGGTGAACCCGGCGGGGCGGACCCGCGCTTGCAACATCGCCGCGCCGCCCTCGATTCCCCCGGGCTGTCCGATGCACCGTCTCCTGCCCCTCCTCGCCGGTCTGACCTGCCTCCTCGCCTGGTATCGGCCCCTCGCCGGTCCGGGCGCGCCTCTGCCCCGGACGATGCGCTGCCGCGCTCGGGTCCTGGGCGTGGATCCCATCGAGACCGGATTCTGGACACGTGTCCGGATCCCGGACGGGCGGACCCTGCGCCTGCGCGGGCGCCCCCCGCTCCGCCCGCCCCGCCGGGGAGACCTCGTCGTGGGCCGCGTGGAGCTCTGGGAGCTCGAGGGGCCGCGGAACCCCGGTGGAAGGGACCTCCGCGCCTGGGCCCACGCCCAAGGCGTTGCCGGCCTCGGGGTCTGGCGCACTCTCGTTCGGCTGCGCAGCGGGCCCGACGACCTCGCCCGTCGCCTGGCGCTGCGTCGGGACCTGGTGCGGACCGCACTCCTTGCCGCCAATTCGGATCCCCCGGTGCGCGGCCTGCTACGCGCCCTGGCGCTCGGCGAATCCGGCGCCGTCCCGTCCGCCACCCGTGCGGACTTCGCCCGCGCAGGGCTCGCCCACCTCCTCGCCATCTCCGGCCTGCACCTCTCCCTCGTCGGGGCCGGCCTCGCGCTTCTCCTCCTTCAGCTGCTCCGGCGCCTGCGGGCGGGGCGGCAGGTGGCGATCGCGGTGGCCCTGCCCTGCCTCGCCCTCTGTGTCGCCTGGACCGGGGCGGGGCCGAGCGCCCTGCGCGCCGGATGGATGCTCCTGGCCGGTGCCGCCGGGCTCCTGGCCCTGCGTCCCGTGGTGCCCCTACACCTTCTCGCCGCCGCCGTGCTGCTCCTGCTCGTCCTCGACCCCAGCCTCGTCCACCGCATGGGCTTTCAGTTCTCGGCCGTGGCCACCGCCGCGCTCCTGCGGATGCCCCCGGCGCCCACGGGCTGGCTCCGGCGCCTCGTCTCGGCGACCCTGGTGGCAAGCCTCGCCACTGCTCCCCTCTCCGCCTGGTACTTCGGGCGGCTCCCTCTCGTCGGCGTCCTCGGCAACCTTCTCGCCGTCCCCCTGACCGCGCTGCTCCTCCTCGTGGTCCTGCCCGCGACCGTGCTCTCCGCCGCCGGTCTGCCGGTGCCGTTCCTGTGGAGCTTGGCAGGACGGGGCGCCTCCGCCCTCGCGGCCCTCGCCCACCAGGCCGCGGCCCTCCCCCTTGCCGCCCTCGGCGTACCACGCCCTGCCGCCTGGGTGGTGCTCGCCTCCACGGGCATCTTCCTCGTCTCGCTCGGCTCCGCCCGACGCGGCATCCGCCTTGCCGGCGCCGCCGCCGCCGTCGGCCTCCTCCTGGGCACCTCGCTGCCCGCGCCACCCCCGCCCGCACCCCTCGCCGTCACCTTCCTCGACGTGGGACATGGGGACGCGGTGGTCGTGCGCACCCCGGCTGGGGATCTCCTGGTCGACACCGGTGGATCGGCGTGGGGTGACGACACGGTGGGGGAACGGATCGTCGTGCCCGCCCTGCGCGCGCTCGGCGTCCGGCGACTGCGCGCCGTCGTGATCACCCACGCCCATCCGGATCACTTCGGCGCCTTGCCCGCGGTGCTGCGAAGCTTTCCGGTCGAAGCGATCTACCATCCGGGCCGCCGCGGGGGGCCGCGGTGGGAGGCGTTGCTCGCGGGGACCTCCGTCCCGATCCGACAGGCCTGTCGCGACCCCCTTCCCGATCTCGCACCGGTCACGGTGCGCTGCCTGTGGCCCGAGGCGCCGAACCCCCTGCGTCACCTGAACGACGACAGCGTGGTGCTGCGCCTCGCACTCGGCGCACACGCCGTTCTCCTCACCGGCGACATCGAGGCCGGGACCGAGCGGGCCTTGCTCGATGCCGGCGGGCTCGATGCGACGGTGGTGAAGGCACCGCACCACGGCAGCGCCACCTCCTCGACCCCCGCCTTCGTCCTGGCCACCGGGGCCCACCACGTCATCTTCTCGAGCGATGGCGGGCGGCGCTTCCCCTTCCCGGCACCCGAGGTGGAAGCGCGGTGGCGCGCCGCCGCCGCAGTCACGTGGCGCACGGACCGGGACGGGGCGGTGCACGTGTGGAGCGACGGGCGACGCCTCAAGGTGTGGTCGCACCTGCGGCACCACGCGCCGCCGCGTGCCCGCGGGAGCCGCCCTCGTCGACGAAGCGCAGCCGCGCGAAGCGTTCCGGCCGATGGAAATCGGGCAGCACGGGAGGGCTCAGGGACTGCCCCTCCACCCGTTTTCGATCGAGGTGCTCGAGGCGGTAGAGGTTGAAGCGCCAGACCTCTCCCGCTTGGGGCGGCCGGTGCGGCACCGCCGTGAGACGATCGAAGGGGATGGCGATCTCCACCGTCCAGCCGCGGTCGGTGTCCGATGCGTCGTTCAAGGTGCCGTCCACCTCGACCGCCGCCTCCATCCCGCTCGACCAGCCGAGGTCCATGCCCTGGCGCGGCGCCACGAAGGAGGCATCGAAGATGTGGCCGGAGGGCGCCACCTGCAGCTCGTTGTACGTGCGACCGTTTCCGTCGGCGTCGATGAAGATCTCGACGACCTCCTGCTCGTAGAGGGGGTCGTCGTCGGCCTCGAAGGTGGAGAAGACATCGGGATCCTCGGCAACGAAGGCGACGTAGAGGCGGGCGTCGTCCCAGAGGAGCTTCGCCTCGGTGCGCCGGGTGGGCCGCCCTCGCCCGTCGCTGCGGACGAGGCGCGCCACCGGCGCGCTTCCCCATGCCGCTTCGCTGAGCTTCCCGTCGATTTGCATCACTTCGTAGGTGCGGGGCGCGCGGTACTCGGGCACCGGGAGCGCACCGCCGGACAGGGGCACCGCCCCCGCTCGAATGCGGTTCTTGCCATCCTGTGCCTGGCGCTGGTCGACGGGCAGGCGGTCATCGTAGCGGTAGAGGCCCACGTAGAGGGGGAGCGTTGCCTGCGGCCACGCCGCGGGAACCCGCACCGTGTGGGCGTCGCGGTAGATCTCACCGGGACGCCACCGGGAGGTGGGCCACAGGCCGCCCACGGGGTGGTGGTCGCCGTCGAGGATGGAGCCGCTCTCGCCCGCATGAACGAAGACCTTCCAATCGCGCTCCAAGGGCCGCTCCGCCTTCCAGTAGTGGACGATGTGCAGGGGCTCGCCGCGGCGCGCCGGCAGGGGCGCCGCGTCGAAGCCGAGGTAGCGGACCGCCCCGCCGCCGAGGGTGACCGGCTCCACGGGTGGCCGAAAGAGGGGCGTGGGCATCGAGGAGAGGGTGTTCTCGCGCACCTGCTGCCGCTGCGCCGGGCTCAGCGCACGCGGTGGGGGGCCGGCGTGGGGATCGCGGCAGCCAAGGGGCGCCGCACCCACGGCGAGAAGGAGCAGGCAGGCCCTCGCACCGGCCAGCCGAGCGCTGCGGGAAAGACGGGGCATGGATCTTCGGTAGCCGAGGTGGCGGCGGGAGAAAAGGGGCCGAGATCCGACCGAGTGCCCGAGCCTCGGACGGCGCCGTCGGGGACAGAATCAGAGATTTCGCACCCTTGGGCCCTGGCCTCGGGCTTGCTCAGCCACGGACCCATGGTGGAGACGGTTCGGGGAACGAGCGGCGAGGAGGCGGCACGCGCCCTGCGGGCGGCGCTCCGCCTCCCCGAGGCGGTGCCCGTGGACGCCCTCTGTGGCGACCTGCTGATCGAGGTCCCCCAGGTCCTAGCCGGCGCGCTGCGGGTCAACGGCCGGCCGGTCACCGCCGGACGGCGGGTGCTCCTCGACGGGGATACGGTGAGCTACGCGGGGCGGCGAGTCCTCCTCGAGCTCCCTGGGACACGCCTCTCCGGCGGCACGCGCACCCTCGCGCGGAGCGCGCTTGCGGCCGACTTCCTGTGCGAGCTGCCCCTCGGGCCCCGCCTGGTGGTCCTCGACGGACCCGGCGCGGGACGGCGCTGGCCCCTCGCCGAAGGTGCCCATCGCTTGGGCCGAGGGCTGGAAGCCGAGGTGGTGATCGTCGATCCCACGGTGAGCCGGCTCCACGCCCTCCTCGAAGTCGAAGCCGATGGGACCTTCGTACGCGACCTAGGCTCCACCCACGGCACCCGCCTCACCCGCCGCGGCGCGGGGCGCCGCCGGGTGGGCCGGCGGCGGCGGCGCCTCCGCCACGGAGACGAGATCGGCCTGGGGCGAACCTGGCTGCGCTACCTCGACTGCCCGCCCCCCACTCCCGAGGCATCGGCGCCGCCACGAGAGGACGGCCGCCTCGTCGCAGCCGCCGTGCTGGTCAGCCTCGCGGGGGGTGCCGCTGCCCTCGCGGCGCTCCTTGCGTGACCCACCGGGCAAGCCCCCGGGGCCCCACCCGCCGCCGCGCTACGGCGCCGCTTCAGACGCCCACGATGCGGCCACGACGCTTGAGGTCTGCGCGGTCGGCGATGAGGTCGAAGAGCCGCGCATGGTCCTGGATGAAGCTGCTGAAATGCAGCATCCCCCGCTTGGTGAACACGTCGTAGCTGCGTCCCGAGAGCCCGTCGTGGACCTCCATCTTCAGGATCGAATCGAAGGGGTAGGTGCGAAAGGAGAAGAGCCCCCGATAGGTGACACCGTAGCGATCCACGCTGATGGTCAGGCCGCTGTAGAAGACGAACACGGCGGTGAAGAGCGCCACGAAGAAGAGCGCGGAGAGGTAGGTGTGCACGGGGATGGCCTCCCCCTGCCAGAGGAGCAGCGCCAAGATGAAGAGCCACAGCTGCGCAGCCCCGGCGACGATCCACTTCAACAGGGGGCGGAGGCGGAAGGCATAGGTATCCTCTCGGCCCATCCTCCTCGATTATAGAGACCGCCGCCATCGGCTGCAAAGCGGCCCACGCGCACCTTGGAGCGGCCCTGCGCCGCGGGTATCCTCCAAGGGCCTCCTACCCGTCCTCGACCATGCCCCAGGATGCCCTTAGCAAGGTCCTCTTGGTGACCTTCGACGTGGTTCCCGACCCGACCGGGAGCAGCGCCCGCACCACCCTCATCCTGGAAGGGCTCACCCCCTACTTCGACGTCGACGCGCTGGCGGTGAAGACGCCAGAGCACGCGCACATCGAACGCTACCGCGGCGCGCGGCTGCTCCGGGTCCCCGTCGGAACCGGCGACCTGCGCACGCGGGTGGAGGCCTTCGACCGGGCGGTGCGCCGCCAGCTGCAGAGCGAGGAGTACGAGGCGATCCACTTCACCGATCCCTATGGGGGATTTGCGGCGTGCGAGCTGCGCCCGCAAGGGGGATACAAGCTCATCTACGAGGCGCGCGCCTTCCCTTCCGTCGAGCTGCGGTACACGGACCCGCAGCTCGAGAGCGATCGTCGCTTCCTGACGAAGATCCGTCGCCAGGAGATCTTCTGCCTGATGAACAGCGACATCGTCATCGCGACAAACGAGGTCACGGTCGAATACATCGCCTCGCTGGGGGTTCCACGGGACCGCATTCGCATGGTCGGGGCGATGGTCGACCTCGATACCTTCGCCACCCCCGAGGTCCCTCGGGGCGAGCCCTGCCGTTTCGTCTACCTGGGCAGCCATGCGAGCTGGCAGGGCCTGCCGAGCCTGCTCTTCGGGCTACGGATCGCGGCGCGGCAGATCGACCTACGCTGTCGCATCATCGGACCGACGCAGGGGTCCTGGCGCAAGCAGCTCCAGGACATGGTGCGGGAGTTCGGGCTCAAGGGGAAGGTCACCATCGAGCCCCCGATCCCCCATGAGGACGTCCCCGAGGTCCTAGCCGAGAGCGACGTGGGCCTGGCCCCCTTGGAGAAGGGGGATCGCAACAGCACCATGGGCTACGCACCGGTGAAGATCGCCGAGTACCTGGCCGCGGGGCGACCGGTGATCGCCACCGACCTACCCATCGTCCGGGCGATGGTCGAGCCGAACGTGACGGGGCTCCTGTACCGCCCCACCGACGAGGAGGCGATGGCCGAGTGCATGGTCACCCTCGCGAAGGACCCCGGGCTTCGGGCCCGCATGGGTGCCGAGGCGCGGCGCTCGGCCAAGACCCTCTTCGATGCGGAGAGTCACAAGGCGGCCTTCGCCCGCCTGTACCAGGAGCTGGTCGCCCCTTCGATCATCGTGAGCGAGAAGGCCTACCAGCCCCCCACCAACCCCGGCGCCTCGAGCGCCGAGGGCCCCACGGTGACGCTGCCTGCCGCAGAGCTGGCCGCCTCTCTCGGCGGTGCGGAAATCACCCAGACCACCGTCGTCCCTCCGGAGATCGGCGCCGACTCCGACGACGCGGCGCTCCTCGAGGCGGATACCGGCGTGCGGAGCGCCCCTGCCCCGACCCGGCGCCCCGGCGCACCGGGCGAGCAAGAGCCCGACACGCAGGTGGGTCTGCGGGCGGAAGCGGCGGATGCGGGGGCGGCGCAGGCCCCGATGGGCGGCACACTCCCACCGGTGGAGCCCTACGACGAGGCATCGGGGGTGGGCGCCGAGATGGCCCCGCTGCTCGGGGGCGACGATACCGGGGAGACGGGTGAGATGGTCCCACCCTCGGCGGCGATTTTCGGCGAGACGCCCACCTCGGCGGCCGGCCCCGATCCTTCTTCCACGGGCCCGACGACGGAGGACGTCCTGCTGCCCGCGCCCGGGGCGGGCACCACGCCGCCGGAGCGCGCCTCCGTGGGACCCGGGAGCCCGGACGTCTATGGCCCCCCCACCGACGAGACGGTGCTGCCGCCCGAGCTTGCGGAGGAGCCCTCCGGCGAGCACACTCCGGCGGCGCCCCATGCGGGTGTTGCGGAACCGCCGCGGCCAAGCCCGCCGCCCAAAAACCGGCTGCCGCGCCGGCTGCTGCTCCC
>CAYYHA010000051.1:0-21767 GCA_964471535.1 uncultured Myxococcia bacterium | reverse complement strand
GGCTTGGGGGGCGCGAGCCCGGGCGTCTCGAGCGCTGCCTTCCAGCGGGCCCTCCCCGGCGTGGACGACACCGATCTCGACGATGCGGAACGCGCGGCGCTGCTCAAGGTGGCGGAGGATGCGCTCTGCGACTGCGGTGCGCCGACGACCCTGAAGGGCTGTCTGGTGGGGCAGCCCGAGTGCCTTCTCGGACAGCGGATGATCGGGCTGGCCCGCCTCCTCGTGAAGGCGGGCGGCGCGCCCCTGGAGGTGACCAGCTTCGTGGAGAAGTACTACGAGAGCTTCGAGCCCGGCGCGCGGAAGACCATCGAGGTGGATCCGGCGGCCTGCCTCGGCCCGAAGGACGCCAAGGTCACCTTGGTGGAGTTCGCCGATTTCGAATGCCCCTACTGCGGCTTCGCATGGCCGCTGGTCAAACAGGTGCTCCACGATGCGCGCTCGCTGCCGGGCGCCAAGGACCAGCTTCGCTGGTGCTACCTCCACTTTCCCCTCAAGCAGCACCCGAACGCCCACCAGGCCGCACAGTTGGCCGAGTTCGCGAAGCAGCACGGGAAGTTCTTCGCCCTGGCAGAGAAGCTGTACACCCACCAGCAGGCCCTCGACCGGGAGCACCTCCTCCAATACGCAAAGGAGGTGGGGCTCGATCCCAAGGCCGCCGAGCGCGCCCTTGCCTCGGGGACCTTCGCCGCGGCGGTGGATGCACAGAAGGCGCAGGGTACGAAGCTCGGTGTGGAAGGGACGCCGTCCCTCTTCTTGAACGGCCGCCCGTTCATCCTGCCCCTGAACCATGATCTCCTACTCTGGGCGCTGGAGGACGAGCTGCTCTACGTGGGCAACGGAGGCAAGTGGTGAGGAAGATCCAAGTCGTCTCGATGGCCCTGTGTGCCGGCACCCTCGCAGTGGCGACCTCGCTCGCCTTGGCCGAGGGCACGACGGTCCTCCGCAAGAAGCGGGGCGACTACTACTTCGATCTGACGGTGGAGCCGGCCAAGCCGCGGGTGGGTCACCGGATGACCCTGCTCCTCGACTTGGCGCAGGAGTCGGAGACCCCGCACCCCATGTACGGCTCGCGGGTTCCCGTGAAGGGTGCTTCGCTGGTCGCCACCCTGTATCGGGAGACCGATCCGGCGCGGAAGTATCGCTACAGCCTCCATCCCCTCGGGGGGGCGGGGTCCTACGGGCTGCACTTCACGCCTCCCGCGCAGGGGCTCTACGTGCTGAAACTAGAGCGGCGCGGGGAGGCGCTGCCCGAAATCGAGTTCAAGATCGGAGTCGGGGTCGACACCCCGAAGCAGGACGAGAGCGAGGCGGAAGAAGCGATGGGCTTCGGGCGACACAAGAAGCGCCTCGCACCGCGAAGCGGCGGAGTGCGTGGCCCTCTGACGCCGAAGGCCGCGGGACCCACCGCCGCCTCGGTCATGGATGCTTTCTCCGAGCCGGCTGGCGTGCTGGTGGACGCGCTCGAGGAAAAACGACCCCTGAAGTCGAAGGTCACCGAGGCGGTGGCGGCGCTGCAGGCAGCCGCAAAGAACCTGCCGGGTACGGTTCCCGACAAGTACGAGGTCGGGGCCTCCGAGTACGACGCACTGGCACGGTCCCTCGCTTCGGAGCTCGATGCGCTCGCCACGGCGGCGGAGGCCGGGCAGATGAAGAAGGCCCGCACGCAGTGGACCGAGACCCTGCAGGGAACCTGCACGAAGTGTCACGTGAAGTACTGGTGGGCGATCACCGACGACCTCTCCACCTGGCCCCGGGTGGTCTATTCGAGCGAGTGGAGGCGATGAGCATGCGGCGCTGTATCGTTCTGTCGATCCTAGGCGGCCTCACGGCCCTCGCCACCGCCGCGCAGGCACAAACGGGAGAGAAGGCCCGTGTCGGTGACGAGGTGCAGGGACGCCGCCTCTTCGCCCTGCACTGCGCCTCGTGCCACGGAGCAGAGGGTCACGGCCGGGGTGCCGTGGCCACCGTCCCGCCGGCACCGGCACTCGACGATCCCTCGCGCATGAACCTGATCTCGGACGCACAGGTCTTCACCCTGGTGAAGAAGGGCGGCCCCGCCCTGGGTCGCAAGCCGACCATGCCCGCCTTTGGGCCGGTGGTCTCCGACCTCGAGATCTGGGACCTGGTCGCCTACGTCCGCGAGGGCCATCTCGGTGTGACCGACTTCTTCCCCGATGCGGAGGCCTACTTCGGCGATCGCTACACCATCGACAAATGGGGTCTCGAACGCCACAAGGCCCTCACCGGACGCACCCTCAAGCCTGAGGATGCGACCTTTACCGTGCTCGGTGTGTATGCCGGTACCCAGGGCCCCGAAGGCGTCCGCCTCATCCCCAACGACCCCCTTGCCGTCTCGGAGATCGACCGCACGAAGAAGACGGGCTACGTCGTCTTCGTGAAGGGAAAGGTGCCCGGGGTGAAGGGTGAGCACATCATCGGGATCGGCATGGACAAGACCGGTCTCATCCGGAAGATCCGCGTGAACGACAAGGATCCGCGGGTGGTGCGAAGAATCGAGAAGCTCCTCGCCCGCTTCGAGGGTTACGGCCGCAAGGGCATGAAAGAGCCCTTCACCGGCGGGCGCAAGAAGCGCGACCGTGAGCTGGCCAAGGCCTTCACCGAGATCTACAGCCGCGCGATGGAGGCGGTGGTCATGTTCGACAAGGCGGAGCGGGAGCGGCACTGGGCGGACGAGGACTTCGGTGGACCAAAGGAGAAGGATGCAACCGTCGAGGGGGGTCTCCTCAACGTGAAGCAGAAGCGCAAGCGCATCGTAGTCGACGACGAGTGAATCCCTGGCGTCTCATCCCTCCGCTCTCGTTGGCGCTCCTCGCCGTGGGGTGTCCCACGACGCCGGAACCCGGCTGTAGCGACGCTCAGATCGAGGTCGACGGCGGCTGCGTGACCCGGGTGTGCACACCCGGCAGCCTGGGTTGCGACGGGGCGCGGATCCGCCGCTGTGCCGACGACGGCATGGGCTGGGAAGACCCTCGCTGGTGCGGCACCGATACGGTGTGCTTCGAGGGGCAGTGCATGCTCCCGTACCGCTGCGCCGACGCCGATCCCCCCTGCTGCGTGAGTTCCTGGGACTGCGGGTCGGCGGACAACATGGTGCGCAAGCAGGCGTGCCCGGAGTGCCGCTTCATCGCCGAGGAGGCCTACTGCAGCGGCGGCCGCTGTGAGCCGGAGCCGACCCTGCGCGTGGGCTTCAACGTGTACGCCGACGCCGACGGCCTCGCACCAGCGGAGGCGGATGCAGTGCAATCGGCGGTGATCACCGTCTACCGGGGCATCGACGCCGTCGGAGACACCGTGGACTGTGCTCGGCTCCTGACGCCGGACGAGACGGGTACGAGCCCCCACGAGCGCCAAGCCCCCTGGCTGACGGCGACCGTCTCCCGCGCCCTTTCGGTGTCTCGGACCACCGGCCGCGACGTCTTTGGGGCCTACCTCTCCCCGGTGCCTGTGGGCAGCGGCCAGGTGCTCGTCTTCACCGTCTACGACGAGGCAGCCGGCGGGGGGGCGGCCTTGGGCCGGGGCTGCCTGGAGGATCTGGACCCTCAGGAGGGGGTCGACGTCTCGCTCGATCTGGTGCGCTTGGGAGGGGGGTGAGGCGCCATGCCCGAGTGGATCCGATTCGACGAGAAGGGCCGAGCGCAGGCGGAGAGCAAGACCGGCCGCGCGTGGCTCGAGGCCCGGGCCGGCCGGTGGCGCATCGTTCCCAGCGCCCACGACCTGACCGTGCTGCGCCGTGACCCGGTGGAAGGCGGCGCGCCTCCGGTACGCGCCGTGCTCTCGGGGGACCTCTCGGGCTTCGAGCTGGGTGAGCTGCTCGCCTACCTCGCCCAGTCGCGGTGGACCGGCGTGCTCACGGTGGCCTCGAACGCGGCGGAGAAGAGCATCTTTCTGAAGCAGGGCACCGTGCGCTGGGCGACCTCGAGTCTCCTCGCCGACCGCCTGGGTGAAGTGGTCAAGCGCCTGGGACTGGTCTCGGCGGAGGCGCTCGATGCCGCGCTGGAACGCACCCCGCCCCCGGGCCGGAAGGTCGGTCAGCTCCTCCTCTCCAGTGGCCTGCTCACCCCCGCGGAACTGTACGGGGCGCTGCGCCGCCAGATGGAGGAAATCTTCTTCTCGATCCTCACCCTTCGCGAGGGTGTCTTCTTCCTCTTCAACGATCCGGTGGAGGGCCGCTTCGCCGCGCAGATCAACCTCGACCTCAACGGCCTCCTCATGGAGGGGCTGCGGCGCATCGACGAGATGGGCCTCTTCCGCGAGGTGATCCCCAGCGACGAGGCCTACGTGATCCCCCGCGGCCGGCAGCCCGAAGGACTGACGGGACACGAAGAAGCCGTGTGGGCGGCGGTCGACGGACGGCGCACCGTCTCGGAGATCGCCGCCGCGGCCAAGCTCCCGCTCTTCGACGCCACCAAGGCCCTGTTCGGGCTCGCCCGCGCCGGGTACGTGGAGGTCGCCGCCGAGCGGCCGGAGGCCGCCTTCGGTCGCACAGGTCGCAGCGGAGCAGCCGAGGCCGCCGAGGTGCTGCGAGTCTTCAACACGATCTTCCGGGAGATCCTCGACGAGGTCTCGCAGGTGGCCCCCACGGCGGGCTTCCGCTTGGGGACCGATGCCTTCCTCTCCTCCGATCAGCATGGCTTCGCCCATCTCTTCCGCGGGCTCACCCTCGACGAGGAGGGTATGCTTCCGGAGGCAGCGCTACTCGAACGGGTGGCGCGGTCGACCCACCCCCAGCCGGACCGCGAGCTGTACGAAGCGCTCAACGAGCTGATGTTCTTCGAACTCTTCCAGGCGGGCGAAATTCTGCCACCGGAGCGGGAGGAGGACCTCTCGCGACGGGTGAAGGTGATCTATGAGATGCTGGAGTCGTGAGGGTGGGTAGCCGACCAGGTCGCTTGGGCGATGCCGGCTGCGGCGCCGCCCGTGCGCTCGGGTGCTATGGCCTCGCCGCCTGCCTGCTCCTGTACCTTGGCGCCTGTGAGGCCGCGGTCTCGGCGCCGACGCCGCCCGTTGCAGACGCAGGTCCCGACCGCGTCACCTCCGTCGAGGAGCCGGTGCGCCTGGGGACGCCCCTGTCCCCCGGGCTACGGGCCGAGTGGACGATGGTCAGCGCCACCGGCGGCTACCACTTCCTCGACGGGGTCGACGTCGCAGAGCCGGAGGTCACCTTCCACGTGCCGGGGACCTACGTCCTGTCGCTGGTCGTCTTCCGCGGCCCCGAGAAGAGCGCCCCCGACTACGTCTCGGTGCGGGTCAATCCCTGCGCTGCCGGGCAGGCTCGCCCCTGCTACGGCGGACCGGCGGGAACCGTCGACGTGGGCATGTGCCGCGCGGGGCTTCGCACCTGCTACCCCGATGGCACCTACGGACCGTGCGAGGGCGAGGTGCGGCCCCAGCCGGAGCAGTGCGGCGACGAGATCGACCAGGACTGCGACGGCACGCCCGATGCCCTCGACCCGGACTGCGCCGGAAACTGTCCCGACCCGCCCCAACGGACGGTGGTCTGCGGGCAAGGGGCCTGCGAGCGAAGCCAGGTGATCGAGTGCCAGGGCGGGGTCTGGGGCTCCTGCGAGCCGGGCCCACGCACCGAAGCGGCGGGGCGGGACCTCTGCGACGGGGTGGACGGGGACTGCGACGGCAGCACCGACGAGGACGCCACGACCTACAGCTGGTATCCAGACCTCGATCGGGACGGAGCGGGCAACCCGGCCGCCGTCCCCATCGAGGCCTGCGCCCCCCCTTCGCCCGCCTACAGCCGCTTCCCCAACGACTGCGACGACTCCGACAAAGACGTGGGCCCAGGCACGCCCTGCAACGACGGGCAGACGTGCACCATTGCCGACTGGTGTTCCCCAGCGGGAGCCTGCGTCGGGATCCCCCGCCAGTGCGACGGCTGTGGGAGCGACTGCGCCGCGTGCCCCTCGGGCGGCTGCTGTGAGGCGAGCTGCAGCGGCGACTGTGGTACCTGCCCTGCAGGGTGCCGCTGTGCCTTCGACTGCCAGGACGGCTGCCAGCTCACCTGCGAGCAGGGGGCCCGCTGCGGCCTGCGGGCGGCGAACACCTCCAGTGGCAGCACCCTGACCTGCGCGGCGGGGGCGGTCTGCGACCTCGACTGCGACAGCGTCGACGCCAGCTGCCGCCTCGTCTGCGAGCGGGGCGCCGACTGCTCCCTTGGGTGCACCGGTGTGGACGGCTGCCGCCTGCCCTGCCCGGCAGGCCGGGGCTGCCGTCTCTTCTGCGGCAACGACGTGGAGACCTGCATCCTCGACTGCGGCGGCGTGGCACCGTTCGACTGCGGCAATGGGTGGCGGGTCTGCGACCCGAGCGAGTGCCCCTGATGCAGCAGAGGAGGGGAGGCAGCGGAGCTGCAGGCAGGAAAGCGGCCAAGCGGGCGGCCCGAGACCGATGGCCTTCCCGGTGCACCGCCGCACAGCGCGCGGCAGACAGCAGCACGGCCCGGCGCGGTGCGCCACGACGGCGATGCGGCGGCTAACCGGCGATCTGCCCCCGGCGGCAGGCACGGTGAAGGCCTGCCCCGAGGACTTCGAGGTGGAGGAGGTGCTCCTGCATCCCCCGGAGGGCGAGGGGGAGCACCTCTACCTGTGGGTGGAGAAGCGCGGCCGTAACACCCGGGAGGTGGTGCGCGCCCTCGCCGCGGCGCTCGGGCTTCGTCCCGCCGAGGTGGGCGTCGCTGGGCAAAAGGATCGGCAGGCAGTGACCCGCCAGTGGCTCTCGGTGCCGCGCCGCGCCGCTGCGGGCAAGCAGCTCGAGGGCTCCGGCTGGCGGGTCCTCGAGGCGGTCCCCGGACGCCGGAAGCTCCGAACGGGCCGCATCGCCCGAAACCGCTTTCGCATCCGCGTGCGCGGGGCGGGCGCCCACGAGGCAGCCGTGCGCTCACGCCTCCGGCGCCTGGTGGAGCAGGGCGTGCCCAACTACTTCGGGCCCCAACGCTTCGGGCACGAGGGACAGAACCCTGCGCGCGGGCGCGCCCTCCTCGCGGGGACGCGCCGGGCACCGGACCGCTTCACGCGTCGGCTGTGGGTCTCGGCCCTGCAGGCAGAGCTCTTCAACGCCTGGCTGGACGCCCGCATCGACGATGGGCTCTTCCTGCGCTGCCTACCGGGGGACGTCCTCACCCCTCACCTGTCCCGGAAGAGCTTCCTGTGCGGCGCCCCCGAGGAGGACACCCGGCGCCTACGCCGTTTCGACGTGGACCTCACCGGGCCCATCTACGGGCACGCGATGCGACCGGCGGAGGGCGAGGCGGGGCGCCGGGAGGCGGCGCTGCTCCAGGCGTCGGGACTCTCTCTGGAGGCCTTCCGGGCCGCCGGCCGGGACGGGGCCGGGACCCGCCGCCCGGCCCGGATCCCCCTCTGGGATCCGGCGGTCGTGCGGGAGGGCGAGGACCTGTGCCTCTCCTTTGCGCTGCGCAGCGGCGGGTACGCCACGGTGGTGCTGGCACAGCTATTCGAAGAGGACTAACCTTCGCCACCGCATGGCGCCCCGTCTCACGCAACAGGTCGTCGACCTCTTCGGCCTCGAGGGCCTGGACGAAGACTCGACGGCCTACGTCGACGACCGCTACCGCATCCTGCGCACGCTGGGCGAGGGTGCCTTCGGCACGGTGCTGCTCTGCGCGGACGAAGGAAAGCAGGGGCGCCTGGTGGCCGTGAAGGGGCTCGTCTCCCCGAGCCCCACCTGCCAGCGCTCCCTGATGCACGAGTTCGTCAACGCCCGCCGGCTTCGCCATCCCCAACTCGTGTCCGTGCTCGACACAGGTGTGTGCCCGCGGCGCGGCATCTACGTGGTGCTCGAATACGTCGATGGTCCGGATCTCGTCACCGTTCTCGACGAGGAGGACCGCATCGACGTGGACGTGGCGGCGGAGATCTGCCGGCAGATCGCCCGGGGGCTTTCGCATATGCATCGGCAGGACCTGGTGCACCGGGACGTGAAGCCCGACAACGTCTACCTCGAAGGAGCGACCGCAAAGCTGGGTGATTTCGGCGCGAGCCGGGCACGCAAGCAGCAGGGCCGGGCGACGGTGATCTTCACCCCCGGCTATGCGCCGCCCGAGGCACAGCGGGGGACGGTGGGCGTGGAAGCGGACGCCTATGCGCTCGGCGCCCTCTTCCACCTGGCAGTCACCGGGCGGCTTCCTCCCACCCCAGGCCCGCGCTCCCGGTCCCCGAGGGTCTCACCCTTGTTACGCCGCTATGGAGGGGCACGGGCGGAGCAGCTCGCGAGGCGCCTCCTCCACCCGAAGCCCACCCAGCGCCTCTCCGACATGCAGCGCATCCAACAGCGCTTCGCCGCGCTCGTACGATCCAACTCACGCCGAAAGCTGCGGGAGCTGGTGGAGCGGGTGAACCTGAAGCGGCAGCGCGCGCACCTCGAGAAGCGCTGGGCCGAGTTCGAACAGCGCTTCGGCGAAGCGATGCGGCCCTTCGGGCTCGATTGGGTGTGTGTGGAGTGCCGCGGCCCGGTGAGCGAGGGGATGCTCTTCTGCCCCTGGTGCGGTGACCTGCTGCGCTTCCGCTCCGACGCGAGCTTCCCCCGCTACTGCCAGCGCTGTGAGCACGGCCTGCACGAGGCCTGGGCGGTATGCCCCTGGTGTGGTGAACGCTACGGCGCCACCCCCGCCCCCGGCACCAGGCGGGCGCGCGACCGGCGCTACGAGGATCACTGCCAGGCCTGCAGCGGGCCGTTGATGCGCTACATGTCCTTCTGTCCCTGGTGCGGGGAGGGGTACACCTGGCACACGCCCGGGATGGAGGAGACCTGCCCGGGCTGTGGCTTCTCGGTCGCCGGTGAGCTCTTCGGATACTGCCCCTTCTGCGGCGAGGTGCTCAACGAAGCCTTCGCGCAGCAGGCCTCGGAGCGCATCCATTCGCTCAAGGCGGGTCGGCGCTCGCGACGCTCCGGCGCAGCAACCCGTGGAGCCTGGGGCCAGCGGCGACGACACGCCCGCTTCGGAGCGGATCCTCGTCTTTCTCGTAGCCGCTGATCCGGCCTCCCGCCTCCGCTACCAGGAGCAGCCCCGCGGCGAGGTCCCAGGGCTTCAGCGCCCGCTCCCAGAAGCCATCGAGGCGACCACAGGCGACCCATGCGAGGTCGAGGGCCGCCGAGCCGAAACGCCGGAGGCCTCGGCACCGGAGAAGGAGCCGCTGGAGGCTCGGAAGGTGCCGGCGGCGCTCGTCGAGATCGTAGGAGAAGCCCGTCGCCAGGATCGCATCTGAGATCTCCGAGCGGCCCCCGGTGGCCATGGGCTCTCCATTCATGCGGGCCCCGCCGCCACGTATCGCTTCGAAGCATTCCTGACGAATCGGGTCGTAGACAACCCCGACGACAGGTGCACCGCCCTCGAGTACGGCAATGGAGATGCACCAGTGGGGAATGCCCCAGGCGTAGTTCACCGTCCCGTCGAGGGGATCGACCACCCAGGTGGTGCCGGCGCCGCCCCGATCCGCGCTTCCATGGACACCGCTCTCTTCGGCGAGGATCCGCGCGCGGGGATGGCGCTGCTCGATACACCGGAGGATCTCGGCCTCACTGGCGCGATCCGCATCGGTGACGAGATCGGTTGGGCTGGACTTCGTCCCGATCTGACGCGGGTGCGTGAAGCGCTCGAGGAGAACTCGAGCGCCGGCGCGCGCCGCTTGACGCGCCGTCTCCAAGAGCCGTTCGATGGTCTCGTCGGGGGACTCACTCATGGCTGCAGATCGCTTCGAGGTCCTCGAGAAGGCGAGCCTGGACCTGACGGTCCCATCCCAGATAGACCCGGCGTGCCCGGCCGTCCACATCGATCCAGAACAGGGTGGGCAGGTGGGAGAGCCCGAGCGCCTCGGCCTCACGCGCCCCCCGGTCGTGGACCCACTGCCACCTCTGGGCGCCCGCTCGGCCAAGGTCGTGCTCGATCGTCGCTTCGGCGGCCTCGGCGAAGCGCAGGTCGGCGTCCACCGAGACGGCGACCAGGGGCAGATTGCAGGGCACCTTCCCTGGAATCTGCCGGAGCGCATCCTGGCAGCGCGCGCACCAGCTCGCCCAGAAGAGGAGCAACGCCGCCCGGCCGGGGGCGGCGCCACCGAACAGCCGTACCGGCACCACCTGTCCCTCCAGGGCGGGCGCGCGGCCGGCGTGGGCGCAGCCGGCCGGGGCGAGAAGCAGGAAGACCGCGGCGGCGAGGGCCGCACAGGCAGCTCGCAGGAGTCCGCGGCGAGAGGAAACCGGGCTCGTTGGCCTCATCGAGACTCCAGCGTCTGGAGCAGCCGCTCGATGAGCCCGCCGAAGCTCCCATTGGACATCACCACGACCACGTCGCCCGGACGCAGCGCCCCGGCGAGAAGGTCGTGCACGGCCTCCGGTGTGGGGCGATGGTAGGCGTGCTTGCCCCGGCGCTCGAGCGCTTCGGCGAGCGCCGGAGGATCGAAGCGCTCCGCCTCGGGGATGGGGTCGGGGTGCGGCGGCGGCGAGGCGACCACCACGCAGTCGGCTGCATCGAAGGCCTCCTCGTAGCGGTGCTGGTAGATCCGCCGCCGGGCGGTGTTGCTGCGCGGCTCGTAGACCGCCCACAGTCGCCGTCCGGGAAAGCGGCGGCGCAGCGCGCCGAGGGTCGCCTCCACCGCGGTGGGGTGGTGGGCAAAGTCCTCTATCACCGTCACCTCACCGGGGGAGCCGCGAAGCTCCTGCCGCCTGCGCACCCCCTCGAAGGTGGAGAGCCCCTCGCGCACCGCGTCCCAGGAGGCGCCTGCCTCGAGGGCCACGGCCACCGCCGCAACGGCATTCTCCACGTTGTGCCGCCCGCCGGTGGCCAGGTGCAGGCGGCCCAGCGGGCGCCCACGGTGGATAAGCTCGAAGTGGGAACCCTCGGGGCCCGTCGTCAGATCGCGCGCCGCCCAATCGGCCGCCTCGGTCCGGGCGCTGTAGGTCTCGACGCGCCCCGGGCAGGCCGCGGCCACCTGGTGCACCGCCGCGCTGCCGGCGCAGGCGAGGAGACGGCCCGAAGGGGGGACGAGCGCCACGAAACGCTCGAAGGCGGCGGTGTACGCCTCGATATCGGCGTAGATGTCGGCGTGGTCGAACTCCAGGGAGGTGAGGATCGCCGTCTGCGGCCGGTAGTGGAGAAACTTCGGGCGCTTGTCGAAGTAGGCGGTGTCGTACTCGTCGCCCTCGACGACGAAGTGCTGTCCGCGGCCGAGCTGCGAGGGGCGGCCGAGGTTCTTCGGCACCCCGCCGACCAGGAAGGACGGATCGAGGCCCGCCGTCCGGAGCAGCCAGGTGACGAGTGCCGTCGTCGTGGTCTTGCCGTGGGTCCCGGCCACGACGATGGGATGGCGCGTATCGAGGAAGAGTGCGCCCAGGGCCTCGGGGAAGGAGAGGTGCGGCAGACGACGGGCCCGCATCGCATCCGCCTCGGGGTTGGCGCGCCGCACCACGTTTCCCACCACCACCAGATCGGGCGGCGGCTCCAGGTTCTCGGCGGAGAAGCCCTCCCGCCAGGGGATGCCCGCCGCCGAGAGCACCTCGCTCATCGGCGGCCACACCGCCTGGTCTGAGCCGCGCACCTCGTAGCCAGCCTCCTTGAGGAGACAGGCGAAGGCCCCCATGCCGGTCCCAGCCACGGCCAGGACGTGAACGGTGCGGATCGCCCCCAAGTCCACCGGGGGCGAATCGGGGCTCGTGGGATCGAGGATGCGGCTCATGGGCGCTGACGGTACTGGCTCCCGGCGCGAGGCTCCAGTAGCCTCGGGAGCGATGATGCGCCGCGCCCCTGCCCTCGGTCCCGGCGACCGGGTGCGCCTGGTCGCCCCCTCGGGGCCCTTCCCCCGAGACCGCTTCGAACGAGGGGTCGAGGTGCTCCGCCGCTACGGCGTCGAGCCGGTGTGGGAGCCGGACCTTTTCGACACGCACCGCTACCTCGCCGGCAGCGATGCACGGCGCCTCGGCGAGCTGCAGCGCGCCCTCGACGATCCGAGCTGTGCCGCGATCCTCGCGGTGCGGGGAGGATACGGGGCGATGCGGCTCCTGCCGCGACTCCGCCTCGACGGGATGCTGCGCCGGCCGAAGCTCTTCTGTGGCTTTTCCGATCTGACCGCCCTCCACGCCATGCTCAACCGGGCCGGCCTGGTCACCCTCCACGGCCCCATGGTCTGTCGCCTCGGCGAGGAGCCCGACGAATCGCTCGACCGCCTGCGCCGCCTCGCCGAGGGCCTCGCCCCGGGCCCCCTCCTGTGGGAACCGGTGCGCACGGTCACGCCCGGCGTGGCCGAGGGCCCTCTCGTCGGCGGGAACCTCTCGGTGTTCAGCCGCCTCGTGGGCACACCCTACCTGCCCCCCCTCGATGGCGCGGTGCTCTTCCTGGAGGACGTCGGCGAGCGGCCCTACCGCCTGGACCGCATGCTCACCCACCTGCGGCTCGCAGGGGTCGCCGAGCGGGTCGCGGGCGTCTTGGTGGGGCAGCTCACCGCCTGCGAGGCACCGAACGCCGACTACGACGCGGAGACGGTGGTGGCCGAGTGCCTCGCCGAGTGGCAGGTCCCCTGCGCCATGGGCTTTCCCGCCGGCCACGGCGAGGTCAACCTCGCCCTGCCGCTCGGCCTCGGTTGCCGCCTCGACGCCTCCTTGGGACGCCTGGATTTCGAAGGCCCGGCAACGCAAAGTTAGAAAGCTAGAACGATGAGCCGCAGGGACGACGAGTACGAGCCGGTCACCGACCCGAGCGCTTCGGTACCCGTGCCCGACACGGACCCCGGCCTCGAACCGCCCACCGAGCTCGCGGTCCCCGCCTTCCCCGAGCCGGCGCCGGAAGCGGGGGTGGTGGACACCGATCCTTCCCTTTCCTTCCCCTTGGTCGACGGGCCTCCCACCGATCCTCAGGCTCCCGCGTACCTGCCCGAGGCCGAGGTAGGCGAGGACCGAGCCGCAGCGCCGGCGCGCCCCTCGCCGGAGACGCCCCGCCGCGCCGCCCCTCGGCGGCAGGGCGCTGGCGCAGCCGGAGCGCGGCGGGGCGGACCCCGCGACGCGAGTGGCAGAAGGCGGCGCCTGCGCATGCCCTGGGAGATGCTCTTCGTCGTCGTGGTCTACCTGGCGCTCGCCACCGGCGTCTGGTACTGGGCTGCCTTCGAGAGCGAGCCCGCTCGTATCGCGCGTGCCCTCGCCGCGGGAGAGGCCGTGATGGGCGAGGACCAGGGGCATAGCGCCACGACGCCGGCACTCCTCGAAGCGGCGGAGCACTACCTCGAGGCACTGACCCTCGACCCCAACCTTCAGACGGCCCACGCGCGCCTCGAGAGCATCAAGTGGCGGCTCGAGGAGCGGGGCGAACGGATCCCCCTCGAGCTGCAACGGCGCCATGCGGCGCTCGCCGCGCGCTCGCGCTACGGCAACCCGCGCACCGCCACCCTGCCGATGTCCGCCGACGAGCGCTTCGGCCTCTCCACGAAGGCGGAGTTCGTCGGGCGTGTGATGCGCTGGCTGGGAGTCGGTTTCGTCGCCGTACTCGTCCTCGCGCTCCTCCGGGCGGTGCGCTTCCGGCCCGAGGAGCCGCCCCCGCCGTCGGTGGACGATCGAGGGTCCGCCGCCTACTGAGCGGCGTGCGGCCTCACAGCTCTTTGGATCCGGGGGGATCCTCCGCTGCCCCTGGCGCCGCGCCACCGAGGAACTCGGTCACCACGGCCGCGAGCGCCTCAGGGGCGTCGTGGTGCACCATGTGTCCTGCGCCCTCGACGGTCCGCCGGGTGCAGCGTGGAATCCGGCGGCGGCGCATCTCCCACTCGGGCACCTTCCCAGACTCACTTCCCTCGACAGAGAGCACTGGCGCGGTGATGCGCTCGAGAAAGGGGAGGAGGCGCGCCTCGTGGAAGGGCACCGCCGAGCGCACCTTGTGCCGCGGGTCGAAGCGCCAGACGACGCCCCCCTCGACCGGTCGCGTCCCCTCCGAGGCAAGCTCGAGGGCGAGCGCCTCCCCGAGCCGGGGATTTCCCTCGCGGAGCCGCGCCGCCGCCGCAGCGATATCGGGGTAGACGCGATGGCCCCGCCCGCGGTAGCGGCGCACCCCCTCGCGCCACACGCGGAGGCGCTCGGGTCCCTCCTCGAAGGGGAGGCTCGGGGGTCCGAGTCCCTCGACGAGGATCAGGCGCCGGACACGCTCGGGCCAGGTGCCGGCGTAGTAGCAGGCGACGGTCCCTCCCATCGAATGGCCCAGGAGATCGATGGGCCCGTCTGCGGCCCCCTCGCGCTCGAGGTGTTCGAGCCAGCCGTCGAGATCGCCGACGTACTCGGGGAAGTGGTAGCTCTGCGCGGGCCCGTTCCAGCCGCTGCGGCCGTGCCCGCGAAAGTCGAGGGCGAAGACGCGACGGCGAAGGCCACGTGCCGCGAGCGCATCGACCAACGGGCGGAAGGAGGCCGCCTGATCGAGGAAGCCATGGAGCAGCACGAGCGCTTCGGAGCCGCCCAAGTGCCACTCCCGCCAGGCGAGCGCAATCCCGCCCACCGCCGCACTGCGAAGCCTCACCGGCCTTCCCTCAGCCGCGCCCGAAGCGCCTCCATCTCGCTCCGGATGCCCTCGGCTCGGGCGTGGGCAACGGCCTCGAGCCCCGGGTTCGCCTCGGCCATGAGCACCATGTTGGACAGCACCGTCTCCTCGACCTCGTCGATGAGCGCGAGGAGATCCTCGGGGTCGAAGCGTGCCCGCACCGCCTCGACGAAGTCGGCGAAGGGCTGGCCTTCCTCGTTGCAGGCCTGCGCGTAGGCCTCGCGCAGCGGCGCGGGAATCTTCCTCTGTCGCGCCTCGTGCTCGCCGCTCACCGGTCTCCCTCCCCGCTCATGGCACCACCGCATCCCCCGCGTCGGCGGGGTCGTAGCCGTCTGCGAGACCCGTCGTGTCGCAGTAGACGTAGTGGGCGCCCCCGTCGAGACTGAAGCGCCAGGCATAGTCGTAGCGACCCGAACTGGCAATCGACAGATCCGCCATGTACTCGTAGTTGTTCCCACAGCTGCAGCTTGCGTTGTAGGCGCCTGGCGTCCAGGTCCAGACCCCCGGGTCGGCCGCGGGATCACTGCCGTCGGGACCGTAGCCGAGCTCGGCCACGAGGGCGGAAGGATCGCCACCCGAATCGGTGAGGCCAGGCTCGTAGACCTGACCGTAGACGGTCACCGGCCCGGCGGTGCTTCCGAAGTCGATGCTGGGCGGCCACTGCGTGTTGCACCAGTCGGGCAGGTTGGGGGGTGGCTCTTCCACCAGGATGATGGGGAGCGTGGCGGGGTCGAAGCCGTCGTCGGTCCCCGTCGGGTCGAGGTTGACGGGATCGCCGGCGTCTGGAAGCACCCGGGCCGCGAGTCGATACCGGCCCGGCGTGGTGGGAGCGGTGAGCACCGCTGCGTAGGCGTCGTTGGCCAGATCGCCGGGGACGAGGCCGTCTCGGTCGCCGGCGTAGGCCAGCCCTTCCCAGGCGAAGCGCTCGGGCTCCGTCGCCGGATCGGCGGTCTCGGGTCCCACGGCCGCCTGCAGCGAGAGGCCGGCGCCCTGCCCCGGCCCCGGCGTCACGCCCTCGGCGTAGACCTCGGCGAGGACCTCCACCGACCCGCCCGGTGCCACCATCCCATCCGTGTTTGGCGAAAGGAGGCGGCCGTAGCCCACCGAAATGGTGCCGGGCGCGAGGTACTCGAAGGCCGCTTCTAGCCGGGACTCGAAGCCGTCGCGCCAGAGAGCCCGGACGTCGACGCGGCCCGGCGACCCCGGCGGTACGCGGCAGGAGGCGCGTGCGTCGGAGAGAATCTGCAGTGCCTCGCAGTCGGCCTGGCCGAATAGGACCTGCATCCCCTCCTCGAAGCCGGCGCCGAAGAGTTCGACGCCGTAGCCCCCGTCGGCGGTGCCGCGCACCGGATCGAGGGCGTCGAGGCGCCGGGGCGCCCCGCCTCCGTCGCCGCCGCCATCGGTGCCGCCGCCATCTCTGCCGCCGTCGCGACCGCCCCCCCCGGCGTCACCCCCCGCGCCGTCGGGGGCGCCGCCGTCGAGGCGTGTCGGCGACGGACCGGGACAGGCGAGCAGCGCGCCTCCGGCGAGCAGGGCGAGGCAGAGCAGCCGGATCGCTCCGGGAGGCAACGCCGGCACCGTGGGGGCGCAGCGCGCGGACGCCCTGCCGCCGGCGACACCCACGGCGCAACCTCGGTCGGGTTCGGAAGAGGCGGCAGCGACGCCGCGCACCCCGCGGCGGCCCCCGTCGTCACCGATCGAATGCATCATCCCTTCACACTCCCGGCGGTCAGGCCGCCGACCAGGTAACGTTGCAAGGCGAAGAAGAGCACGACCACGGGCAAGGAGACCAACAGGGCGCCGGCCGCGAAGCGGCCCCACTCGGTGCTGTAGTCCCCCACGTAGCGCTGCAGCGCCACGGGCAGGGTGAAGTGGATCTCCTCGCTCATGAAGGTCGCCGCAAGGATGAACTCGTTCCAGGCGGTCATGAAGGAGAAGAGCGCGGTGACTGCGATCGCCGGCCGGGCCAGGGGGAGCACGATGCGCCAGAAGAGGGTGAACTGACTCGCACCGTCCATGATCGCCGCCTCCTCCAGCTCCCGGGGAATGGTGTCGAAGTAGCCCTTCAGCATGAAGACGCAGAAGGGGATGGCGGTGATCGAGTAGACGAGCACCAGACCGAAGAGGTTCTCCAACAGGCCGAGCGCATCGAGGAGGATGTAGACGGGAATGGCCATCATCACGCCGGGAAACATCTGCGTCACGAGAAAGACGAGGAGCCCAGTGCGCCGCCCAGGAAAGCGAAAGCGGGAGAAGGCATAGGCGGCAGTGCACGAGAGGAAGATGCCGAGGAGGGTGGTCCCCGCCGAGACCACGACCGAGTTCAGGAGCTGCCAGCCGAAGAGCCAGTGGCCCTCCGAATCGGTGGCGGTGAGGAAGTCCACGTAGTTGGACAGCGTGACCTCATCCGGCAGAAGGGACGCCGAGAGCCCGAAGGCCTGGGACTTCGACAGCGACATCTTCACCACCCAGAGCACCGGGTAGAGCGTGAGCGCGATGGCGACCCAGATGGTCCCGTGGAGTAGGAGCGCCTTTGCCGCTGTGGTGCGTCGCTTCATTCGATCTGCCCTTGTCCTCCGAAGCGGCGGGTCAAGAGGGTGTAGCCGAGAAGGATGAAGAAGATGAGCGTGGCGTAGGCTGCCGCATAGCCATACTGCTCCTGCCGCTGGAAGGCCCAGCGGTAGGCCTCGGAGATGAGGATGTCGGTGGAGCCGTCCGGCTCCCCTCCGCTCACCAGGTAGACGACATTGAACATGTTGAAGGTCCAGATGGTTCCGAGCAGCACCGCCGGCAGCATCGCCGGACCCAAGAGGGGCAAGGTGACGTGGCGGAAGCGCTGCCAGGCGGAGGCGCCGTCGACCTCGGCGGCCTCATAGAGTTCCTTCGGAATCGACTGCAGCGCCCCGAGGGCGACGACCATCATGAAGGGAAAGCCCAGCCAGGTGTTGGTCACCACGTTCGCGGTCAGCGCCGTCCAGAAGTGGGAGAACCACCCGACGGGCTCGATCCCGAAGAGGCCCAGCACCTCGTTGATGGCGCCGAACTGTTTGTGGAACATGCCCTTCCAGATGAGCGCGGTGATGTAGTTGGGCACCGCCCAGGGCACGATGAGCAGCGCCCGGTAGACGCCCTTCAGCTTCAGCCAGGGAGCGCGGAGCAGCAGCGCGAGAGCCAGCCCAAGACTCACGTGGAGCGTGACGTTGGCAGCGGTCCACAGCGCGGTCACGCCGAGGGTGAAGTAGAAGTTGAGTGGATCGGTGATCCCGTAGCGCTGGCCGAAGAGGATGTCCGCAAAGTTCGCGAAGCCGACGAAGACGAAGGTCCCGTTCTCGTGGCGGGTGAGCGAGATGGCCAGGCCCACGGTGAAGGGCACCACGACGAGGAAGAGAAGGCCTAGGAGCGCCGGCGCCACGTAGGCGTAAGCGGGCCCGGCGCGGCGCATACGCCGCCACAGTCCCCCCTCGGCCTGGCTCTCCCGCAGCACGCGGCGCACCCATAGCGCGGTCACCGCAAGGAGCAGCGCGCCGATGACGAGGACATAGGGGAGCACGGGCACGGGACGTGCCGGGGGGCGCACGAGCGCCTCGATCCGCGACTGGGCCCGGCGCAGCGCGTCCGCCACCGGCACGCCGCGCATCACCGCGGCGAGCGCACCCTTGCCCGGCTCCCACAGCGCCTGCATCGCCGGCCGGTTGTCCATGGGGACGCTGTAGGCGAGCTGCCGGCGAAAGCCGGTGAGCACCGGGTCGCTGGAGAGACGGGGGTCCTCGTAGGCGGGGGCGTAGGCGACCGTCTGGCGACCAACCACGCCGCGCGTCACCGCACCGTCGGTGGCGAGGTGCGCCATCAGGAGACGCGCCGCCTCGGGGTCGCGGGCCCCCCTGGCCAGGAGGGCCGCCTCCACGGTGAGAAAGGGGGCCGCCCGGCGTCCCGTCTCGCTGACCACGGGGAGCAGCGCCAGCCCATAGTCCACCTTCGGATCGATCTCGCCCACCAGCCAGGGGCCGCTCACCACCATCGCCGCTCGGCCCTCGTTGAAGAGGCGGGTGACCAGGGCGCCGGTCACCTCCTGGGGCACAATGCGCTCCTCGAGCACCAGCCGGCGTACGAACTCGAAGCTCCGGCGTATCTCGGGCGTGTCGAGCTGCGGGTGACCCTCTGCGTCGAAGAGCTGGCCTCCGAATCCAAAAAGCCACGGGGCGTGGAAGTAGAAGTTCGACGCCTCGTAGGCGAGCCCGTACTCGCCCCGCTCAGGGTCGGAGAGGGCGCGGCCCAGACGGATGAGCTCTTGGGTGTCCTTGGGCGGCGCGGGGACGATGGCCTTGTTGTAGAAGAGGGTGACGGACTTGAAGGAGAGGGGCAGCCCATAAAGCCGCCCCTCGTAGCGCAGCGCCTCCACGGTGGGCGGCAGGAACTCCCCGAGGTCGAGGGGCAGCGTCGCCTCGTCCAAAGGCTCCACCACACCGCTCTCCGCCCAGGCGCCGATGCGCTCGTGGGCGAAGATGAAGACGTCGGGCCCGTTGCCGCGGGGAATGGCCGTGGACAGCTTGCTGGCAAAGGCGTCGTAGGGGACGGCGAGGGTGCGCACCCGAATCGTGGGGTAGCGGGCCTCGAAGGCTTCCACGACCTCGGCCAGAGCCTCGGCCTCTGCCGCCCGGTAGCTGTGCCAGAGCACCACCTCCCGCGCTTCGGCGAGGTGGGCGACCGCGGCCACTGCGAGGAGCACCGCGAGGCGGAGCCGTCGGGCAGAGCAGCCCCAGCGCATGGATGCTCCGAGCGGCAGATTTGGGCCCGGTCGGTGCGCGCGCATCGACCGCTAGGTAGCAGATCTGCCGCCCCACTCCCAGCGCCTCACCTGCGCGTGGCGCCGTGGACGGCCCACGACGGTGGCAGCGACTCCGAAGGTGGGCGCCGCCAGGACGGAGCCAGCGGTGGCAGGGTCGCAGTGCGACTTGCTATCGTAGCCCCATGGAGCCGCGCGCGCGCCGGCCTTCGCTGGCCCCCGCTGTCCTCGGGCTCTTGGCGATGCTCTGGGGCTGTGAGTGCGGCGGCGCCGCCACCGACGAGCTTCAGGTGGAGCTCGATGCCACCTCGCCGGTGGTCGCCGATGGCGTTCGCACGAGCGTCGTCACCTGCACGGTGCGGCGGGACGGTGCGCCCGCCGCCGGCCTCGAGGTCACCTTCGTCTCGGATCGGGGCGACCTCGATACCATCGAACAGCCCACCGGCCCCACCGATGCGGCGGGGCAGGCCTCGGGCCGTGTCTCGTCCACGACGCCGGGGGAGGCGAAGATCGGGGTACGCATCGCGGGCCGGCCGCTTGGTGCGACGGCGACCATCGAGTTTCTCCCTGCGGTCGAGTGCGAGCCAGGGGCGGTCGAAGCCTGCTACTCGGGCCCGGACGGCACCCAGGGCATCGGCGCCTGCACCGCAGGACAGCGGCGCTGCGGAGACGACGGCCGCTTCGGACCCTGCGAGGGCGAGGTGCTGCCGGCGAGCGACGACGCCACGTGCAACGGCATCGACGACGACTGCGACGGCGTGACCGACGAGGACGTGGATCCACGAAGCCCCGACAGCTGCGGCGGCTGCGGCACCCGCTGCCCCGAGCTGCCCCACGCCGAGCGCACCTGTACCGCAGACTTCCAGTGCGGCATGGGCGCCTGTCTTCCTGGCTACTACGACCTCGATGGGGATCCGAGCACCGGCTGCGAGTACGCCTGCGATGGCGACCCGCTGGCCGAAGAGATCTGCAACGGGACGGACGACGACTGCGACGGGGCCGTGGACGAGGGCTTCGACGCCGACGAAGACGGCTTCACCGTCTGCGGCACCGATCCCATGGGCGGCACCGATCCCGCCCGGGTCGACTGCGCCGACCTCGACCGGACGCGCTATCCCGGCGCCCCCGAGCAGTGCAACGGCGTCGACGACGACTGCGACGATCTCGTGGACGAAGATCCCCTGCCCCCGCCGGGGGGGCTGTGCCTGACCCTCGGGGTCTGCGCAGGGGCGACCGCGAGTTGCCAGGGCAGTGCCGGCTGGCAGTGTGCCTACCCCCCCAGCCATGTGCCGGACGAGGGGAGCGGAGAGTGCGACGGCCTCGACAACGACTGCGACGGCAGCACCGACGAAGGCTGCAGCTGCACCGACGGCTCCACGCGCGCCTGCGGCACGGATGCGGGTGCATGTACCTCGGGGATGCAGGTGTGCAGCGGCGGCACCTGGGGGCCCTGCTCCGGGCAAGGCCCGGTGCCCGAGGTCTGCGACGGAGTGGACAATGATTGCGACGGTGCCCTCGACGAAGGCTTCGACGGCGACGGCGACAGTTACACCGTGTGCGGAACCGTGCCTGGGGGCGGCACCGATCCGGCGCGAGTCGACTGCAACGACGCGGTGGACACGATCCACCCGGGCGCACCAGACGGATGCAATCTGATCGACGACGACTGTGACGGGGTGACCGACGAAGAGGGGGATGCAGCGTGCGACGACGGTGCCTATTGCAACGGAATCGAGCGCTGTGCGGCGGGCACCTGTGTGGCCGGCGCTGCGCCCAGTTGCGACGACGGAGTGAACTGCACCGTCGACAGTTGCGACGAGGCCGCCGATGCCTGCGTCCATACCCCCAGCGACGGGCTCTGCGACGACGGGGCCTACTGCAACGGGGCCGAGACCTGTGACGCCGCTCTAGGGTGCCAGCCAGGCACCCCCGTCACCTGCGACGACGGCGTCCCGTGCACCGCAGACCGCTGCGACGAGGCCACCGATGCCTGCGTGAGCACCGCCGACGACGCCGCCTGCAACGACGGGAACCCCTGTACCGCCGACGTCTGCGACCCCGTGGCGGGCTGTCAGAACCCGAACGCGGACGGTGCTGCCTGCAGTGTCGGCGCCTGCAGCAGCACCTGCAGCGGCGGGCTCTGCACCGGATGCACCTGCACGAGCGACGCCGAGTGTGACGACGGCATCGCCTGTACCGTCGATGCCTGTGCCTCCGGCGTGTGCACCCATACGCGCAGCGACGCCGCCTGCGACGACGGCGCCTACTGCAACGGGGTGGAGACCTGCGACGCCGCCTTGGGCTGCCAGCCAGGCACACCGCCGAGCTGTGACGACGGCGTCGCCTGCACCGTCGACAGCTGCAACGAGGCCACCGACGCCTGCGTCCACACCCCGAGCGACGCCTCTTGCGACGACGGGGCCTACTGCAACGGCG
>CAYYHA010000050.1:0-21834 GCA_964471535.1 uncultured Myxococcia bacterium | reverse complement strand
CTCCGCGCAGTCAGCGCCAGAAAGCCGACGCTGGGGAGGAAGGGCAGCATCTCCCCGGTGGTCGAACGCGTCCCCTCGGGGAAGATGAGCAGGTGGTTGCCGCGCTCGAGGTTCTTCAGCGCGAGGCGCAGACTCTCCCGCACCGAGCCCTCACGCTCCATGGGCAAGAGGTTGGTGAAGGAGCCGAAGTAGAGGCGCTTCAGCGGCGTATCGAAGAAGTAATCCTTGGCAGCAAGGCTGCACAGCCGCTCTCCCTGCTCGCCGAGGGCGTGCTTCACCAAGCCCATGTCGAGGTGGCTCGTGTGGTTGGACGCGACGATGAAGTTGCCCTGCGGGGGGATGTGCTCCCGGCCAGAGACCTCCACGTCGAGCAGATCCTCATAGAGGGTTCGCTGCCCCCGGCGCAGGAGTCGGAAGCCCAGATCCACGGCGAGGCGGGGGAGTTCGAGTTCCTCCTCGTTGGAGGTAGGGGGCCCCTCTCCCTCGGGCGGCGAGGCGGCCTCGATGCGGCGACGTCGAGGTGCCCGTGCGACGAGCTCGGCCAGCGAGCCCACCGTGGCGTCCTTCAGCTGCTGATCCACGTCGTCGGGCAGGGCCACCCCCGCGTCCTCCAGCGCTCCGGCGATCTCCGAGAGGCCGAGGGAGTCGAGGCCGAGATCCTCGACCAGATGCAGTGAGGGGCCGATCCGTTCCGGCGGCCGACTCACCACCGCCGAGAGCACGCGCTGCACCCAGGCCAGGGTCTCCTCGTCGCCGCCGGTGGCTTCGGGCGGCGCCTTCGCGGCTCGAGCCGCTCGCTCGAGGCGCTGCAGCTCCTCCACCACCAGGCGACGCTTCACCTTGCGGGTGGCGGTCCTCGGCAGCTCCCCGTCCCAGAGGTGGAGCACCTTGATCCGCCGGTACAGCGGCAGGCTGCGCCCCTTCTCCCGCAGCGAGGCACGCACGCGCTCCCGCACCTCTTCCCGGGAGAGTTCGGGTGCCTTCGCGTAATCGGGCACGACGAGCGCCGCGACGCGCTCCCCGCGCCCCTCCTCGTCGGGCAGCCCCACCACGCACAGCTCCTTCACCCACTCGGCCTGCGCGTAGACCGCCTCCACCTCATCGGGATAGATGTTCTTGCCGCCCGCATCGACGATGACGTCCTTCGCGCGACCGACGATGTACAGGTCGCCGTCCTCGTCGATGCGTCCTAGGTCTCCGGTGCGAAGCCACCCATCTTCGAGCACCTCACGCGTGGCCGCTTCGTCGCCGAAGTAGCCTTGCATGACGTTCTGCCCCCGCGCCAGGATCTCGCCGATGCCCTCCTCGTTGGGGTTGTCGATGCGGATCTCGACCCCGGAGAGGGGGCGGCCCACGGAGCCTGGCTTCTGCTTGTCGCCCGGACGGCTGACGGTGAGCACGGGCGCCGATTCGGTGAGCCCGTAGCCCTCGAAGATCTCGAAGCCCAGTCCCTGGAAATCCTTCATGATCTCCGGCGAGAGCGCGGAACCACCGCTGACCAGGAACTTGATCCGCCCGAGCTTCCGGTGCACCGGAGCAAAGATCAGCTTGCCCGGGTTCACACCGAAGCTGTCCTTCGCCATCCGGTTGAGGCTCATCAGCGCCCGCGTCAGCTCCCGCACCCAAGGACCGCGGGCAGCGATCTCCTGATCGATCTTTCGGTGCAGCACCTGCCACAGCGCGGGAACGCCGATCATGGCGGTGATGCGTCCTCCCCGCAGCGCCTCTTCGAGAGCCTCGCCGCTGAGCTCCTCGAGGTAGGTGATCTCGGCGCCCTGCGCGAGAGGCGTGAGCATGCCGCAGGAGAACTCGAAGGTATGGTGCAGCGGCAACACCGAGAGCACGCCGTCTCCCCGCCGCAGGGTGAACACCTCGGAGAGCTTCGACACCATGGAGGTGAAGTTGCGGTGGCTCAGCATCACGCCCTTCGGCCGGCCGGTGGTCCCCGACGTGAAGATGAGCGAGGCCAGGCTGTCGGGCTTGATCCGTGGCCTGGGAGTCTCGACCCCATCTGGCAGAGGTGAAAAGAGCACGGCGAGATCGACCACCGTCGTCTCCCCGGCCGAGGCGCGCAGCGCCTCAGGCAGCGCCTCACCCAGGCGCCGCTCCACCGCCTCCGAGACCAGGAGCACCTTCGCGCCACTGGCCCGCGCCAGGTTGGCCAACTCCTCGGCGGAGGCGTTCGCATCCACCGGGACCGCCACCGCCCCTGCTTTCACGATGCCGAAATAGGCCATGGGCCACTCGGGGCGGTTCTCCGAGGCGAGCATCACCCGATCGCCCGGTGTCACCCCGTGGCGGTGGGCCAGCCAAGCAGCCACGCGGTCGCTGAAGCGGCCCAACTCCCGGTAGGTGTAGCGGGACTCGCGGCCCGCTTCCACCCGGCGCAGGGCATAGGCACCAGGATGGCGGCGGACCGACAGCTCGAGCAGCTCGACCAGATCCCGCGCCGGCTTCTTCCGCTTGGCCCCCCGGCTCTCCAGCTCCTCTTCCAGGTTCGGGAAGACCCACTTCTTGAGCCCGGGCGTGTGGACATCGAGCCAGTAGTGGCGCCACTCGATGTTCTGGGGATCGAAGGGGATCTTCTCCCGATCCTCGGGGGTCATCCGCTCCATGAGCCGGTGCATGCGGTCGGCGCGGAAGACGTACTTCGCCTCGGTGAGGAAGGGCATGAAGATCTCGAACATCATGCCGCGCTCCTCGTGGAAGGCGTCCACCGCATCCAGCGTCTCGCGCACCTGGTCGGCAAGGCGCCGCGCCGCCGGCGCACCCCAGGCCGGCTCGATCTCGTCGATCCACTTGCGGAGGCGTGCGGTGGTGCGCATGACCATGGGCACACTCACCCGCTGGTAGGTCTCCTTCTTGCGGGGCAGCGGCTCGATCCGAGAGAGCAGATCGTTGATGCGTGCGTTGCCGGTCTCGCGCTCCCGGTAGTGCTGCCGCCGGGCGAGCGCCGTCAGCTCGATCACGCGGTCCATCCACAGGGGGTTCGAATCCCCGCTGCACAGCTGGTAGGTCTCCTCTTGGCGGCCCTCACAGGTGAGAGCCGTCACCGCGATGAGCCCCGCCGCGACGAGGTCCACGGGGATGACATCGAGGATCACCCCGTCGTCGTAGGGGAAGGTGCGGTGGCCCTTGATCCCGAGGAACATCAGCGGCGCCGCGGTCGTGAAGCCCTCGTTCCAGCCGGGAAAGGGGAAGCGCAGCGCGCTCTCGACCACCGCCGGCTTGACCGAAGCCCAGCGCAGACCCGGATGGGCCTTCGCGTAGAGGGCGATGCGCTGGTCCCCCAGGGCCTTGGTGTAGCAGTAGGTGTTCTGCCAACCCCACAGCTCGGCCCGCTCCATGCCCGCGCGCACCAGCTCGTTGCCCTGCCAGATCTTCCGTTCCCGGCCCATCGCCACCTTCACCTGGTGGGGGTCGTCGGGGTTGCGCCCCTCCGCCTCGAGGCGCTCGATGGCCCGGCGGCGCAGCTCCGCCTTCACCGCCTGGTCCGTCCGCGCCCGGCGCTTGATTTCCTCGACCAGGCGGAGGCAGTCCGCGACTTCCGCTTCGGCGTCGAAGGGGCCCAACTCGGGGCGCTTCGGGTAGTAACCGATCTTTTCTTCGTCCTCGAAGACGTGTCCCTCCCGCTGGCCGGCGGTGAAGCAGGTGGAGACGTGGACGAGGCCTGCGCCGATGCGGTTGCACAGCTCGGCGGCGTAGAGGGCCCCGTCGGCGTTGACCTTCAGGGAGAGGTCGAGGGGCGGCGTGAAGTCCACCATGCCGGCGCAGTTGAGGACGACGTCGACCTGCCCCACCAGGCTGCCCACGACCTCGTCCGAGAGGCCCAGGTTGGGCTCGGTGATGTCACCGGCGACGGGGCGGCACTTCTCCCGCATCCACGCCTCGTAGCCGTCGCCGTGGGCCGCGCGGAGGGGATCGAAGGCAGGCGAGGCGATCACCTTGCCGAAGAAGCGGTCCTCCGCGGTCCCGGAGAGCCCCGGTCGAACGAGGACCCAGACCCGCCCCACCTCGGGGTAGCGCGCGAGGAGCATCGACAGGGCGACCTTGCCCACGAAGCCGGTGGTCCCCGTGATCAGGATGGAACGGCCCCGCAGGAGGGCACCCACGTCCACGGGGCCGGTGTCCTGGGTCTCGATCATGCCGAGCGCCCGTAGTACCTGGCCCCAGGGGCGAAATCAATGCGCACCCCGCCGGCCGGGTGGTCGTGGCGGGCGCGCCGGCTCGGGGCGCGGCCCAGGTGGGCGACCGGGGGGCGCCACGAGGCTGTGCAGGGAACGGGGCCCCCCTTAAGCTTGCGGCATGTCGAAGCTGAAGGACGAACTCGTGGAGCGCTTCAAGGAGCTGACCGAGCTTGCGGTGCTCGACGAGGGGGATCCGCAGAGCTTTCGCGTGCGCGCCTACGAGAACGCCACCTACGCCATCAGCGGTCTCACGGGCGACATCGCCCAGATGTCCGAGAAGGAGCTCGTGAAGGTGCCCGGTATCGGCCCTTCCACCGCCAAGAAGATCCGCGAGTACGTGGAGACGGGGCGCATCTCCAAGCTCGAGGCGCTGCGCAAGAAGTATCCGCCCGAGTTCGTCGCCCTCACCCGGATCCCGGGTTTGGGGCCCAAGAAGGTGCTCCTGCTCCGGGATGCGCTGGGCATCCGGAACCTGGACGACCTGAAGGCGGCCTTGGAGAAGCAGGAGATCCGCCACGTGAAGGGGATGGGGGAGAAGACGGAGGAGAACATCCGGCAGGCGCTCTTGCGCCTGGGTACCACGCACAAGGAGCGCCGCAGCCCCATCGCCGAGGTCCTGCCCGTTGCGCGCCGTCTCGTGGCCGCCCTGCAGGGGCACGAGAAGGTGCGAGAGGTCCTGTACTGCGGCAGCCTGCGACGCTTCCGCGAGACCATCGGGGACGTGGACATCGTTGCCGCCTCCGAGGCGCCCCGCGAGGTCATGGCCGAGTTCGTGGGGCTCCCGGAGGTGAAGGCGGTGCTCGCCCACGGCGACACGAAGTCGTCGGTCCTGGTCGGCGGGGATCTGCAGGTGGACCTGCGGGTCGTGCCACCCCGGTCCTTCGGCGCGGCGGTGCTCTACTTCACTGGCTCGAAGGCCCACAACGTGAAGCTGCGCGCCCGGGCGCAGCAGCGCGGCTGGACCCTCAACGAGTACGCGCTCACCCGCATCGAAACGGGGCGGGTCATCGCTGCACGCAGCGAGGAGGCCATCTACCGCAAGCTGGGGATGCCGTGGATTCCCCCGCCGATGCGCGAGGACACCGGCGAGATCGAGGCGGCCGAGAGCACGGCGGGCCTCCCCGAGGTGGTGCGGGTGGAGGATCTGAAAGGCGATCTCTCTCTGCAGGGGGACGGCCTCTCGCGGGAAGCTCTCGAAGCCTTGGTGACGGCGGCGAAGGCACGGGGCCTCTCCTACGCGGCGCTCCTCACTTCGGAGGGCAGCGACGGGGTGGCGACGCTGCGCCGGGCTGCGGCCTCCCTGCCCCTCGTTCGCTGGATTGGCGCCGAGGTGGAGGTGGGCGACGGCGGCGAGATCCCGGCGGAGGCGGGCCGGGGTGCGGACTTCGTCGTCGCGCGCATCACCCACCGTCCCCTCGAGCCGGACCGCCAGACCCAGCGCCTCGTTCGCGCCATCGCCGATCCCCGGGTGCGTATCGTCAGCCATCTCTGTGCCCGGCGGATCGGCGAGTCCGAGGCCCTCGCCTTCGACGTCCCTTCGGTCCTCGACGCTTTGGAGGAGCACCGAGTGGCCCTCGCCGTCAGCGGCGAGCTGAGCGCGCTGGATGCACCTCCCGAGATCGTACGCGCCGCCATGGAGCGGCGCATCCGCGTGGTGCTCGCCTCGGAGGCCGCGACTCCCGACGCGCTCGAGCGCCTCGAATATGCGAGCCTCTGCGCGCAGCGCGGCTGGTGCCTGCGCGACCGAGTCCTCAACACCGAGTCCGTACGCTCCGTCTCGCGCTGGCTCTCCCCCTGAAGCGACCGCGCGCGCCGCTGCCGGACGCCTCGGTCTCCACCCCACCCGCCGATGCAACCGCCACCGAAAGAGATTGCCGTCGTCGGCGCCGGCCCTGCGGGCCTCGTCTTCGCCCGCGCCCACCGCGGTGCCGGCCGTCGCATCACCGTCTACGAGCAGGCCCCGGAGCCACGACGAGGCGGAGGCGGGCTGCTCCTCCACGGCAACGGCCTGCGCGTGCTCTCCGCCCTGGGGCTCCTCGAGGCGATCGGCCCCCACATCGTTCCCATCCGCCGGCTCGAGCTGCACATGAGCGAGCGCCCCACCCCCTTCGTGCGCGACCTCTCGGGCCTGCCACCCCCCCACGATCAGGCGGCGGTCATCCTTCGCTCCAAGCTCCTCGACGTGCTCCTCGACGCCGCCCGGGCAGCGGGCATCTCCGTCCGCTACGGACACCGGCTCGCTCGGATCGAACGCTCCCGGGATACCCTCTCGCTCGGCTTCGAACACACCCGGCAGACCCACACCGTGGATTGCCTCGTCGGCGCGGACGGAGTCCACTCGATGGTCCGCAGGAGCCTGGGCCTACCGGAACGGGTGGTGCCCGTGGGACAGGCGTACCTGCGGGGCGTCGCCGCGGTAGAGACGGAGGCCGGAGCGGCCCACGAGTACGGACTCGCCGACGGGCGGCGCTTTGGCCTGGCCCCTCTGCCCGGCGGTCGCACCTACTTCTATTGCACCGCGCCCTTCGGCCGGTGGGAGCACGTGCGCCGCTCGGAACGTGCGGCGTGGATCGAGAGCTGGGCCCCCGCCGGTCCCGTGGTGCGGCGTGTGCTCGAGGCCATAGAGCACTGGGACGCCGTGCACTACGACGAGATCCGTGAGGTGCGGTGCCGCAAGTGGTGTGATCCGCCCGCGTTCCTGGTGGGCGACGCGGCCCATGCGATGACGCCGAACCTCGGCCAGGGGGCCAACAGCGCCATGATGGACGCCTACGTGCTCGCGCGCCTCCTTGGCGAAGCCTTCCTCCAGGCCGATGGGTCGGTGGCGCGTCGATACCTGGAGATCCGGCGGCCCTTCGTGGAGCGCCTCCAACGCGCTTCGCGACAGGTCGGGGCATGGTTTTCCTCCGCCTCGCCGCTTCGCCGGCGCCTTCTGCGCGCGGCACTCGCGGCCGGAGAACGGCACCCGTCGTGGGGGCGCCGCGACCGCTTGTTGTCGGTGGGATACAATCCGCGGGAGCTGCCCTTCTTCCAGGACGAGCGCCGCGCCTAGCGCGGCGGAGCCGTTCCCTCCCCTGCCACCCGTGGTAGAACCCCGGGGGGGAAGATGGCGGATCTACCCGAAGCCCTGGAGGAGGTCCTGCTCCTCGCACCGGACAGCGAGGACCGTGAGCGCCTGGCGCTGCTCTTCGCGGAGAGCGCCATCGCCATCGATGCGCTGGGCACGCTCGATCTCTCCGCCTACGAGGTGGACGAGGCCGACGTGCCCGCGGATCTGGACGCCTGGGAGCACCTCGCGCCGGTGATCGGCCGGACGCTGGAGACCGTCAACGCCCTGCTCGAGACCCTGCGCACGAAGCTCCCCGACGAGGCGCCGCCAGAGAGCGCCGATCCCCAGCAGCGGGCGATGCAGGAGGCCTTTCGGCGCATCCGCCGGATCGAGGGCCGCCTGAAGGAGGAGGTGACCCGCTTCGGCCGCACCATGCGCGACCCGAGCATCATGGCCGACCGCTGGAACCTGCTGAACCACCTGCAGTCCTTCCGCGGACGCTTCCGCAACGCGATCGCCGACATGGTGCACCTCGCCGCCTCCGCCTTTGGCGAGGTGCGAAAGGACGAGGTGGTTCCCTTCTTCCTCCGGGAGACGGCCGAGGGCATGATCCTCCGCCGGGCGGTGCACCGGCTGAAGTGGGACGTCGAAGACCTCCTGGAGACGGAGCCCGACCCGGCGGAGCGGGCCCGCAAGACGCTGCGGCTGCTCGCGAAGTTCATGTACGGGAGGCCGTGGTCGGTGGTGCGTGCGGCGGACAAGCGCGCCCTCCTCGCGTGCCGCCGGGCCCTCCACGATGCCCTCGGTGCGCCGGAGCGGGACGGAGCGGCGCTCGCGGCGCCCATCGAGCAGCTGCTCGGGGTGCTCGATGGCTTTCGGGTGCTCAACGAGCGGGAGACCCTGGTCCTCCACGACCGTGGTGCCCTGGCCCGGGTGGAACGGCTCCTCGACGACCTAGATCTGGTCGAAGATACCGAAGCGGGGCCGGCTGCCTTGGAGGAGCTGCTGCGCGCGGCGCGCACCCTCATCGGCCGCGACCCGGACCTCGACGAGTGGCTGCGGCGCCACCGCGCCCTTTCGGTCGCGACCCTACGCCCCGACGACATCCGCGCCTTGGCCGACGAGCTGCGAGCCGTGCTCCTCCGCGTCACCCCGCCGTAGGGGGGCGACCGGCGCCGCACACACCACCTACGCCCGGGGCCCCGGGCGTTGCCGCGCTGCGACGGGTCCCTTAGACTCGGCGCCCGGCCCGCGGCGAACGGCCACGCGGGCTGCAGCGAGGCACCGGCTGCGCCTCCCACGGACGAAAGGGGGAAGAAGGATGCACGCGACACGAGTTTCCGTGCGTTTCAAAGCGGCCTTTGGCGGCAGGCCTGGGCCTATTGGGCTCATCGCACTCCTGCTCACCGGGCTCGTGCCGGGCCTCGCCGCGGCGAAGGCGCATCCGGCGCAGGGCACCTGGCGCGGCGACGGGATCGAAGTCGCCGTGCAGGTGAAGGGGGGCCGAGCCCGGGTGGTGATCACCTCCGACGGCTTCCCGGTGGAGATGAAGGCACGCGTCGCCGGGCGGCGCATCGAGCTCGAGGAGGGATGCTCGCTGACGCCGAAGGGAAAACGCCTTCGCTTTGCCTGCGGCGGAGATGCGAGCCTCCTCACCCGAGTCTCGCGGACGGCGGCGCTGCCACAGCTCGACGTCGCCGACCCCTCCCAAGAGGCGTCGGTCGCGCCGCCGCCCTCCGAGGCGGAGGCGCCACAGGATGCGGCCGGCCCGGCGCCGAACGCGCCGCCTGCGCCCGAAGGCGAAGGAGCATACCGGGCCGAGGAGGTGCCGCCCCGGCCGCAGCCCGGGCCAGACGGGCCGTGGGGTGCGCCGCCGCCGGAGGCGCCGCGCCCCAGCGAGAGGGGCGAACGCGGCGGCAGCGGCGCCGGGCCGGTCGGGGCCGCCGGGCTCGAGGCGCCGGCGCATCGCGGCCCCCCCGCACCTGCGGGCAACGTTCCCCCCGTCGGGCGCGGCGCGGCGCGGGGGAAGACCTACCAGCATCCCACGGGCTTTCGGTTCCGCCGCCCGCCGACCTGGGAGGTGAAGCAGGTGGGCAGCGAGGGGGTGGCCCTCGGCAGCACGAAGGAGGCAGGCCTCATCGTCGTTCGTCACCTCTTCGACACCCTCCCCAGGGATCCGCAGGCGGCTTCGGAAGCGGTCCGCCGCGCGCTGGGCGGCGAGCTTCCGCCGAGCGCCACGCTCGAAACCGGCTCGCCCGCGAAGGTGAAGGGCGGCTACCTCCTGCCGATGCAGATCTCCGCCGTCGCTGCCGATGGCGTGCCCGTCAAGGGCCGCGTGGTCGTCGTCTCCGCGAACTCGGGAACACTGATCGTCTTTGGCCTGACCACCGTTCCCAAGTTTCCCCAGCTCGCAAGACGCGTCGACCAGATTGCCCGCTCGGCGCACTTGCCGAAGGCAGGTGGCAACCCCGCTGTCGCCCGGATGCTCGCCGGCGAGTGGAAGACGGGCGGCGGATCGACGAACTTCGGTGTGACGGTGGTCCGGGAGAGCGATTTGGCCCTGTGCCCCGACGGACGGTTCTTCTCCTCCGAGTCGAGCGGTGTCTCGTCGAGTCAGGGCTACGACACCACGGGTGACGGTTACGCCGATTCCTACGTCGATGCCACCGGCGCGTCCCAGCACAGCACGGTTGCCCGGTGGGAGGCCGTGGGCACGCCGCAGGCGGGTCGGATCGTGGTCCGGCGCGGCGGGCAGGTGGTGGAGACCATCGCCTACCGCATCCAGGGCAGCGACGTGTACTTCGACGGCGCCATCCACTGGCGCGAGGACCTAGGCTACTGCCAGTAGTGCGCTGCGGGGCCGCAGCGGCCGGTGGCAGCGAGCGTGGTCGCGCCGGACCCCAGCCGGTCACGCCTCCACGTCGCAGGTGAAGATGGGCGGCTGGTGCAGCACGGTCACCTCCGGGTTGCGGCCCAGGTAGCTTCGCGCCATCGAGAGCGCCTCGGCCACCGTGTCGGCCCGATCCCAGCCGAGGATTTCGGTCACGTACGGGCTCTCGGCGCCGACGCAGATCACCTTGCCCACGTGCTGCCGGCCGTTCTCGCCCCAGTACCACATGTAGAAGGGGTGCGCGCCGTGGTAGGCATGCCCGCTCCGGTACATCTCCACATAGGTGGGGTCGTGGGCGAAGTCGTCCTGGTAGCGTTCCATCAGCGCCACTGCGTCGCGCGTCTCGGGTAGGAGCCGGTGGAAGAACTCGATGTAGCTCGGATGGTGCTGTGGATGGAACTCGTCGTAGCAGGGATGGCTGACGATGAGCACGCCGCCCTTCTTCAGCACCGGTCTGCCCCGGTACATGTTGTGGAAGTAGCCCAGCGCCATCACCTGCACCAAGAGCGGGTTCAGGATGGAATTGACGTTGTAGGGGGAAAGATAGGGGATGCCGGTGATCACCACATCGGACTGCCCCTTCAGCGGGATGGCATATTGCCGCCAACAGGCCTCCAGAATCGCCTCGTGCACCGGCTCGGTGGCCCCCGCGTGCACCGCCGTGATCTCATAGGGCGCCGGCACCGAGTGGAAGAGCTTGCGCTTCGCCTTGCGGGGCATGCGCTTTAGGGCCTCTTGCATGCCGCGGAACTTCAGCCGGTCGAAGTCGGTGAAGTGATCCTCGTTCTTCGCGAGGAAGTCGAGGGTGGAGTCGTACATGCGGTTGTTGAGCGCCGTCTCGATGTGGAAGACCTTCACGTGCTCGTCGACGATCTTCCCGATCCGGTTGCAGGATCGGTGCAGCTCGGAGTTCTCCGGATCCATGTAGGAGTCCGACTTGCGGATCGTCTCCGGGTTGTGGTGGGCCTTCAGCACCTCATAGGTGCCGAGCCCCACCCCCACCGACTTGTGCCCCCCATCCATGGGCACCAGGTTGATGTTCACGTAGACGAGCAGGTCGCTTTCGACCACGCGCTTGGGGAGCTGGCAGATCTCGCCGTGGCGGGTCTTCCCCAGGGTGACGAAGGCGTCCCGGTCCTCGGCGTCGTGGTTGTAGAGCCGGTCGGGCCAGTACGCATCGAAGATCCGGTCCCCCACCATGTGGCGCACCTCGGCGGCGGTCATCCGCCGGTGGAGCGCGGTGGCGATGATGAGCTCGATGTCGTCGACCCCGGCATCGGCCGCCTGCTGCAGCACGATCTCCAGGATGCGCTGCCTAGGATCGGGCTGGCGCACCCAGGGCAGCGGCAGCGAGATGTCGTCCATGGCGATGGTGAGCTTCATGCCCGGCCGCAGATGGGCATGGAAGGGATCCATCTCATGGGGGTGGTTGAGCGCCCACCGAATGGCTGCGGTCGGATTCGCCACCCCCGGCAAGGGGGGGCGGGGGTAGACGACACGGGTGCCCAGCGGCAGGTCGGCGAGAAGGAAATCCTCACCGAAGTGCAGGATGCGCGGTGCCGAATCCTCCTCGATGGTGACGACCAGCCGCTCCTCCTCGAGCCGGTCCGCAAGAGGCCGGGCGGCGTCACCGCTTCGGGAAAGCCATGCCATCTCCTACTCCTTCACCTCGACGATGGGCCAGCGGTAGCGGTTGGCCGCTGCACGCAGGCGCAAATCCGGGCTGACTGCGGTGGGATGCCCCACGATGGCCAGCATCGGGTAGTCCGACCAGGAGTCGGTGTAGGCGGCACACCGGGAGAGGTTCACTCCGTGGCGCTCCGCCCAGGTGCGGATGTGGGCCGCCTTGCTCGCGCCCTCGACCAGCGGCGGCACCACGCGGCCGGTCGCCTTGTGGCGCACGAACTCCATCTTGTTTGCAATGAGATCGTCCGCCTGCAGGTACTCGGCGAGGGGCCGGATGGAGAAGTCGAGCGCCCCGGTCACGATCACGATCTTCGCCCCCTGCCGCCGGGCGCCTTCGATGAGACGCAGGGTGCGGGGAAAGAGCGCGTCCTTCAGAACCTCGTCGAAGAGTTCTCGTGAGAGGACCTCGAGGCGGTCGATGGATAGGCCCTCGTAGCTCTTGAAGAAGGCCTCGTTGAACTTGCGGCGGCTCACCTTGTCCACCGCCCACCAGGCAGGGATCGAGGCGAAGAGCTTGGCGGCGCGGCGCGCCGTGTCCGCGAGCGACCCCGTATTGAAGGCGTAATAGGCATAGAGGTGCACCAGGTTGGTGCGCACGATGGTGCCGTCCACGTCGAAAAAGGCCGCCTCCAGGGGACCGGATGCCGCGTCCTGCGCCAGATCCTGCGCTTCGGTGCGCTCTGGGGTCGAGGGATGCATGGAAGGGCATGGGATAGCCGGGTGCGAGAGAGGGCGTCAAGCGAGCGTCCGCCGGGGCGGCGAGCCGGAGGCCTCCGCGACGCACCCCGCCAACGGTGGAGACCGCACCAACCGACGCCGGCGCCCGCCGGTGGCCTCAGACCAGCCCCTGCTCCCGATACCACCGCGCCGAGGCGCGCACGCTCTCCAGCAGGGGCACGCGGGGCCGGAAGCCGAGACGGGTCTCGATCTTCTCGGAGGAACACTCCCACGACGGGGCGGTGAGCTGCCGGGCCAGCTTCCGGTTGAGGGGCAGGCGCCGGCCCGAGAGGCGGGTCACGCCGTCGGCGAGGGTGGCCAAGGTCCAGAGGAGCGCAGGCGGCACCGGCACCGGGCGCAGGCGCACGCCGAGCGCCTCACCGGCGGCGTCCATCAACTCGCCCAGGGTGAGGGCCCCCTCGGCGGCAACGAAGAAGGCCTCCCCCACCGCCTCCTCCGCTTCGGCGAGGAGGAGGAGCGCCCGGACCACGTCGGCCACGTCCACCATCGACATGGGTCGCGGCGGCCCCCCGATCTCCAGGCGCACCCCCCGTGCGACCAGCTTGAAGAAGGGCCTGTTCTCCTCGTCTCCCGGGCCGAGGATGCGCGGCGGCCGCAGGGAGGTCCACGGGAGCCGGTCCCCGTAGGAGGCGAGGATCTCCTCGGCCCGCGCCTTCGACTCCCCGTACCATTCGAAGGGTCGGAACGGGTCTTCCTCCCGAACCGGCCTGCCCTCGCGGGCCGGCCCCGTGGCGGCCAGCGATCCGGCGAAGACGATCCGGGGCGGCGTCTCCTGGCGCGCGGCCGCTTCGGCGACGTGGCGCGTGCCCTCGGCGTTCACCCGCATGAACACCTCCCGGCGGGCCGCCCGCCGGATCCCTGCGAGGTGGAAGACGAGGTCGGCCCCACGCATCCCTTGGGTGACCGAAGCGGGGTCTGTGACGTCTCCGGTCACGGTCTCGACGCCCGGGGGAAGGACGCTCCGGTCCGCGCTGGGGCGCAGCAGTGCCACCACCCTGTCGCCCCGCTCGAGCAGGGCACGCAGCAGATGCCGTCCGACGAAGCCCGTAGCGCCGGTGACGAAAACCTTCATGGCGCGCTGCCTACCACGGCAGCCCGCCGGCTTCGAGCCTGCGCCGGCGAAGCGTCCTCACGGGTGCCGCGCGCGCCACCTGGCCCGCCCCTTCAGGAGCGGCAGGCGCGCAGGCGGGATGAGGGAGTGGAGATGGCCGGGATCGAACCGGCGACCTCGTGAATGCCATTCACGCGCTCTCCCAACTGAGCTACATCCCCAAACGAACGGACCCCCCAGGCGACTTCGCGCTGGGACTCGGCCCGCGATTTCGATCGATGCATTCGATCTGCTGCATTCGATCTTCTATTTGCCGAGATTCACTCGGTTTTTTTGCCACCGCTGCGGTGGCAGGGGCGAGAATATAGAGGTGCCTCGACACCGGGTCAAGGCGAAGATCCGCGTCCGCGCCGTGGCCGCCGGCCCGGGCTAGGCGCCCTCGCCCGAGCCGCTCTCGTCCTCCGCCTCGTTCGAGGCCTCCTCAGCCTCATCGGGCGCATCGTCCGCAGCGGGGTCCACGTCCTCGCCTTCACCCGGCCCCTCGCCGCGTAGCGCCGCCTCCTCCTCGGCGAGCTGCTCCACGATGGCGTGGATGCGGTCGACCGTGTCCCGGAGCGCCGGCGGGACCTCGAGCTTGCCCTCCTCGATGAGGAGGTAGGCCTCCTCACCGAGCTCCTGGAAGAGGCGATCGCGCTCCCGGCGCAGGAAGGTGGCATCGAGCTTCACCTTCGCCGTCGTGCTCGCGCGCACCATGATCTCTTTCAGATCCTCGAGACCATCGAGGGCGCTCTGCCACAGCCGCTCGAGGTCCTTGCGCACGCGCTCCCCCTCGAACTTCCCGCGCTCCTTGGAGTCCGTCATGTGCGCGATCTAGAACCCTGCACAGGAGCCCGTCAAGCAAGTGCAGCGCCTGCGACCCCATCTCGTTCTCGTCCTTCTGCTCGGTGCCTGCCGGTGCGACGAGCCCCCCCCCGAATGGCCGACGCGACCGGCGGGAGGCGTGCGCTACCTGGTGGAAGCCGCGGCCCCCACCGGCGGCGTGCGCGCCACCGCTTCCACGAGTGATCTCTCCGTTCCTCCCCGCGAGGGGGACATCGGCTGGTGGCCCGACATCGCCGTCGGTCCCCAAGGCATCCCCCACCTCTCCTACACCGATGCCTTCAATGGCGAGGTCCACTACGCAGAGTGGACCGGAGAGGGCTGGGACATCACCCCAGTGGACACCTATGGGGCCGTGGGCAAGTACACGGCGATCGCGGTCGACCGCGCCGGCCGGCCCCACGTCCTCTACTACAACCAGGACGAGCGGCGCCTTCGTTATGCGGTGCGCGTCGGTGCGGCCTACTACGACCCGAAGGATCGCCGCCGCCCCTACAAGAGCCGCAAAGACTGGCTCTACGAGATCGTGGACGAGGGGCCCGAGGTCGGGATGGCAGCGCGCCTCCTGGTCGCACCGGATGGAACGGTGCACGCGGTCTACTACCGTCACGACGAGAAGCTGATGCACGCCGTGCGCCCCCCAACGGCGCCGGGGCAGCACGTGCGCTGGCGGCTGCGGACCGTCGATGCAAAGGCCGGCGGCTCGCACTCCATCGTTCTGGGCTTCCTTCTGGCGGAGGACGGTACCCTGCACCTCTCCTACGCCCACTGGACAGTCTTCGACTCGGAGTTGCGCTACGGGCGCCTGCCTCCCGGCGCCGACGCCTGGATCACCGAGCCGGTGACCCGCGAGCACAGCGCCGGCTGGAAGAGCGACCTCGTCCTCGTCGACGGGCGTCCCTTCATCGTCTATCTGGCTCTGGAGAAACGCCGCCTCATGGGCGCGCTCCGCGGGCCCGACGGCTGGCGGCGCTTCCCCCTGGTGGACGCTGCCAACACCATGCACCTCGAGCGACTCTCCGGTGGCGGGCTCGTCGTCGCCTATGAACACCTGCCCGGCGTGGGCCTCGAGAACGCGCGGCTGCAGCTGTTGACCCGGCCTGACGCGGACGGTGACCTCGCCCGGGGTTGGACCCTCGAGACGGTGGACGGAGGGGAGATGAGCACCTACCTCTCCCTCGCCCACGCCGGGGACACCCCGATGGTCGTCTACTACGATGGGAACGTTCGCGGGGTGAAGCTGTGGTCGAAGGCCCCCCTTCCCAAGGTCGCGGAAGAGGGTGACACGGCCGAGGGCGGCCGACCCTAGCGGCGCACCCGCTGGCGAAGCGGATCGAGGAGAAAGACCGGCTGTTTCGGCGCCGGCAAGCGGCAGACCAGATCGATCTCGGCGATCCACGCATCGTCGTACTTCTGTCCCAGATAGACGCTGGTGATCTCCAGCTCGAGGCGCTCGACCCCGCGGAGGTCGACGTCGAGGTAGTGGAGGCCGGGCTCGTCGGGCAGCTCGAAGTCGATGCGGCGCATCCCCTTCGCGGGTCTGGCCGCGGGGGTCGGCGCGCGGGGGCCCGGCGCCGCTTCGAGCGCGCCACCGTAGAGGCGCAGTACGCCCCGGTGCACCCGGTTCGACCGCTTCCACTGCTGTGGGTCGGTGGTGTGTCCGCTGGCGATACCGATCCACGCCAGATCGAGCGGCCGGGGAAAGACGACGGACAGGCGCTCGCCGACACCGGTGCCCGGCGCTCCTTCGGCCCAACCGGTTTCGAGGGAGCCGTCGAACACCGCCTCGGGGCTCGCCTCGGCGCGGCGTGCGGCGAGCGTGGACGAGGCCTCCACCACCGGCCGGGTGCGCCCCGCCTCGCTCTCCGCTCCCGTCCCGGGGCCGCACCATCCCGCGACCTGCGCCACGGCCTGCCGGAAGCGACGCGGGCCCCGTTGCGTCTGGCGCTCGAGAAGGACCTCGAGGCGCCGGCCCCGCGCGTCCACGCGGAGGGGCACCGCATCGTCCCAGAGCCCGGCGAAATGTTTCACGTACTCGCCGGCGCGCGAAGAGAAGAGGAGGAGGCCCCCTCGCGGCCCATCGCGAACCGCCACCGCCACCTCGTCGACCCCGTCTCCATCGAAGTCGCCCCACGCGGCATCCACCCGCGTAGCGCGGCGCAGCACCCCCGTGTACACCGGATTCTTCGCCAGCAGCGCTTCCACGTAGTCGGGCAGCAGGCCCTGTGCCGCCGCCTTCGCGGCACAAAGCAGGCACGGTAGCGCAGCGAGGATGGCAAGGGCCACCGCACGGTGCCGCGCCCCGCGCCAGCGCGTCGTGTCGCTGCGCCGAGCGCCGCCGGCCCCTGTTCGCTGCCGCTTCACACCTACGGGCTCACACCTGAAGCGCGATGGCCGCAGCCTGCCCGAGCTCGCCCATCCACATGGCCACCCGATCGCGACCGAGCGCCTTCGCCCGGTACAGCGCCTCGTCCGCTCTGAGGAGGAGATCGTCCACCGTCTCCAGGCCAGCGTCGGGGTAGGTCGCAGCCCCGATGCTCACCGTGATGGGAATGCCCGCCGTCTCGGTGAACGGGGCGCCCGCCACCGCGTCACGAAGCTTCTCCCCCGTCGCAGCCGCCTCGGTACGCCCCGTGTGCGGGAGGAGCACGACGAACTCCTCGCCGCCGTAGCGGGCGATGAGATCGTGCTTGCGCAGGCACGACTTCAGCTTCTTGGCGATCGCGACGAGGACACGGTCACCCATTTGGTGACCGTGGGTGTCGTTGATCGCCTTGAAGTGGTCCACGTCCACGACCAGGAGGGCGAGCGGCGTCCCATGGCGCCGGGCGCGGTCGAGTTCGGTCTCCAGGAGATCCATGAGGTGGCGCCGGTTGAACAGGCCGGTGAGCGGATCGGTGACTGCGAGGGTGGAGAGCCGGGCGTTCGCCTCCTTCAACTCGTCCTGCAAGGCTTTGAGCTTCAAGTGGACCTTCACCCGGGCGACGAGCTCCGCCGGTTCGAAGGGCTTGGTCAGATAGTCGGACGCCCCCGCCTCGAGCGCGCGCACCTTCTTCTCCACCGCCTCCTGTCCGGTGAGCATGATCACGGGCACGTCTGCGTCGCGTGCTTCCTCCTTGAAGCGCTGCAGGAACTCGAAGCCATCGAGGCCGGGCATCACGACGTCGCAGAGCACCAGGTCCACCGCCGGCCCGGCGCTCCGATCGCCTCCGGGCGCGAGGAGGTCGAGGGCCTCCTCGCCCCCCTTGGCCTCGAGGAGCTGTTCGAAGAGCCCGGCGCGCTCGAGCGCGAGCCTCAGTCCGCGGCGAATGGTCAGCGAGTCGTCGATGATGAGGCAGGTCGCCACGACGCGATTATACGGGCTCCGGTGAGCAGGGTCAGGACGCGGTCGCGTCGGGTCGGGTCGGGACGCGCCCGGGCGACTGCCGCCTGACCCTCGGCAAATCGAAGCGCCGAGTTCGGGCAGGCGTCCGACCGGGCCGTCAGGCGGCGGCGAAGCGCTGGGGGTCGAGCTGGTAGCGCTTCATGACCCGCCGGAAGTTCGAGCGGTCCATCCCCGCGAGCCGGGAGGCCTCCGAGATGTTCCCCCCCGCCCGGCGGAGCACCGCCTCGAGGTAGCGTTTCTCGAAGGCCTCCGTGGCCAGCTCCTTGGCCTTGGAGAACGGAAGCCGAGAAAGCGCCGCGCTCTCGGGCGAGGGTCCCTCCTCGGCCTGCCGGGTCAGCTCCTTGGGAAGATCCTCCACGTCCACGGCCTCGCCGCGGCAGAGGACCACCGCGCGCTGCACCACGTTCTCGAGTTCGCGCACGTTGCCGGGCCACCGGTACCCGGTCAGCACCTCCATGGCGCCCGTGGTGAAGCCCTCGATGGCCTTCCCCTCCTTCTCGCAGAACTTCTTCAGGAAGTGGTGCGCGAGCACCGGAATGTCTTCGAGGCGCTCGGCAAGGGGCGGCAGATGGATTTCGATGACGTTCAGCCGGTAGTAGAGGTCTTCGCGGAAGCGGCCCTCCCGCCGCGCGGCGTCCAAGTCCACATGCGTCGCCGCAATGACGCGGACGTCGACCTTCACCGTCTCGTTGCCGCCCACCTTCCGCACCTCACCCTCCTGCAAGACGCGCAGGAGCTTTGCCTGGATGGAGGCGGGCAGGTCTCCGACCTCGTCGAGGAAGAGCGTTCCGCCGTCTGCCGCTTCGAAGAGCCCCTTCTTCGTCACCGTGGCGCCGGTGAACGCACCTTTGACGTGGCCGAAGAGTTCCGACTCGAGGAGCGTCTCGGGCATCGCCGTGCAGTTGATGGGGATGAAGGGACCGTCGCGCCGGGGGCTCCGATAGTGAATGGCGCGTGCCACCAGTTCCTTCCCGGTACCGCTCTCGCCCGTGACCATGACCGTGCTCGAGGAGTAGGCGACGCTCTCGACCAGCTCGAAGACCTCCTTCATGGCGGCTGAACCGCCGACGATCCCCTCGAAGCTCTCCTTTGCATCGAGCGCCGCCTGCAGGCGGCGATTCTGCTGCTGCAGCCGCCGCCGCTCGACGGCGCGCTGCACCACCTGCACCACCTCGGAGACATCGGGGAAGGGCTTCGTCAGGTAGTCGTAGGCACCCGCTTTCACCGCCTGTACCGCCGTCTCGATGGTCGCGTGCGCCGTCATCATCACCACCTCGACGTCGGGGTGGGCCTCCTTGATGGAACGCAGGAGATCGAGGCCCCCGATGTGGGGCATCTTGATGTCGAGCAACGCAATCTCGATCTCCTCCTCGCCAATCGCTGCGACCGCTTCCAGCCCGCTCTCCATGGTGACCACATGGGCCCCGGCACGTCCGAGGAGCCGCTCGAGGGCCCTCAATATGACCACCTCGTCGTCCACCACCAGCACGCGTGGCGGGGGACCGTCCATGGTGAACACAGGGTGATCCGACATCTCAGCTATCCTCCGCTGCCGGTAGATCGACGGTGAACGAGGCGCCCCCGAGGTCGGCGCTCTTGCCGACAGAGAGCTCTCCCCCGTGCGCATCGACGATCCGGTAGGAGATGGAGAGCCCGAGCCCGGTGCCAACGCCCTCCTCCTTCGTGGTGTAGAAGGGCTCGAAGATCTTCGCCTCGTCCTCGGGCGCCACCCCTGGCCCCGTGTCCTCCACGCGAATGCGCACCCCTCGCGGCCCGGGCCCCACGTGGACGCGCACCGTACCCGCGTCCCCACAGGCGTGCACCGCATTGGCCACCAGGTTCATCAGGACCTGCTCGATCTGGTTGGCGTCCCCCAGGAACGGTGGTGTGCCGGGCTCCGTCTGGTAGTGAATGGCCACATCGGTGCCAGCCACCAAGGGCCGCGAGAGGACCTTCGTCTGCTGCTCGAGCCGCTCGACGGGCACGGCACCACGCTCGACGCCGTTGGACTGGCGACTGAAGGAGAGCAGCGACTCCACGATCCGCATGCACCGCTTGGCCGAGTCCACGATGTGCCCGAGTTGCTCGAGGTCGTCCTCGCTCCGGCCGGGGTCCTGCAACATCATCTGGGCGAAGGCGAGGATACCCGCCAGCGGGTTGTTGATCTCATGTGCCACGCCGCCGGCCAGCTGGCCCACCGCCGCCATCTTCTCCGCCTGGATGAGCTGGCGGGTCATGCGCTCCTCTTCGGTGACGTCGCGGAAATAGACCACGGCGCGGCTGGTGGACTCCTCGTCCACGGGGACCGCATAGGCCATCACCTGGTAGGCGCGGCCTTCTCCTCGCCACCGGAACTCGCGCACGCCGCCGGACTCGAGCGCCTCCCGGAGGGCACGCTCCCCCTCGGGGGAGAGGCTGCCGAAGAGCACTTCGAAGGCGGGCTCGCCGCGGAGGCTGGTGATCGGGCGGCCAGCGCCCTCCGAGAAGGCTAAGTTCGCCCGAACGATGGTGCCGTCCTGGCAGACGACGGCCAAGGGGTCAGCGATGGCGTCGAAGGAGCGCTCCCACTCCCGCTTGGCCACGCTCAAGGCCCGGGTCCGCTCGGCCACCTTGGACTCGAGGTTCGCCTTCTCCTCGGCGAGTACGCGCAGGAGGCGCTCGTTCTCCTCGACGAGGCAATACTGCTCCCAGGCACTCTCGACGGTGATCTGCAGCTGGCCGTCGTCCCACGGTTTGGAGATGAAGCGGTAGACCTCGGAGCGGTTGATGGCGTCCTCGATGGCCCGGTGATCGGCGTAGCCGGTGAGCATCACCCGCTGGATGCGCGGCCAGCGCTCCTTCACCCGGCGCAGGAACTCGACCCCGTCCATCCCCGGCATGCGAAAGTCGGAGACGACGACCTGCACGTCGGAGTCCTGGTCGAGGATTTGCAGGGCTTCCTCGCCGTTGGCGGCGGTGAGGATCCCGCGGGCGCAGCGGCGCAGCGTCCGGCGCAGACTGCGGAGGATGCTCTCCTCGTCGTCCACCAGAAGGAGACGTGGGCGCGCATCGGTTTCGGCTGGCGCCCCCGATGTGAAGATAGGGGTCGAGCCTGGCATCATGGCCCCCCGCTAGAGCAAGCCCCAGGCCAGCTCGGCCTACATGCGGCGTCGGTTCTCCAACTCCGCATGGGGACTGGGTTTTGGGCCGTGGTTGGGTGCATGGACACCGGGGATTTCTCCGTACTCTCCCCGGGTCATTTTACACCCATGGGTGCTCTATGACCCACCCCCTGAAGGCCCACCTGGGGAAAGCGGCTGGTAGAAGTAGTGGGCCGCCTGGAAGAGGCAGATCCGGCCCCGCCCCTCCCGCTTGGCCCGATGGAGCGCATCCTGGGCGAGCCGAAAGAGATCCTCGTGGCTGCTCACGCCGCGGGCAGGGAAGAAGGAGAGCCCCAAGGAGACGCGGACGGTCAGGCGCTCCCCCGCCACCTCGAAGGGCCGCTCGCCGATGGCCTTCCAGATGCGTTCGGCCACCGCCAACGCCCCGGTGATGTGGGTACTCGGCAGGACCACCACGAAGGTGTCCCCCCCTTGCCGCCCGGCCAGGTCCACCTCCCGGACGGCACCGCGGAGGCGTCGGGCCACCTCGCAGAGGACCGCATCGCCCGCGGCCTCGCCGAGGCGACCGGTGACCTCGCGAAAATGGTCCACGTCGACGAGGATCAGCGAAAGCGGATCGCGGTATCTGCGCGCCCGCACGAGCTCCTCGCGGCAGCGTGCCTGCAGGTGTCTGCGGCTCGAAAGGCCGGTCAGGCCGTCGACCGTCGAAAGGCGCTGCAGCTCCTGTCTCGAGCGTTCCATCCGATCTTGGATGGACTTGATGCGCAGCAGTGCCTCGATACGAGCCAGCGTCTCTTCCTCCGCAGTGCCGATGGGGATGCACTCGTCGGCACCAAGGCGAAGGCAGTGGATCCGCGCTTCGACGTCC
>CAYYHA010000049.1:0-22078 GCA_964471535.1 uncultured Myxococcia bacterium | reverse complement strand
TATCCTCCACGCCGTCGGGAACGCCGCCCGAATCGGTGTCCCCATTCGTCGGATCGGTGGTCGTCGCGCCGCCGTCGGCATCGGGTACGAAGACGCTTCTGGTCCCCTCGTAGGCCACGCCACTTCCGTCGCTGACGCCACCTTGGACGGGCCCAAGCCCACTCTCGACCCCATCGACCAGCCCATCGCCGTCGGTGTCGGGGTTCAAGGGGTCGGTCACGTAGCCGTCGGCACCCGCGTCGACCTCTTCCCCATCGGAGAGACCGTCGTCGTCGGTGTCGGCGTCGAGGGGATCGGTGTCCACGCCCGCATCGAAGGCAGCGGCGTCGGCACCCCCCGAAACCTCCTCCCCATCGGAGAGACCGTCGTCGTCGGTGTCGGCGTCGAGGGGATCGGTCCCCAGCGCCGCCTCCTGCCAATCGTAGAGGCCGTCACCGTCGGTATCCGTCTCATCGGGGCTGCAGACGCTGGGCTCGCCGCTGCACACCCATCCTTCCTCGACCAGGCAGGCGGCCGAGCAGCCGTCCCCGTCGACGTTGCCTCCGTCGTCACAGGCCTCACCGGCGTCTACGACCCCGTCGCCGCAGCTCGCCGGAATGTCGTCGCTGGGATCGTTGGGATCCCGCTCGTCCGCGTCGACCCGGCCGTCCCCGTTGCTGTCCTCGGTGCCGTCGGGCACGCTGCCGTCGTCGCTGTCGCCATCGGTCGGATCGGTGGTGGTGAGGGGGTCGGCATCGGGGGCGAAGCGCGCCGGATCGGTGCCGCGGTAGGGGATCTCAGCGGCGTCGCTGCGGCCTCCGGGGACCGGCCCCCGCGCCACCTCGACCCCATCTGGCACCCCGTCTCCATCGGTGTCGGGATCGGTGGGATCGGTGAGGTAGCCATCGGCGCCGAGTTGGACCTCCTCGCCGTCGGAGAGACCGTCGTCGTCACTGTCGGCATCGAGGGGATCGGTGGCGTAGCCGTCCCGGCCGGGGTAGACCTCTTCGCCATCGGTCAGGCCGTCGCCGTCGGTGTCGGGATCCTCCGGGTCGGTGCCCAAAGCGGCCTCCTGCGCATCGGTCAGCCCGTCCCGGTCGGCGTCCTGGTCGCGGAGATCGTCGGCGGGATCGTTCGGATCGCGTTCGCCGGCATCCACCTGCCCGTTGTGATTCGTATCCTCGACCCCATCCGGCACGCTTCCTCCATCGGTGTCCGGGTCGGTGGGATCGGTCGTGGTCGCACCGCCGTCGGCGTCGGGCACGAAACCGGGGTCGGTTCCGGCAAAGGGGATGCCCGCCGCGTCGCTGACCCCGTCGGGGACCGGGCCGAGGCCCACCTCGAGGCCATCGAAGAGGCCGTCGCCGTCGGTGTCCGCGTCGAGGGGATCGGTGACGTACCCGTCGGCGCCCGCCTGCACCTCTTCGCCGTCGGCGAGGCCATCGTTGTCGGTGTCCGCATCGAGGGGATCGGTATCCACGCCCGCCTCGTAGGCGGCGGGGTCGGCGCCGCCTGCAACCTCTTCCCCGTCGGACAGGCCGTCCCCGTCGGTGTCTGCGTCCAGGGGATCGGTCCCCAGCGCCGCTTCCTCTGCATTGCTGAGGCCGTCGCCGTCGGGGTCGGCCGACCCGTCGGTGCACACGCTGGGCTGCCCGGAGCAGGTCCACCCATCCTCGACCAGGCACGCGGCCGAACAGCCGTCGCCGTCGACCGTGCCCCCATCGTCACAGCGTTCGCCTGCATCGAGCACGCCGTTGCCGCAGCTCGGCGGCACGTCGTCGCTGGGATCGTTGGGATCGCGCTCCCCGAAGTCGACGCGCCCGTTGTGGTTCGCATCCTCGATACCATCGGGAACGCTTCCACCATCGGTGTCCGCAGCAGTCGGGTCGGTGGTCGTGGCACCTGCGTCCGCATCGGGGACGAAGGTGGATGCCGTGCCCTCGTAGGGCAGCGCGGCTCCGTCGGTGGCGCCCCCGGCGACCGGCCCCAGACCCACCTCCACGCCATCGAGGAGCCCATCCCCATCGGTGTCCGGGTCCAAGGGATCGGTCACGTAGCCATCGGCGCCGGGGCTTTGCTCCTCGCCGTCGGAGAGGCCGTCGTCGTCGGTGTCCGCATCCATGGGACCGGTGCCCAAGGCGACCTCCTCGCCGTCGGAAAGGCCATCGCCATCGCTGTCCGGATCGTTCGGATCGCTTCCGATCGCCGCCTCCTCGGAATCGGTCAGCCCGTCGCCATCGCTGTCCGTGGTATCGGGCACGCAGGTGGAGGGCTCCCCACTGCAGCTCCATCCGGGTTCCACCACGCAGGCGGCCGAGCACCCGTCACCGTCCGCAGTGCCTCCGTCGTCGCAGCCCTCGCCGGGATCGAGGGCCCCATTGCCGCAGGTGGGCGGCACGTCGTCGCTGGGATCGTTGGGATCGCGCTCGCCGGGATCGACGCGGCCGTCGCCGTCGCTGTCCTCGAGACCATCGGGGACGCCGCCGCCGTCGGTGTCCGGATCGGTGGGATCGGTGGTGGTCGAGGGATCGGCGTCGCCAGCGAACGCGCCGTCCGTACCCTGATACGGGATGCCCTGGACGTCACTGTTGCCACCCGGCACCGGACCGAGGGCCACCTCCAAGCCGTCGGCAAGCCCATCCCCGTCCGTGTCGGGATCGAGCGGGCTGGTCACGTAGCCGTCGGCCCCCAGTGCGGTCTCCTCGCCATCGGAGAGACCGTCGTCGTCGGTGTCGGCGTCGAGGGGATCGGTGACGTAACCGTCGGCGCCGGGGGAGGCCTCCTCCCCGTCGAGGATCCCATCCGCGTCGGTGTCCGGATCGAAGGGGTCGGTGCCCGCGGCGTATTCCTGGGCCGTGTCGAGACCGTCTCGGTCGGGGTCCGGATCGGGCACGTCGTCGACGGGGTCGTTGGGATCCCGCTCCCCCGGGTCGATCTGGCCGTTCTGATTGGCGTCCTCGACCCCGTCGGCCACGCTCCCCCCATCGGTGTCCGGATTCGTCGGATCGGTGGTGGTGGCGCCGCCGTCGGCATCGGGCTGGAAGCCCACATCGGTGCCCCGATAGGGAATCCCTAGTCCGTCGCTGCTGCCCCCGGGCACCGGCCCGAGGCCTACCTCGACGCCGTCGAGGAGGCCCTCGCCATCGCTGTCGCTCTTCAGCGGGTCGGTGACATAGCCGTCCGTGCCCGGACTACGCTCCTCCCCGTCGGAGAGGCCGTCGTTGTCGGTGTCCGCATCGAGGGGATCGGTGTCGACACCGGGCTCGTAGCCCGCTGTGTCCATCCCACCTGCGACCTCGGCCCCATCGTCGATCCCATCCCCGTCGGTGTCGGCGTCGAGCGGATCGGTCCCGATCGCCGTCTCCTGGGCGTTGGTCAGCCCATCGCCGTCGGGGTCGTCGCCCGGCCCGGTGCACACCGAGGGAGCGCCACTGCACACCCAGCCGTCCTCGATCGTGCAGGCGGCCGAGCAGCCGTCTCCATCGACGTTGCCTCCGTCGTCGCACGCCTCGCCCACGCCGACCACGCCGTCGCCGCAGGAAGCGGGCACGTCGTCGGAGGGATCGCGCGGATCGCGCTCCCCCACCTCGATGCGGCCATTGAGGTTCTCGTCCTCGAGGCCGTCGGAGACCGAGCCGCCATCCGAGTCCGCCACCGTCGGGTCCGTGGTCGTCGAGGTGTCGGCATCGGGGACGAAGTAGCTGGCGGTACCGCGATAGGGGATGCCCGAGCCATCGCTGACCCCAGCGGGCACAGGTCCCATCGCGACTTCGACGCCGTCGAGCACGCCATCGCCGTCGGTGTCCTGGTTCAGGGGATCGGTGAGGAGCCCGTCGGCGCCGAGGCTCGTCTCCTCCCCGTCGGCAAGGCCGTCCTCGTCGGTGTCCGCATCGAGGGGATCGGTGTCCACCCCCGCGTCGAACAAGGCGGGATCGGCGCCGCCCGCGACCTCTTCGCCGTCGGAGAGGCCGTCGTCGTCGGTGTCCGCATCGAGGGGATCGGTCCCGATCGCCGCCTCTTGCCAGTCGTAGAGGCCGTCGCCGTCACGGTCGGTGGTATCGGGCACGCACACCGAGGGCTGGCCCGAGCAGGTGTAGCCATCCTCCACCTGGCAGGCGGCCGAACAGCCGTCGCCGCTCTGGTTGCCCCCATCGTCACAGTCCTCTCCTGCATCGACGACGCCGTCACCGCAGCTCGGCGGAATGTCGTCGGCAGGATCGTTGGGGTCGGTCTCCCCCGCGTCGATGCGACCGTTTCCGTCGGCATCCTCGAGCCCGTCGGGGACGCCGCCGTCGTCGGTGTCCGCATCGGTGGGATCGGTGTGCGTGGCGAGGTTGGCGTCGGCGCTGAAGACGGCTGCGTCGGTGCCCGCATAGGGGATTCCGGCGACGTCGCTCGTGCCCCCGGGCACCGGGCCCCGGCCCACCTCGAGGCCGTCTGGGAGACCGTCCCCATCGGTGTCGGCGCGAGTGGGATCGGTCCGGTAGCCGTCGGCACCCAGCACCGTCTCCTCGCCGTCGGAGAGCCCGTCGTCGTCGGTGTCCGCATCGAGGGGATCGGTGACGTAGCCATCGGCGCCGGGATAGGCCTCCTCACCATCGAGGATCCCGTCGCCGTCGGTATCGGGATCGTCGGGATCGGTTCCCAGGAGCGCCTCCTGCAGATTGGTGAGACCGTCACCGTCGCGGTCGGGGAACTCGGTGTCGTCGGAGGGATCGTTGGGATCCCGCTCGCCGGGATCGATCCGCCCGTTGAGGTTGGTGTCCTCCGCTCCGTCGAGCGCGGTCCCGCCGTCGGTGTCCACCAAGGTGGGATCGGTGGTGCTCGCCGGATCGGCATCCGGGACGAAAACGGCCGGGTCGGTGTCCGCGCCCTGCGGCGCAGTCAGCCCCACCTCGATCCCGTCGGAGAGGCCGTCGCCGTCGCTGTCCCACTGCAAGGGGTCGGTACCCAGCGTGAGCACCTCGTTGCCGTCGACGATCCCGTCGTCGTCGCTGTCGTCATCGTTGGGATCGGTGCCCAGAGCGGCTTCCTGCCCGTTGGTCAGCCCGTCGCCGTCGGGGTCGTCGTCGGTGGGATCGTTGGGGTCGGTCTCCCCCACATCCACGGCGCCATTCTTGTTCGCGTCCTCCACACCGTCGGGCACCCCGCCCCCGTCGGTGTCCGCCGCCAGCGGATCGGTGGTGCTCGCCGGATCGGCATCCGGGATGAAGACAGCCGGGTCGGTGTTCGACCCCTGCGGCGTGCCGAGCCCCAGTTCGGTGCCATCTTGGACTCCGTCGCCATCGCTGTCGGGATCGAGCGGCAAGGTCCCCGTGCCCGCAGGCGTCTCGCTTCCGTCGAGGAGCCCGTCGTCGTCGGTGTCGTCGTCCGTGGGCAGGGTGTCGAGGCCTGGGTCGTAGGCCGCGGGATCCCCCGCCGCGACCTCCTCCCCGTCGCCCACACCATCGCCGTCGGTGTCCGGGTTCAAGGGGTCGGTTCCCAGCACGACCTCTTCGGCGTTGGTCAGCCCGTCGCCGTCGGCGTCGTCGTCACCGGGATCGTTGGGGTCGGTCTCCCCCGCATCGATGCGCCCGTTGGCGTTCGCATCCTCCACCCCGTCGGGCACCCCACCCCCGTCGGTGTCCGCCGCCAGTGGGTTGGTGGTGCTCGTGGGATCCGCATCGGGAACGAAGAGGGCCGGGTTCGTATCCGATCCCTGCGGCGCCGCAAGTCCCAGCTCGGTGCCGTCCTGCACCCCATCACCGTCGCTGTCGGCCGCCGTGGGGCTCGTCCCCGCCGTGCTTACCTCGTAGCCGTCGGTCAGCCCGTCGTCGTCGCTGTCGTCGTCGAGGCGATCGGTGCCGAGCATCGCCTCGGTGCCGTTGTCGAGGCCGTCCCCATCGGGATCGTCGTCGTCGAAGAGATTCGGGTCGGTCTCCCCCGCATCGATGCGCCCGTTGGCGTTCGCATCCTCCACCCCATCGGGCACCCCACCCCCGTCGGTGTCCGCCACCAGTGGGTTGGTGGTGCTCGTGGGATCCGCATCGGGAACGAAGAGGGCCGGGTTCGTATCCGATCCCTGCGGCGCCGCAAGTCCCAGCTCGGTGCCGTCCTGCACCCCATCACCGTCGCTGTCGGCCGCCGTGGGGCTCGTCCCCGCCGTGCTTACCTCGTAGCCGTCGGTCAGCCCGTCGTCGTCGCTGTCGTCGTCGAGGCGATCGGTGCCGAGCATCGCCTCGGTGCCGTTGTCGAGGCCGTCCCCATCGGGATCGTCGTCGTCGAAGAGATTCGGGTCGGTCTCCCCCGCATCCACGGCCCCATTCCCGTTGGCATCCTCGACGCCGTCGGAGACACCGCCGCCGTCGGTATCCGCGCGGGTGGGGTCGGTCCGGCTGCCGGGATCTGCATCGGGTGTGAACACCGCCGGATCGGTCCCGGCATAGGGAATCCCCGCCACGTCGCTGGCACCGGTGGGCACCGGGCCCTGCGCCGTCTCGAGCCCATCGGAGAGGCCGTCGCCATCGCTGTCCGCCACAAGGGGGTCGGTCACGTAGCCGTCGGCGCCGGCCGTGGTCTCCTCTCCGTCGGCCACACCGTCGTCGTCGGTGTCCGCGTCGAGTGGGTCGGTGACGTAGCCGTCGGCGCCGGCGATGCGTTCCTCTCCATCGAGGATGCCATCGCCGTCCGTGTCCGCGTCGTCGGGGTCGGTGCCCGTGATCGTCAGCTCGTCGAGGTCGGTGATCCCATCGCCGTCGACGTCGACGGTGCTGTCCACGGTGGCCCCCGCTTCGTTGGAGACGTCGTAGGGAAGCTCGTTGGAGACGAAGCCGGCGCTGGTGGAGACGAAGGTCCCGTCGGTGGCCGCAGGATCGACGGTCACTCGAAAACGCATGGTCCGGCTCTGGCCTGCGGGCAGCGGTGAGAAGAGGAAGACGACCTCGCCGGCCACCGCGTCGAAGGCGCCCTCGTCACCGTCGATGGCGTCGGTGACGGGCGTACCCTCGAAGCGCAGGCTGCCCGCCTCGTAGGTGGAGGAGCCGGGGATGGGGATGCGCACCTCGATGCCCGTCGCTGGCCCGGAGCCCGCGTTCTCGAGGACGAAGGTGAAGGTGAGGGGGCGGCCGGGCGCCACGGGATCGGGCGCCGCCGAGAGGGTGCCGCGAAGGTCCGGCATCCGGATGAGGGTGGTCGCGGCGTTGGAGTAGATGGGAATCGACGTGAGGTTGCTCTCGACGCGGGAGACGACGTCGACGGTGGTCTCCACCGAAACCGGCCCGGCGATCGCCTGGAAGGTGAGCACCACCGTTGCACCCGGCTGCACCCGGCCAAGGTTCCAGGTGATCATGCGACTGGTCGGGTCGTAGGTTCCCGCTCCACTGGCGCTGCCGGCCACGTAGGTCAGCGGTTCCGGCACCGGCACGCGAACGACGGTCCCCCTCGAACGTTGCGCCGAGACGTTCTCCAGGATGATGGTGTAGCTCAAGACCTGGCCGACGTCCGCAGCAGGCAGATCGACGGCCGTGGTCAAGGACAGAGGCCCCTTGGTGACCGTCGTCCGCGCATCGGCCTCGAGGGGAAAGCCCAAGTACTGGGCGACGCCGTGGGCATCGACGGGCCAGGGCCCATCGGCCTGCGTGGGCGGCACCAGGAGATCGAAGGTGACGAGGTAGACCTCGCCGGTGGCAGCGAGCGCTGCGCCGGTCAAATCCCAGGAGAGGGTTCGCACCCCACCGGAGACGGATTGGGTGGGCTCGACCTGCACGGGCGTGCCGCCCGGAGGAGTGAGCTGTGCGCTGCCGGGGACGTAGGTGAGGCCCGAATCGAAGGACTCGGTGAGCGTCTGCAGATCGACGGGAACGAAGTCGCCGGCGACCAGGCGCGTGGTGATCGTCACGGTGCCGCCGCTCGTCGAGGGGACGCCGGGGGGTGACGCTTCGGTGAGGAGCTCGTAGGACAGGTCGAGGAAGCGCTGGTCGAGGGGGAGGACGGTGTAGCCGAGATCCAGGAAGGCACCGCCGGGACTGGCGACAGGTGGGTCCTCGCCGTAGCTCACCGTGACGGGGGCGGTCGCCATCACGTGGACGCCGGCGTTGTTGCGGAAGCTCGGTGCCCCGTCGAAGGGGAAGACGCGGATCACCTCGAGGGCGTCGAGACGGTAGGTGCCGCTGCCGTCGGGGTTGTTGTCGCCGTTGAGGTCCACGGCATCTGGAGCGCCGTCCCCATCGAGATCGAACTCCACCACCGTGCCGTCCTGGGTGGCGGCCACGTAGATGGGGTTGCCGTTGGCGTCGGGGTATCCGTCGTTGTCGGTGTCGTCTCCACCGGGAGACCAGGAGATGAAATAGTCCTGAGACAGATAGGTGGTGGGCAGCAACGCCGCCCCCCAATCGTAGGCGACGTCCTGGTAGTCCATCGCGAAGATGCCCCAGAAGAAGTCGCTGGAGCTGATGCGTACGCTCTGGCCGGTCGGGATGGAGCGGCCGCTCGCATCCACGTAGCTCACCGCACCTCCGGCGGGAACGACGACCCCAGTCGTCACACCACCGAGATCGCGGAGGTCGACGGTGATGTCGGTGTTGTTGGGGTTGAAGAGGTAGACATTGGCCGGCCCCTGCGTGTTGCCACGCAGCGCCGCCACGTAGTCGCGCCCGTAGGCACGCCGCGGCAAGACGGGATAGAAGCGCGTCTGGTAGCGGCCCGTGCCGCCGGTGAGCATCTGCACCACGACGTCCTTGTCGGCGAGGACCTCGGTCCCGCCGTCGATGCGAATCGATGGGCCCGCAGCCTCGTCGATGGCCCCCGCCGAGTACCAGCTCTGGCCCCGCTGCAGGGTGAAGGTCACCTGCGTGGTGCCGTTGTCGACGGTGACCTGCGTGCCGTCCTCGAACGCGGTCACCGCAATCTCGGTGAAGCGAAACGGAGCGAACCCGGTCGGATCGGCGGTGTAGCTGTCCCGCCCCACGGGGATGAGGAAGCGGGTCGAACCGGAGACTGCTGTCTGGCTGAAGACCTCCCAAGCCCCCCCGATGAAGCTCTGGTTCAGCGGCCACATGTTGTGGACCAGGCCCACCGGGCCGCCGAGGGTGAGGAGCCGGTCCCCCCCGTCATAGCGAAGATCGGTGGGATCGCGCGGACTGGTGGGCACCGGCCGGTTCCGGGGATCCGCCGCACCGGGGAGGTTGGACTCGAGGGAGAGCACCTCTCCGCGGTTGAGGGTGTAGATCTCGGTCGTCGGCTGCACCGGGTTCCAGAGATCGGCCTCGTACCCGTCCTCCCAGTGGTCGTAGACCACCCGCTGGTTGTCGGCGGTGGCGGTCAGCGTCACCACCGACTCGATGTCGGTGTTGAACTGTCCTCCCGCGCCGTTCCCGCTTCGAACCGTCTGGAAGAAGTCCCAGATCTGGGCCTCTCGACCGGTGACCACGTAGTGCTGGGAGCCGGCCGGCAGGGCGGCGGCGGCGGCGCTCCAGCCCAGGAGGCTGAAGAGGTAGACGAGCCGGGCAAGGCGAACGGTACACTTCATTTGGACCCCTCCACGGGTGGCAATCCGGTCCTGGCGTTGCCCCTCGCGCTCCCTTCAGTCTACCAGGGCGGGCGGGGGATCAAGTTTGCGCCCGATCACGGATGAGGCCCATCCTCCACGCCGGATGGGGTCCGGTGTGTGCACACGGATCCACCTGCACAGCCACACGCACACCCGCGCTCACCCGAGGTGCCGCGCGCGGTCTTGGCCGCCGCCACGCCGCGCGCCACGGCCGCTGCCACGGGGCCGTCCCTCAAGCCTGTTTCGCCTCGATGCCGTACTGCGCCAGCTTGTTGTAGAGGGTCCGGCGGCTCACGCCGAGGATCCGAGCCGCCAGGGTCTTGTTGTTGCCGGCGCGGCGCAGCGCCTCGAGGATGGCCTCCTTCTCTCCTTCCTTGCGCCGCGCCTCGAGGGTCCCGTCGGCCGCCCCCGCCTCGCTCACCGCCGCCGACACAGGGGGCCGCCGCTCGAGCTCCCGCCGCACGTCAGCGGCTCCGATCTCGGGGCCGTCGGAGAGGACGACCAATCGCTCGACGAAGTTCTCCAGCTCACGCACGTTGCCCGGCCACGGCTGCGCCTCGAGGAGCGCGAGGGCCTCGTCGGACAGGTGCATCTCCGGGCGCTCGTTCGCCGCCGCAAAGTGCCCGCAGAAGTGCTGCGCGAGCACTCGCACCTCCCCCGGGCGATCACGCAGCGGGGGAAGGAAGATGGGAACGACGTTCAGGCGATAGAAGAGATCTTCGCGGAAGGCACCCGAAGCGACCAGAGACTCGAGATCCCGGTGCGTCGCAGCGACGAAGCGGACGTCCGCCTTCAGGGTCTCGGTGCCACCGAGCCGCTCGTACTCTCGATCCTGAAGGAGGCGCAAGAGCTTGAGCTGGATGACGGGCGACGCATCGCCGATCTCATCTAGGAAAAGGGTGCCGCCCTGGGCGAGATCGACCCGGCCCGGCTTGCGGTGGGTCGCGCCGGTGAACGCACCCTTCTCGTAGCCGAAGAGTTCGCTCTCCAGGAGGGTATCGGGCAGCGCACCGCAGTGCACCTTCACGAACGGGCCATCGCGGCGGGGGCTCGCACGGTGCAGCGCCCGTGCGGCCACCTCCTTGCCCGTGCCCGTCTCCCCGCGGATGAGGACGGTCGCCATGCCTCGAGCGGCCCGCGCCAGCGTCTCCCGCACCGCCTCCATCGCAGGCCCCGCCCCGACGAAGCCCTCCGTGTCTGCCGGCTCGAGGCGCGGCGGGGGCGCCTCCTTCGGCCGCGCCGCGAGCGCCTTCTTCACGGCGAAGAGCAGCTCGTCGCGATCGAAGGGCTTGAGGATGAAGTCGGCGGCGCCGTGCCGCATCGCCTCCACCGCCAGCGGGACGGTGCCGTGGGCGGTAAGCATGAGCACCGGGATGTCCGGCCAGCGGCGCCGCACGGTCTCGAGGAAGGCCATGCCGTCCATGCCGGGCATCTTGAGATCGGTGATCACCACGTCGACGGGCTGCGACTCGAGTTTGGCGAGCCCCGCCTCGGCACTGCCGACATGCACTGCCTCCTTCCCCTCCTGCTCGAGGAGCGCGCAGAGGATCCGGGAGACGGCGGGATCGTCGTCGACTACGAGAAGGGTCTCGGCCATCTTCGCCTCGTTGCCCTCGGCCCCCCCAAGTGACCTCGGGCCGCCCACCCTACCCTGCAGGCGCCCTTTCGGCCATGGACGGGGACGCAACGGCCTCACCCGCCCCACCGACCGGCAGGCGCAGGACCACCTCCGTGCCCTCGCCGAGCCGGCTGCGCACCTCGATGCGCCCCCGGTGCGCCTCCGCCACTCGGCGGGCGAAGGAGAGCCCGAGCCCGCTGCCCTGCGGCTTGGTGGTGAAGAACTCGTCGAGGGCGTGCTCCCGGGTGCGCCCATCCATGCCCGGGCCGGTGTCGCGGATGGAGAGGACCACCTGCCCGTCCTCGCAGGTCGCACGCACCCAGAGCCGCCCCTCCCCCTCCATCGCCTCGTAGGCATTGCGCACGATGTTCTCGAGGGCGCGACCGATGAGGTCGCGATCCACCCACACCGGCGGCAGGTTGGGATCGAAGTCTGTCTCCACGGTGATGCGGCTTCGCTCGACGAAGGTCTGCATCCCCAGGATCTGGCGGAGCATCGCCGCGAGATCCACGCAGCTTCGCTTGGGCTCGATGCGACCGATGCGGTGGTACTCGTCGACGAGGGCGGCGAGCCGTTCGACCTGCGTCGCCAAAAGATCGAGGATCTCCCGCTGCGTCCTCAGATCTCCACCCCGGCGCGTCTCCTCCTGCAGGTACTGCACCGCCCCCTTCATCGCCGCAATGGGGTTCTTCAGATCGTGGGCCATCTGCTGGCTGAAGCGCCCCAGGGTGAGCAGCTCGGCCACCCGCTCCCGGCGTGCCGAGAGAAGGGAGAGGAGGTAGCGCGTCACCACCGTGGCGGCGAGCGTCGCGATCACCGTGGCGAAGAGGAGCAGCGCCAGGTTGTCGCTGATGAGATCGAAGACGGCGAAGTAGGCGATGAGGCCCACCAGGCTCACCGAGAAGGCGAAGATGGCGGTGCGCCGGCGGAAGATGTCCTCGAGCAACCCCCACCTGAGCGTGAGCACCGCCATGATGGCCGTGACCACCAGCATGCCCGGGCCGGAGAGGCTGATCACCCGCACCCCGAAGCCGGTGAGGAGCTCGGTGAGGCCCACCGCGAGTGCAACGGCGAGACCGCTCAAGAGGAGCCGGGCCCGGACCACCTCCTCGGCGCTCTTCGCCTCGAGGAGGTGGCGCACCAGCACCGCGGCGCCCGCCCCCACGGTGGGCATGAGCAGCGCCAGGTAGACCAGCGGCCAGGTGTTGCCCCACGGGAAGCCGCGGCCGAAGGGCACGAAGGCGGAGAGCGCGGTGAGCGCCGAGAAGAGCCCGAAGAGGGCATAGGTGACGTAGAGGAGGATTCGGTGGCGACGGCGCAGGCCCACGAAGGCGAGGAAGAAGTGGAGCCCCAAGGGCACCGTCCACGGGGAGGTGACCACGTCCACCCACTTCCACGCGTCGCCGCCACCGGTGCGGTCGATGACGCCCGCGGCATTCCAGGTGAAGAGGACGAGGCAGAGCAGGGCCAGCGGCGGGGTGAGCGAGCCGCGCGGAGCCCGCATGACGAGCACCGCAAGACCTAGCTGCCCGGCACACGCCGCCAAGGTGGCCCACTCGGAGAACGGCACGCGGGAATCTTATGCGCGCACGGCGTGCGTCGCCATGGCATCGCCACAGGCCCGTTGCGCCCTGTCCGCCGCCGCCACATTGCGGCCGTGCGCCGCCGCGCTCTTGGGAGAAGGCGCGCCCCACGTGCATCCCCCCGCGGTCGCGGCGGCGCGGGCGGCCGGCGCGCCCCTAGAAGCGAAGGGGAACGACGACCTCCACGAGATCCCGGGCGCCGTTCAGCGGCAGCTCGAGCTCCTCGAGGCGGTGGCGGATGCAGGCGCGGGTGGCCGGCGGCAGGGCCGCCCCGCCCGAGAGCTCCAGCCAGGCGACGCTCCCGGTCGGCTCGATGTGCAGGTGGGCCTCGAGTGCCCGCCGCGTGCCATTGCCGGGCTCGAGCGGCGTCCCGAGGCACGCGGGAAGATCCTGCGCGGCACGCTCGAGCAGCGGCCGGTAGGTGGCGGCGAGGCGCTCGGGCGAAACGGCATCGGGCGGCGGAGGGCCCGCCTCCTGCCGCCGAATCCTGCCGCCCTCGAAGTGGGCCTCGAGTGCGAGCGAGGCATCGGGGAAGCGGGCCTCGAGGCGGCCCTCGGGCTGGCCTCCGAGCAGCTGCATCCGCAGGCGCGCTCGCCCGTTTTGCCACCACAGCCGATGGGGCCCACTGCGGCGGCCTCCGTCATAGTAGGTCTCGCGACGCAGCGTTCCCTTGGCATCCCACCACCGCCAGCGGCCCTCGCGGAGGCCGGCGCGGTAGGCCCCCTCGTAGCGGCGGCTGCCGTCCTCGCGCCAGGCACGCCACAGCCCGCTTTGCACCCCCGCCTCGAAGCGCCCCTCCTCGACGAGGCGTCCCGAAGGGGCGTAGAAGCGCGCCGGCCCGTCGAGGGTGCCGTGGCGGAAGGTGAGGCGCCGGAGGATCCGACCCGAGGCGTCGCGCGTGATGAGCGGCCCGTGGTATTGGCCCTCCGCATCCTGGCAGCCCTCGAGCCGCGCCTCGCCCGCTGCCTCCACGTGGCGGACGGTGCCCTCGGGACAGGCGAGCGACGCGCCGGCGTCTCCCGCCGCAGGACGATCCGCCCGGGGGTCCGGCGGCACCCCATGCGCCGGTCCTCCGGCGGCCACGAGGTGCAAGACGGCGGCGAAGAGGATCCCCATCGCGGCCCATTAGAGTCGACGCAGCGGCCCGGGAACAAGCAGGCGCCAGGCGGACGGCGCCGGAGCGGCCGCGGCGCGGATGGTGGCGCACCCGGGGCGATGTTAAGACGGGACAGCGATGCTTAGCCGCTTCCACTTCCCGACCGAGGTGATCTTCGGCGAGGGCGCCGTGGAGGCCTTCGCCGAGGAGGCGAGGGGGCGCGGGCTGCGCTCGGCCCTCGTGGTGAGCGATCCCGGCGTGGTGAAGGCCGGGCTCACCGAGCGGGTGCGAGAGGCGCTGGCCGCCGTGGGCATCGGGAGCACCGTTTTCGACGAGGTCCACACCAACCCCAGGGAGGCCGAGATCTACGCCGGCGCCGACCGCTGGCAGGAATCGGGGGCCGACTGCATCGTGGCCGTCGGTGGGGGCGCAGCCATCGACACCGCCAAGGGCGTGCGGCTGCTCGCCTCCCACCCGCCGCCCCTCGGCCAGTACGACGACGCTCGCGGCGGCAGTGAGCGCATCGGCCCCGAGATGCCCCCGCTCTTCGCACTGCCCACCACCGCCGGCACGGGCAGTGAGGTGGGACGCAGCTTCGTGGTCACCCTCGAAGACTCGCGGCGCAAGACGGTGATCTTCTCCCCGCATCTGATGCCCACCGTGGCCGTCTGCGACCCGAGGCTCACCGTGGGGCTGCCCCCGGCCATCACCGCCGCCACGGGCATGGACGCGCTGACCCACAACGTGGAGGCCTACCTGGCCAAGGGCTTCCATCCCCTCGCCGACGCCATCGCCATCCGGGGGACGGCCCTGGTCTCGCGCTACCTGGTGCGCGCGGTCAAACGCGGCGACGACATGGAGGCGCGCTCGGGGATGATGGCGGCGGCGCTGATGGGGGCGACGGCCTTCCAGAAGGGCCTGGGGGTGTGCCACTCCCTGGCCCATGCCATCGGCGCGGAGACCGATCTGCACCACGGCCTCGCCAACGCGCTGTGCCTCGCCGCGGTGCTTCGCTTCAATGCCGAGGCGGTCCCGGAGCGGGTGGAGGACATCGCCACCGCGCTTGGGGCCTCGAGCGCCAGCTACGGCCGCGAGCCGGGGGAGCGGGCGGCGGCTCGCGTCCGGGAGCTGTGCCGCGGTGCGGGACTCCCCTCGGGGCTTGCCGAGGCGGGGGTGGACCCGGGGCTCGTTCCGGCGCTGGTGGAGCTGGCCTTCGCCGATGGATGCCACCTGGAGAACCCGCGGCCGGTGACCCGCACCGACCTGCAGGCCCTCCTCGAAGCGTCGATGTAGCAAGCCGTGGGAGCCAGCGAGCGAATCCTCTCCGCCCTCGAGCGGATCCGCCCCTTCTCGACGCCGCCGGGGCGGCTGGACGCCCCGATGCGTCAGGTGGTCCGCGCCCGGGACGGCGTGCACCTCGTCGTCCGGCGCCGTCCCCCTGCCGGGCCCGGCGCAGGGGAAGGACGCGTGGTGATGCTCCTGCACGGGCTTGCCGCCAACGCCTGTGCCTACGACTTTCCAGGGCGCTCCCTCTCTGGGTACCTGGCCCGGCGAGGCTACGACGTCTGGATGCCCGAGCTGCGGGGACACGGGGAGAGCGAGCGCCCCCACCTCCGCTGGACCTTCACCGACTACCTGCAGCAGGACCTGCCGGCGATTGTGGAGCACATCCGCGCCGAGAGCGGCACCCGGGAGATCGCTTGGGTGGGCCACTCCATGGGCGGGATCCTCTTGATGTGCTGGGGCATCCTGCATCCGTCGGATCCGGTCACACGTGGGATCGCGGTGGGCTCGGCCCTCGACTACCGGGTCGGTGCCACGGGCTTCCGGACCCTGCTCCGGCTTCGCCCGCTGCTCGAGCGCCTGCCCGCGCTCCCCTACGGCACGCTGGCGCACCTCCTCTCGCCCCTGAACGGTCGCATCCGCGCCCTCGACACCTTCAACGTGTGGCCCGAGAACATCGAGCCCGAGAACACCCGGCGTCTCCACGCCGGCTGTTTCCACACGGTGCCAGTCTCCCTCCTCGCCTCCCTTGCGACCACCTTCGAGCCGGGCGGCCTTCGCACCACCGGCGGCTTTCGCTTCCTCGAACACACGGGCGACTACCGAATCCCCACCTTGCTCATCGGAGGGAGCAAGGACGCACAGGTGGCGCCTGAGGCCATCGTCCACACGGCGCGGCTGCTCCGTGCGTCGGTGCGCCTCTTCGGCCGCGCCCACGGGCAGCCCACCGACTATGGCCACTGGGATCTGCTTATCGGCCGGCGGGCGCCCGAGGAGGTCTGGCCGGTCCTCGAGCACTTTCTGCGATCCGTGCCCCGGCCCGGGGAGGTGGGGCGGGGGAAGTCGGCCGAGGGTGAGGAAGGCCAAACGCATGCGACCGGAGGCGACGCAGGTCCTTCTCGACCGGGTGCGGGCGCCGAGACTGGCGGCCGCGCAGAGGCCGGCACCCGCCCGAAGGCAGGTCCGAATCAGACGAGCTCGAAGTAGCGCTTCAGCTCCCAGTCGGTCACCGCCCCCTCGAAGGCTCGCACCTCCCACTCGCGGGTGCGCACGTAGTGGTCGACGAAGTCCTCCCCGAGGATCTCCCGCGCGGCCCGGCTTCGCTTCAGCGCGCTCACCGCGTCCTTCAGGCTGCGGGGCAGCGGACGGGCCTTGGCGCCCTTCGCCTCGTAGGCGTTTCCGGTGACCGGCTCGGTCGGCTCGAGGCCCTGCTCGATGCCGTAGAGCCCGGCCCCCACGGTCGCGGCGTAGGCGACGTAGGGGTTGATGTCCGCCCCAGTGGCGCGCACCTCCACCCGGGTGGCGTTCTTGCCGGGACCGGTGATGACGCGCAGGGCGCAGGTCCGGTTCTCGATGCCCCAGGTGGCATTGAGCGGCGCCCAGGTCCCCTCGACGAAGCGCTTGTAGGAGTTGACTGTGGGCGCGATGCAGGCGGTCAGCTCGGGGAGGAGCCGCTGCTGCCCGGCGAGGTAGTGGCGGAAGAGCTTGCTCATGCCCCTCGGATCGTCGGGATCGTGAAAGAGGTTCTTCTTCCCCGCCGCGTCCCACAGCGACTGGTGCAGGTGGCCCGAGCAGCCCGGATAGGCGAGCGACCACTTGGCCATGAAGCTGGCCGTCACCCCGTGCCGCGAGGCGATCTCCTTGACCGCGGTCTTGAAGAGCGCTGCGTGATCCGCCGCCGCCACCAGGGTGCGCGCCTTCATCGCCGCCTCGTAGACGCCAGGGCCGGTCTCCGTGTGCAGGCCCTCCATGGGGACGTCGAAAGCCTCGCACCCATCGAGGAGATCGTGCATCAGGGCGGACGCCTGGCTGCTGCGCAGCCAGGAGTAGCCGAACATGCCCGGGTCCATGGGCTGGGGGCTTGCGATGCCGCCGGCGGCCAGGGTGTCCGGCGTCTCCTTGAAGAGGAAGAACTCGAACTCGGCGCCGGTGAGGACCCGAAAGCCCATCGCCTCGGCCTTCTTCTCGACCCGCTCGAGGACGCTGCGCGGGCCCACCTCTGGGTGCAGCCGGAGGAGGAAGGCGGCCGTCTCCGGCTCCCAAGGGATGAGCCGGTAGGTGGAGAGATCCACCGTCGCGTGGAGATCCGGGTAGCCGGTGTGCCAGCCGGTCAGCTTCACGTTGTCATAGAGGATGTCACCGATGTCCCACCCGAAGACGACGTCACAGAAGCCAAGCCCCTTCTCCGCGGCGCTCAAAAACTTCTCCAGGCTCACGTACTTCCCCCGCAGGACCCCATCGATGTCGAAGCCCCCGATCTTCACCCGGCGAACGCCGTCCTCCTCGAAGCGCTTCTTCAACGTCTCCAGCTTCATGCCCAAAGCCTCCTCTCAGCTGCCAACCGTTTCCGAGGGCCGCTCCCCAGCCGCCGGCCGGACCGCCCGCTCGAGTCCGCCCCCATCTGTCGCATCACGCTGGGCGCCGATCGCACGCCCCCCCGCGGCGCTCCCACCATGCCCCGCCTCCCCTTTCGGCCCTCGGACGAAGAAACCCTCACGACCAGGCGATCCACACGTCCTTGACCTGCGTGTAGCTCTCGAGGGCGTGCCGCCCCATCTCACGGCCCCAGCCCGAGAGCTTGTAGCCACCGAAGGGCGCCGCCGAGTCGAAACCGTTGTAGGTGTTGATCCACACCACCCCGGCCTGAAGTCCCCGTGCCATCCGCATCGCCCGCCCCACGTCGCGCGTCCATACCGCGCTCACCAACCCATACGGGGTGCCGTTGGCGATGCGCAGCGCCTCCGCCTCGTCGTCGAAGGGGATCACCGCCAAAACCGGTCCGAAGATCTCCTCTTGGGCGATCGTCGCGTCCGGGGGCACCTCGTCGAAGAGGGTGGGACGATAGAAGAAGCCCTTGGCCTTGGCGCCCTCGGTGTCCCGGCTCCCCCCGACCACCAGGCGGGCCTCGGCGCGCCCTGCCTCCACGTAGCGTTCGATGGTGGCGAGCTGCGCCTCGCTCACCTGCGCGCCCATCTCCGATTCGGGGTCGAGGGGGTCTCCGACCCGCATCGCGCGTGCCTTCTCCGAGAGGCGCTCGACCACCTCGCGATGGATGGTGCGCTCCACGAGGAGGCGTGAGCCGGCGGAGCACACCTCGCCCTTGTTGGCGTAGATGGCCCGGAAGGCGGCGCCGATCGCCGCGTCCAGATCGCAGTCGGCGAAGAGGATGTTCGGCGACTTGCCGCCGAGTTCCAGGGAGATCTTCTTCAAGTTGGAGTCGGCGCTGGCCCGGAGCAGCGCCCGGGCGGTCCGCACCGAACCGGTGAACGCGATCTTCGCCACGCCGGGATCGAGAGCGAGGGCCGCGCCGGCCCCGTCGCCGAACCCCGGCACCACGTTGAGCACCCCCGGCGGCAGGTCCAGGTGCTCGTGGACCAGCTCGGCGAAGCGCAGCGCCGTCAGCGGCGTGTACTCGCTGGGCTTGAGCACCACGGTGTTGCCCGTGGCCAGCGCCGGCGCGATCTTCCAGCAGGCGATGAGCAGCGGGTAGTTCCAGGGCACGATGAGGCCACAGACGCCGAGCGGCTCGCGCCAGGTCAGGTTTGCGTAGGGGCCGTCGACGGGAATGGTCTCCCCATAGAGGCTCCGCACCCACCCGGCATAGTAATGGAAGATGTCCCACGCCGGTGGGATGTCACCGCGCAGGGCCTCGGCCACCGTCTTCCCGTTGTTGAGCGCCTCCAGGACGGCCAGCTCCTCTGCATGGGCCTCGATGAGATCGCCCATGGCACGCAGGAGGGCGGCGCGGCGGGAGGGTTCCATCTCCACCCAGGCGGGATCGGCGCCCGCCCGGCGCGCCGCCTCCACCGCGGCCGCGACGTCTTCGGCCTCGGCCCGTGCCACCCGGGCGAGGCGCCGGCCCGTCGCCGGCTCTCGGACCTCGAAGGTGCCGCCGGACTTCGCTGGCACCCTCTTGCCCCCGATCCAAAGCTCCTGCACGCCCTCGGCGAGGCGGGTGCGCTGCCGCTCGGCCTCACGCCGGAAGGCCTCTCCACGATCGCGCTGCGTGCCTCCTCGTTCCATGGCTCCTCGCTCCTAGGGCGCCGGGGCGTCGCCCGGCGCACCAGGCTCCAACGACGCAGCTTGCGGGGAGGCAGGAAAAAAGACAACGGCCGCATCACGTCCGGGCATCGGGATGCGGCCGCCCCCGCCGGATGGTACCGGGCGCCTGGCGCAGCGTGGGTCGTCTGTGGTGCGCATCTCGGACGGCCTCGAGCGGGGCGGCGCTCGCCCCCCCTACCTCCACCCAGGCCTTGCCCGCGCTCAAGACCCTCGGGCCTCCGTCTGAACGCCGGCGGCCGAGAGAAGTGCAGCGGGCAGGCGAAGCTCCACCTCCACCTCGGGCTTGATCTTCAGCGCCCCCATGAGCGCCCGAAAGGGGGTGATGGCAAAGTCACGCTGATCGAGGCGCACCTGCCCGAGCAGCTCTCCGTCGCTTTGGTGAACCGAAAGGCTGACGGGCCGGGTCACCCCATGGAGGTGGAGCTGGCCGTAGACCTCTGCCGACTCGCCTTCGCGCGAAAAGGTGCCCTCGAAGCGAATCTCCGGGTAGCGCTCGACCTCGAGCACCGACCGGCGGATGTTGCGCTCGATCTCCGCTCGGTCGTGCGCCGAGAGCGCCTCCGGGTCGGGGCGGCCGTCCCGCATCGCAGAGACCACCTCGATGCGGGCGGGATCGAAGCTGGCGCGCACCTTCTCGCCTTCCACCGCGATCTCGAACGCGGCCGCACGCAGCTTCAGATCGTGCGCCACCGGGGAGAGGAGCCCTTCCTTGAAGGTGTAGACGTAGACCTCCGCCTCCCCGGGGCCGAGGCGCGTCCTGGCTGGCTCGGGCATCGGCAGTGACCGTAGCAGGGACGGGCCTTTACGGCACCCTCGCGGTATGCCAAGGAGGCCTTGGAGGCGAAGTCGTGAGCGAGAACGAGGCAGCGGAGCAAGAGCTCGTCACGCTCGAGCGGCATATTCTCGATTCCCAGAAGGCGCATCCCGGAGCCAGCGGCGCCTTCTCGCAGCTGCTCGAGAGCATCGGTCTGGCCGCCAAGATGGTCAGTCGGGAAGTCCGCCGGGCAGGGCTCGTGGACATCCTCGGCAAGACCGGCGAGCAGAACGTGCAGGGCGAGGAGGTGCAGAAGCTCGACGCCTATGCCAACCGCCTCATCATGGAGATGCTGCGCCGGTCGGGGCAGGTCTGCGCCATGGCCAGCGAGGAGGAGGAGGACTTCGTCTCGGTGCCGGCGACCGAGAGCCGCGGAAGGTACATCGTCTGCTTCGATCCCCTCGACGGCTCCTCCAACATCGACGCCAACGTCTCCATTGGCACCATCTTCGGCATCTGGCGCGTCTGGCACCGCGACCGCTTCGAGAAGGAGATGACCGTGGACGAGATCCTGCAGCCGGGGCGGCAGCTCGTGGGCGCCGGCTACGTGGTCTACGGCTCCTCCACCGTCTTCGTGTACAGCACCGGGCAGGGGGTCCATGGGTTCACCCTCGACCCCTCCATCGGTGAGTTCCTCCTCTCACACCGGTCCATCCGCATCCCCGAGCGAGGAAAGATCTACTCGGTCAACGAGGGGAACACCGAGAGGTGGGCGCCCGAGATGCAACGCTACGTGGCCCACCTGAAGAGCAGCGAGAACGCGCGGGGCGCGCCCTACTCCTCGCGCTACATCGGCTCGCTGGTGGCGGACTTCCACCGGAACCTGCTCTACGGCGGCATCTTCATGTACCCGGGCGATGCGAAGAACCCCCGGGGCAAACTGCGGCTGATGTTCGAGGCGGCGCCACTGGCGTGGCTGTGCGAGCAGGCGGGGGGCGCGGCGTCGACGGGCACGCAGCGGATCCTGGACGTCCTTCCGGAGAGCTTGCACCAGCGCGTGCCGCTGTTCATCGGCAGTCGCCTCGACGTGGAGGAGGCAGAGCGCTTCCTGCGCGGTGACGCCCAAGGCGCTGCGTGAGCGCCCGCGCCCTTTCTTGACCGGCGCTCGGCGATCCACGGAGAATCGGCGGAGCCTTGCCGACCTACAACTTCAAAGACCGCGAGCTCACGGCGAAGATCGTCTACTACGGGCCGGGCATGTGCGGGAAGACGACGAACCTGCAGCAGGTCCACGCGAAGATGCGCGAGGACCTGCGCGGCAAGCTCGTCAGCATCGCCACCGAGACCGACCGGACCATCTACTTCGACCTCCTCCCCATGAACCTGGGGAAGATCGCCGGGATGACCTTCACCGTCCGCGTCTTCACCGTGCCCGGGCAGATCTACTACGCCGAGACGCGGCGACTGGTCCTGCAGGGCGCCGACGGCGTGGTCTTCGTCGCCGACAGCGCGAAGGACAAGCTGAAGGAGAACATCGAGTCGCTGAAGGATCTCAAGAAGAACCTTCTGGCGAACAAGCTCGACTACGACACCATCCCGATGGTGATCCAGTACAACAAGCGCGATCTTCCTGGGGCCTTGCCCGTCGCGGCCCTCGACCGCGCGCTGAACGAGCGGAAGGTGAAGACCTTCGAGGCGGTGGCGATGACCGGCGAGGGGGTACTCGAGACCTTGCGGGGCATCACCGTCGAAGTCTTCAACAACGTCAAGCGGGGCATGAAGGAAGGCCGGCCGGCTGGGGGCTCGGCACCGGCGCCCGCGAAGGCGAAGGGAACGGCGCCAGCCAAGGCCCGCCCGCAGGCTCCCCAAGCAGGGGCGCCGCAGACGGCTCCCGCGGCGAGGAAAGCCGCCCATGTATCGGGTGGTGCTCTTGAACGACGATTTCACCCCCATGGAC
>CAYYHA010000048.1:0-22572 GCA_964471535.1 uncultured Myxococcia bacterium | reverse complement strand
CCCAAGCCAAGAAGACCCGAGCCAAGAAAACTCAAGCCAAGAAAACTCAAGCCAAGAAAACTCAAGCCAAGAAGACTCAAGCCAAGAAGACCCGGGCCAAGGAGACCCGGGCCAAGGAGACCCGGGCGGACAGGCGCTGGGCCATGCAGCCTACCACCCTCGAAGGCCGGCCTCTCCAAGCGGGCTCCGCCCCGCCTCCCGGCGAGGTGGGCCGCCCGTCCCCGGGCGGCGCCGCAGCGCCGGAGGCCATCCCCCCCTGGGTGCGTGCCGCCCACTCGACCACCTGGACCGACCCGGACCTCAACGCAGCCGCACCGCCTGTGCGCCCTGCCTCGCCCTCGCCTCGCCCGCGGAGCCTGGCCCGGGAAAGCGCGGAGCGCCTGGCGAGCACCCTCCGTGCCGCCGGGATGGGGGGCGCCGCGGTCCTGGGCGTCGGCGAGGAACTGGGCGCGGCGGCCGACCGGGTGGAGTCTTTGCTCCACCAACTGCTCGGCCGGCGACGGGCCGAGGCAGTGGCCGCGGGCATCGAGACCGTCGCCGAGGTGTTGCGCGAAGCTGCGCTGCGGCGCCGGCCGCCCCGACAGGCGCGCACCCGCTGGAAAGAGGTGCCCTTCGATGCCTTCGGCCGCGACCCGGACTTCGAAGCACGCGTCGCGCCGCTCTTCCACTTCCTCTTCGAGCGCTACTTCCGCGTGGCGGTGCGCGGTATCGAGAGCGTACCCGCGGCGGGACGGTGTCTGCTCATCGCCAACCACGGAGGAACCCTTCCCCTCGACGCGCTCATGCTCAAGACCGCGGTCGAGCTGCGTCACCCCAACCCTCGCCCGGTGCGCCCGCTCCTCGAGGACTTCCTCTTCCACGCCCCCTTCGTGGGCACCTTCCTCAACCGCTACGGAGGGGTGCGCGCCTGCCCGGAGAACGCGCGGCGCCTCCTGGAGCAGGAGGCGCTGCTCGCCGTCTTCCCCGAGGGGCTCAAGGGGCTCGCGAAGCCTTGGACGAAGCGCTACCAGCTCCAGCGTTTCGGCCGCGGCGGTTTCATGAAGCTGGCCCTGCGCACGCGCTCGCCCATCGTGCCCGTCGCCATCGTGGGTGCTGAGGAAACCCACCCGGTCCTCTGCCGCCTCGATGCCCTCGCCAGACCGGCCGGGCTGCCCTTCCTCCCATTGACCCCCACCTTCCCCTGGCTCGGCCCCCTAGGCCTCCTGCCTCTGCCCGTGCGGTGGACGGTGGTCTTCGGCGAGGTGATGGACTTCTCGCACCACGGCCCCGAGGCCGCCGGCGACCGAGTGCTGGTCAACCGGCTCGCCGACCAGGTGCGGAGCCGCATCCAGACGCTCCTGGACGGCGCCCTCGAGGCGCGGCGCAATCCCTTCGTCGCGCTGTAGCGGTGCCGGCGCGACGGCACAGCCTGGCGCGGGCCTGCGCCCCGCCGCCGGATCATCGGATCAGTCGCCCAGCACGACGCGGTTCCTGCCCCCGCGTTTCGCTCGGTACAGGCGCTCGTCGGCAACCTTCACGAAGTCCTCGCCCGAGTGCACCCCGTCTTGCAACTCCGCCACGCCGGCGCTGATCGTGATGGGAATCTCCGAATCCTCGTACCGAAGCGCGTGGGCCTCCACCAGGCTCCGCACCTTCTCTGCCACCGCACCGGCCCCCTTCAGCCCGACCTCCGGCAGGACCAGGGCGAACTCCTCGCCGCCATAGCGGGCGAGGACGTCTTCGCGACGCACGTGCTGCTTCACCAGATCCGCCACCTGCTTCAGGACGTGATCCCCCGCCAGGTGACCATAGGTGTCGTTGACCTGCTTGAAATGGTCCACGTCGAAGAGCACCAGCGAGAGCGCTCGGTCGTAGCGGCGACAACGGGAAATCTCTCGCTCGAGCGCCTCGAGGAAGTAGCGCTTGTTGTACACCTGCGTCAGCCCGTCCATCGTGGTCAGGCGATAGATCTCCTCATGGTACTCGTTCTCGATGTTGTTGCCAGAGAGGAACTTGAAGATCGTCCGCCCGATCTTGATGAAATCGCCGTCCCGCAGCTCGCAGCGCGTGGTCAGCACATCGTTGACATAGGTACCGTTGGTCGACCCGAGATCGACCAGACTGATGCGCTCGCCCTCGTGAACGATGCGAGCGTGGCTCCGTGAGACCGATTCCTGGTCGACGTGGATGTCCGACTTCGAGCTACGGCCGATGATCAGCTCGGGCCGGTCGATCTCGTACTTCTTCCCCAGGTCCAGGCCGTAGATGACCACGAGACACGCCGGCTTCTGGACGGGCTTCTCCGAAATCTTGGAGATCACCGTGACGACGGTCTTCTGCCTGACCACGAGGTGACTCTAGCATGAGGGTTCCACCCCTTCGAAACTCTCACCCCACACGCGAAGGCGCCGGCCCCCGCTCGGCGAGGGACCGGCGCCCACGGGTCTTCCGGTGCGCTGCCGCCCCTAGGGGGCGCTGATGTCGATGGTGGAGAAGCCGCGCAGGATCTTCACCAAGCTGTCGAGGTCGGTGCCGTTGAAGCCGAAGAGCTGCGAAGGGTCGACCCCATCGGTCACCACCGCCTGCGCATCCAGGTTCGCACCGGCGCGGTCCTCACAGGTGGCGCCCCCGCAGGTGAACTGGGTGGGGTCGATGAGCGTTACCGGCCCGAGGTCGCCCGCGTGGTAGACGATCCATCCCCGGTCCTCGGCACTGTCCATGGCCAGGCGGTAGAGGTCGGCCCCGGCCACCGTGGCGGGGGTGTACTGGCGGCTCGCCGCATCGTAGGAGGCAGCCTCGGCGAAGCCAAGGAAGCCGGCCGTACCGAAGCCGATCTCCTCTTCGAAGCCGATGCCGTCAAAGGTGGCGGCATAGCCGGAGAGCGCCTGCCGGCCAGTACCCCCGACCAGGCCGTCGAAGGAAAGGGCGAGGCCCAGGAGCACATACTTGCTCCCCTCCACGCCGCCGTGCTGCGTCGCCAGGCGCAGAGTGGCCTTGCCCGGGGTCGGCTCGTCGCCCTCGTCGTTGACCACGCCGTTCTTCGTCTGCGTCTCGGGATCCTGAACGTCCAGACCAGCGGTCAGCCCAAGGGGAACGAGGCCCTGCCCTTCGACGATCACGCCGCCGAGGACCACCGCCCCATCGAGGTACTCGCCGCCCACCTGCGGCAGCGTGGGAACGTCCACAATCCCCTTCAGCCGCAGCTCCTGCGTCAGCTCGATGTCCACCTGCGGGAACTGATCGAAGGCAGGCAGGCCATTCATGTCCCGGTCGAACTCCGGGATCTCCACCCCGGGATGCACCGCCGAGTTGAAGCGGTTGAAGAGCGGGAGCAACGCGCCGAGGAGCGGTCCCACGTCGATGTTCGAACCGCCGCCGCCGATCACCGGGCCGAGAACCTGCGTCACCTCGGCGAGGGGTAGGTTTCCACCAAGGGCCCAGGCGGTGCGGGTCCCCGGAACGGCCAGGGGGAAGTAGCACCCGGCGTCCATGTTGGGGCAGCGCGTACGGTCCTCGAAGAACTCGGATCCTACCCCGAGCACGAGACCGCTCGGCAGCGGGATGGTGTCGTCGAGGAGGTTCCCGAACTTCACATGCGTGTCGATCATCTCGCCGACGAGCACGGAGAGATCCAGGTCGATGAAGTTCCCTGGGATCGAGGCGCCGGCCAGAGCGATGTGCACGTCGTCGTCGCCGAGCTTCGCGAAGTCCTCGGCGGTCAGTTCGCCTCGGAAGCCGCCGGCCTTGTTGGGCGCCGGGTTGCGGGGCAGGTAGACCACCAGGTCCTTCGAGGTGCTGCCGAGCACCGAGATGTACGCGTACCCATTCGGCGCCGAGGCATAGCCCGAGGCCGCGGTGAAGACGTGGACGTCCACGGTGGCCGCGGTGATGCCCATCAGGGTGACCGAACCATCGGCCCCGGTGGTGCCCTCGACCGCGTTGGTGCCGTCGTCGACGACCACCGTCGCGTTGGCGACCGGTTCCCGTGTCAGCTCGTCGATGGCCACCACCCGGACCTCATCGGCCGCCGCTTTGGCAAACCCGTTGACGAGCACCGAGCAGCTCGCCCCGCCGATGCTCGCCGTCACGTTCGCCGTGCCCGCGCCGGCTCCGGTGGCAACCCCGTTGGCATCCACCGTCACGACGCCGGTGTCGTCGGAGCTCCAGGTCCATGCCCCCGCGGGCACCACGTACTGCCCCCCCTTGGTGGCATAGGCATAGAGCTGAACGGTGCCGCCCTCGTTGATGTACACGGGGTCGGGCGCGATCACGCAGCCGTCGGGCGCCGCCTCGCCGTCCTGGCACTCGCCGGCGATGCACTTGCCGGCGCCTCCGCAGTCGCCGTCGTACGAACAGGCGGGAACCTTGCAGAAGCCTTCGTCGCAGACGCAGCTCCCGTCACCGCAGAGCGTCGGCTCCAGGGTCGTGCAGTCGGCGGCGGTGTTGCAGAGGTACTTGCAGGTACCCGTCTCCGTCTCGCAGTAGGCCACGTTCGGACCGTCGTTGAGATGGCGGCAGTCGCGGCTGCGCACGCAGCAGTCAGGCTGGTTGAGTTCACACTGAGTGCCCGCATCCGGTTCGCTCCCATCCGGGGCGCCCCCATCCGGATTTCCGGTGGTCGTGGGCCCACACGCCGCGAGCGCGGCGAAGGCGAATACGGCTAGGGATGACCATCCCCACTGCTGGCGGGTCTCGGTGCTCATACGTCCCTCCCAGGACTGCTGTTGCGTCGTCGCACGTCCGTCGTGCGCTTCCGTCATCGATTCCAACCTCGATACCGCCTGAAGTTTCGCGCCCCGTGGCGACGCCCTCGGCCGCCCGTGCGGCGCAGAGCCTGCGGGGTGCAGCGCTCCATCTTCAAGCAGCTCCTCTCCAAGTACGCCCCGCTGGCGCCGGATCGCCGGCGGGAAGGCGGACGATTGTTCGCACGCGCGATCCGCGCATGTCAAGGCAACCCCGCAGCCCCGCCCGTGCGCAACCGTCCCCGACGCTACGGCCCAGCCCACGCGCACGCCCCCGGGCCGGCGGGGTGCATCGCGCCCCGCCGTGGGCCCCTCGCTGTCCCCGAGGGCTCGCCCTCCTCTCGGACGGCCCCGACGAGGACCGCTGCTTGCCTGGGTGAGACCACCCGCGTAGCCTCGGCCCATGGCGCGGCGAGCCCATCGGGCCCGGGCATCTCGGGCCGCTGTAACGAAGCCCGTCACCGAGGTTCTCCCCCACGTGGCCGCGGCCCTCGGTGGTGCTCGGGGCCCTTCGCGCCTCGATCTTGCGTGGCAGGCCGCCGCTGGGGCACGCCTGGCTCGGCGCACGAAGGTGCTCGGCCTCTCGGAGGGCGTCCTCGACGTGGCCGTGCAAGACAGTGCCTGGCAGCAGCACCTCGAAGCGGTCGAGGCGCTGCTCCTCGAACGCCTCAGCCGGCTCCTCGGGGAGGGGCGCGTCGCGGCCCTCCGGTGGAAGGTGCGCCCCGGGGTGAGCACGCCGCCCCCGCGTCGCAAGCCGCCCCGGCGAGCACCCCCGCCGGTCGACCCGCGTCTCCTCGCCGAGGTCGAGGGGGCTGGAGTCCGCGACGACCGCCTCGCACGGGCCATCGCCCGCGCGCGCGCGGCTGCCGAGCGCTGGCGCGACCCATCGGACCCGCCCGGCGATTGACCCATCGCGCGGTCCCCGCTACAGGTGCCGGCACAGGGAGGAAGCCGATGAAGTACGCCCCGCTCGCCGTCCTCAGTGCGCTTTGCCTCGTTTCCGCATGCTCCGGTGGGGGCGGCGGGGGTCAGGTGGATGGTGGCAGCCCGCCCGACGCGGGCACCTCTGACGGCGGGGGACAGACCTGCACGCCGGCGCGCGAGTACGCCTGCACCGAGCACTACCACTGCAAGAATCGGGCAGTGTGCGAGCGCCGGGCCTCGGTATGCTTCAAGGCGGATCAGGGAGGCGACGGGCAGTGCACCACCGACTCTCTGGCCATGGCGGATCCCCTCGCTCCCCCCGACCTCGCCTGCTATGCCACCGCCCCCACTCCGCCCGCTGGGCCGGCAACGGTCCGCCTGCGCGGCTGTGTCACCACCTTCGGACTCGACCAAGACACCCACAGCGGCCTCGAGATCTCCTTCTATCGGCTTGCCGACGGTGTCGATTCGACGCCCCTGGCGACGGTACAAAGCGGGCAGGACATGGACGTGCTCGGCGCGGGGTGCCCCAGCGGTGGCGCCTTCGACACCGCCGCCGAGGTCATTCCCACGAACACGGCGCTCATCGTGAAGGTGCGGGACACCCGGCCCTCGCCCGAGTTCGTGGACACCTATGTGTACGGCGCCGTTCTGTGGGCGGACCGCGCCAGCGACGTGGACGGGTTGCAGACGATCAGCGAGGAGGTCATCGTGATCGCGGTAACCACCTACCAGGTCTTCCCACAGACCGCAGGCATCACCGCCGGCATCGAGGGGAGCGACGACCTCCAGGACGGCGTGGGCCGCGGCGCCCTGGCCGGCACCGTCTACGACTGCGCAGGCAACGCCGTGGCGAACCTGCGTGTTGGCATCGACAACATGGACGAGAAGCGGGTGGTGGACGCCGAGGGAGGCGTCTTCGGCAAGCTGGGCTTCACCGATGGGGTGGAGAACCCCGACCCGGCCCGGGAGACCACCAACATCGACGGCCTCTATGCGGCCATCAACGTCAAGCCGGGCACGAGGACCCTCACGCTGGCCGCGATGCGCGACGGGATGGCCTCGGAGTTCGCCACGTTCCAGGTCCCCGTCTTCGCCGACAGCGTGACGATCTTCTCGCCGCAGGGCGCCCTCCCGTAGACCCGGGCCCGTAGACTCCCGCGGAGCTGGCGCCTCGGTGGAGCCAGCAGCGGACCGGAGCAGCGCGCGAGGGGACGCAAATCCGCCGCTGCGCGCAGCACCCGTGCCGCCCAAAGGCAGCCCGCACGCCGGTCCACGGCCTCAACTGCGGTTGAGCGTGGCCACCACCTCACGTGCCACCCGCACCGCCTCGTCGGCGGCGTCGGCGTGGAAGTCGATTCCGCCGACCACCGAGTGGCCCCCGCCGCCGTAGCGGTGACAGAGCCGGGCGATGTCGTGGCGCAGCTCGCGCCGATCCCGCCAGGGGCTGAACCCGACGCTGACCCGACTGCTGCGCCCGTTGCGGGTGACCACCACCGCGTAGGGCGCCTCCGGAAAGAGATAGTAGGCGAGAAACTTGTTCACCGATTTCAGAGAGAGATCGGTCAGATCGCAGAAGGCCACCGACCCCTCGAGGCGGCAGCGCCGCCGGAACGCCGCCACGGTCTCTCGATGCGCCGCAAGCACCGGCTCGAGCTGCCGTCGCACGAGGGGCAACCCCGCCGCCGCCTCGACCCCTTCGCGCACGAGATGCCGCAGGACGACGACGCGCTCCTCGAGGGAGTGGCTGTGTTCGATCCAAGCCAAGAGACGCATCGGGGCCGTCTCCAGCGAGACCGCCGCCTCCGGCGTCTCGAAGCGGGCCGTATCGATCCGATCGGCCCAGGCGAGCACCTCGCGGTAGGGGCTGGGATCGAAGCCATGGTGCCGCGCGAGCTGGCGCACCATCAGGCTGGCGCAGCTCGAGGCGTTGGGATCGAAGTACTTGCGACCGGAAGTGTCGGTCTCGAAGTGCACGCGATCCTCGGCCGACTTGAAGCCCGTGCGGTGATGGTCGAACCACCAGGTTAGCCGCTCGTCGGGGAGATAGCGGAAGTCGAGAACGGCGTTCTCGTCCCCTTCCAAGCGCTCCGGACACAGTCGGCCCGGGCCGGGGCCATGCTCGAGACCTCCGAAGCTCACCTCTGCCGAGCGATCGACCTTCGTACGGTAGAAGACCTCGAAGAGGCCCGCGGAGGCCATGCCGTCGAAGCATCGATCGTGGAAGAGGATGTGAATGCGCATGTGGAATCTCGAGGTGCCGGCGGACGCTAACATAGCCCATCGCACGGCGCATGCATGCCCCCGCGCGGCGCGGTGCTTGACGCTCTGCGTCGGGCGCGGCACCGCCAGAGGTGGCGCTCGGCACGCGGCACTCGGTGGACACCGCGGCAGGTGCCGGGCGCAGAGGGCCTACTTCAGCAGTCGAAGATGGGGCGCGCGCGGGCGGCCCTTCGGGCCGCCGGCACCCTCCGGCGCACCCGAATCCTCGCCCGCAGAGCCACCTACGCGACGCCCGGCACCGCTGCCACCCGGTGCCTCTTGCAGCCGTCCCCCATCGATGGCCTCGAGCCGCGGCCGCTGCCTCGGCGGCCCGCCCGCGCCATGCTCCGCCTCCATCCATTCCGCCACCGCGGCGAGTGCCTCTGCGGGCGCCTCCGTCGGGAAGAAATAGAAGTCGTGCGTGGTGTGCGAGACCATCGCGTAGATGGCCGAGAATGGCACTTCGCAGAGGAAGGGGTGCCCGGAAAACGAGAGCTCGGCGCACACCCGGTCCGCCTCGACCGTCATCGGCCCGGCGAAGCGGTAGGAGAGGTTGAGCTTCAGATCGCTCTGCCCCGTGAGGTGCTCCGGAACGACGACGCCCTCACGCCGGGCGTCGAGCTGCACCATCACCTTCCCCGCATCGAGCAGTCGAAGGAGCAGCTCGCGCTTGCTCGTTCTCGGGCGGTCTGCCATGCCGCTCCTTTGTATAGCACCTGGGATCGCTACCGGAAACAGGCTTCTCGAGTCCAGTGGACGCCGCGCCGGTCCGACCAGAAGACGCGTCCTGCGTGGACGAAGAGGGTCAGGGGATCCGGCGTAGCCTCGCAGCGATCGGCCGTAAAGAGGACGTCGAGAACACGCATCCGTCCCCGGACCCAGGCGAGGAGCTCCCCGCGGGTTCCGCACCCCTCCCCGGTCTCCACCCACACGAAGGCGTCCGCCCCGATGGCGCGCGCGGCGTGGATCTGGCGCCCCGGCCGGTAGACGCGCACCGCCTCGGCCCCAGCGGCTGTCACCGTGCGCACGCTTCCGTCCTCACAGGGCATGAGCACGGCCGGCTCTCCGTCGGCGCCCACGAAGGCATCGCTGGGGAAGCACCGGGGCGGTATCTCCACCTCCATCTGTCGGGGCGGTCCCGCGCCCTGCCCGCACCGGAACACCACCCGGGTCGGGCCTGCCGCCACGAAGTCGGACCCCACGAGGTCCATGAACCACCCGACCCCGCGGACCGTGAACTCCGTGGCCCAGGCGGCGCCCTCCGCCTCGACCCAGCGCCCCGCGTAGGCCGCGGGTGAGAGCCAGCTCGCGTACACGCTGCTCGCGTCGACGAGGGGCGGCGCCAGGGTGGTCGGTGGGTCGGGAGCAGGTGCGGGTGCGAAGGCGCCCACCCGCTCCCCGCGGATCCACCACACCGCCTCGGTGGCATCCCAGGCGGCGCTGTGGGCGGTGACCGCGCGCACCTTCCCCCGGACGATGCCATTGCGTTCCAGCAGTCCGTTGCGGAGCGTGAGGCCGTGGCGCCGGGCGATGGGCGCCGCCACGGTCGTCCGGCCGCCCTCCGAGTCGAGGAAGACCACCTCGCCCCCTGCGGTGCCGAGGAGCGCGCCGCTCCCATCGCCGTCGACGAGGCGATCGAGCCCGGGCCCCTCGGCGTGCAGAGCGCCCTCGGTGGGGTCGAGGCGAACGACCCACCCCTTCTCCCCCGGCCCGAGCATCCGCGTGCGCACCGAGCCGCCCGGGCCCGGTACGAGATCGGGGATCGTGAGGTCGTCTGCGAGCCTCCAGGCACCCACCTGCTCCCCCAGGTAGAGGTGACCGACCGCGCACGCCGCATCGTCCAGCGTCGAAGGATCCGTCCGGCCGCACCCCGGGGCGAGCAGGGCACCGCCCGAGAGCACCAGGCCCAGGCCGAGGAGGAGGTGCCGTCTATCCATCACTGCGTAGGATGCCACAGCCCGCGGCGCCTGCCGTGTTGCGCCCGGCGAAACGCCGAAAGGGGCCGGCCCCCTCGACGTTCTCGTTTCGGCACGGGGTTGCGCCGCGCCCAGATTGCAGCGGCGCCGCATTGCCCGCTACGGTCGACAGGAGGAGGCGGCGGGCGGCGCCGAGACCCAAGGGCGCGGCCGCGCCCGGTGCAGCCGCGCACGGCACCGGTGACGCACCCTCTGCACGACGGCCTGGCAACGCGAACGCGCGCGAAGGGGAACAGCGAGATGGATCGGATCCTCCAAGTGAGCAGCGAGCACTGGCTCCTCTCCACCCTCCTGGGCGCCCTCACCGTCCTCTGCCTGGTCGCCCTCTACGACGTCCTGCAGCGGCGCCACACCATCCTCCACAACTTTCCCATCGTGGGACACCTGCGCTACTGGCTGGAGACCATCGGTCCGGAACTCCGGCAGTACTGGGTGGCCGGCGACAAGGAGGAACAGCCCTTCAACCGCGACGAGCGCGCCTGGGTCTACGCCTCGGCCAAGGGAGAGAACAACACCTTCGGCTTCGGAACGACCGAGCTCCTCTATGGGATCGGCTACCCGATCATCAAGCATGCGGCCTTCCCCTTTCCCGAGAGCCAGGCCTTCCACCCCGAGGGCGATCCCACCGCGATCCCCTGCCTGAAGATCCTTGGGGAGACCCATGACCGCCAGCGTGCCTTTCGCCCACGCTCGATCGTGAACATCTCGGCGATGAGCTTCGGCTCGCTGGGCGCGCGCGCCATCACCGCCCTCAACATCGGCGCGCGCATGGCCGGCTGCCTCCACAACACCGGTGAGGGCGCCATCTCCCCATACCACCTAAACGGCGGGGATCTCGTGTGGCAGATCGGGACGGGGTACTTCGGCGCTCGGGACGAGAATGGCTTCTCCCTCGATGTCGTCGCCGCACGCGTGGCGGAACATCCCGTGGTCCGCGCCATCGAGATCAAGCTGTCGCAGGGCGCCAAACCAGGTAAGGGCGGCATCCTCCCGGCGAGCAAGGTCACCCCGGAGATCGCCGCCATCCGCGGGGTTCCCCCTGGCCAGGACTGCATCTCTCCCAACGCCCACTCCGAGTTCTCGACAGTCGACGAGCTCATCGACTTCGTCGAAGCCATCGCCGCCTGCACCGGCCTCCCGGTGGGAATCAAGAGCGCGGTGGGAGAGGCGGCGTTTTGGCGGGAACTCGCCGAGCGCATGAAGGCGCGGCGGCAGGGACCCGACTTCATCAGCATCGACGGGGCCGAGGGGGGGACCGGTGCAGCCCCTCTGACCTTCGCCGACCACGTCGCCCTGCCGTGGAAGATCGGCTTCCAGCGTGCCTACACCCTCTTCCAGGCCGAAGGCATGGCCTCGCGGGTGGTTTGGATCGGCAGCGCGAAGCTGGGCTTTCCCGACCGGGCCATGGTGGCCTTTGCCATGGGCTGCGACCTCATCCAGGTGGCGCGAGAGGCGATGCTCTCCATCGGCTGCATCCAGGCCCTGAAGTGCCACACCGGCCACTGCCCCGCGGGGGTGGCCACCCAGAGCCGCTGGCTGCAGGCAGGGCTCGACGTGGAAGGAAAGGCGGAGCGCTTCGCCCGCTATATCCGGGCCCTGCGCAAGGAGCTCTTGGCGCTGGCCCACGCAGCCGGCTACGAGCACCCGTGCCAGATCGGCCCCGACGACGTGGAGTTCTCCACGGGTGTGAACCAATTCTCGACGTTGGTGGAGACACTGGGCTACCGGAAGGACCCGGTGCCCTTCGAGGGCATGGCCAGCCTCTTCGAAGACGCCGCCCCGCGCTCCCGCAGCACCGCCGGCGCCTCCGCCGGGGCGGGCTCCGGCAGGCGCACCTCCCTGGCCTCGGCGCGAATCCCCTCCCCCGAGAGATCCAAGAGCCAGTAGCCCTCGAGCCCGGCCTGGGTGCTCGAGCCCGCTCCGAAGACCTCGATGCCCCGGCGGGGACAGCGCAGCCGAAAACGCTCGTGCAGGTGCCCGTGGAGCAGCGCGTCCACCCCGCCGGCGGCGCAGAGGTCGAGGACAGCCCGAGCATCGTGGAGCCCGTGGCTCGGCCGGTCGCGGCGGCCGGTGTGGCGGTAGGGGCCGTGGTGGAGGGTGACGACGATCCGGCGCCCCTGCACCCGCGGATCGGCCAGGATCCGGGCGAGCGCCTCCCGCTGCCGCCGCCCCACCCGCCCGTAGGAGAAGCCGGGAATCGAGGGCACCAGCGCCGAGTCGAGGCCCACGACCGCAAGCGCCTCGCCCACCAGGTGCACCAGAGGAAAGGCTCCGTCGACGCAGTACTCGGGCAGGTCGCTCTGCAAGAGATCCCCGAAGTGCGCCTCGAAGCGGCGCTGGCGGCGCGCGGCGGGGGTGTAGCGATCGTGGTTGCCGGGAACGAGGGTGATGCGGTGCTGGGCGATGAGGGGCTCGAGGGCGCGGCGCGCGGCGCGAAACTCCTCCTCGAGCGCGAGCGTGGTGAGGTCGCCCGAGAGGACCACGTGATCCACCGCTTCCGCCGTGGCCTCCTCGGCGATGCGCGCGAGCACCTCGGGGGCTCGGAGGAACTGATAGCCACGCCGGAGCCCCCGCAGCTCCACCTGCGCAAGCACCCGGCGCCATCCGCCGCTGAAGAGGGGCGGCGGCCATGCGGCGTGGTGGACGTGGACGTCCGAGAGATGCAGCAGCTTCACCTTCTCGAGACTAACCCACGGCGACCCAGGCCCCATTCCCCGCCGGCCGCGCTCCGGGCATCGCCCCCGGCCTGGCCCCGCTGTGGCGGCGCGTCAGCCGCCGACGACCTTCGGCGTGAAGCCCGCGTCGAAGCCACGCTCGGTCACCAGCGCGCGCATCGCCTCGAGCACGTCTTCGGGCTGCGGGACGCTCGCGTGCTCGAGCGGTGGCGAGAGGCCGATACCCGGCACGTTCGCTCCCGCGAGCAGGCGCGGCCGCGCTTCGAGAAGGTAGAAGAGCTCGTCGCAGGCGCGGCGAATGAGGTGCTCGCCGAAGTTGGTGACCTCGGTGTCCTCGTTCACCACGAGCAGCCGCCCCGTCTTCTCCACGCTCTGGCAGATGGCATCCCAGTCGTAGGGGAAGAGGGTGCGCAGATCGATCACGTCGAAGGTGTACCCCTCCTTCGCCAGCGCATCGGCCGCCTCCACGGCCATGTGCACGTGCCGGCTCCAGCTGACCACCGTGCCGTGGGTTCCGGTACGAAAGAGGCGCGCCTTGCCGATGGGAACCCGGTAGAGTTCGAGGTCCGGCCACCTGGGCTTCCACTTCGAACGATCGCCCAGCGGCGCATCGATCCGGTCCCTCAACTCCTTCGGATCTGCGGGTTCTCCGGGGATGAGCTCCTCGCCGCGGATCCGCAGGAGCGCCTTGGGCATGAGATAGAGGACCGGGTTCGGATCCTCGATCGCCGAGATCATCAGGCCGTAGGCATCCTTCGGCGTGGAGGGACAGACCACCTTCCACCCGGGCATGTGGGTGGCGAAGGTGTCGAAGGAGTGAGAGTGGTAGATGGAGCCGTGGATCCCCGCCCCCACGGGCGTCATGACCACGATGGGCAAGTTGAACTGGCCGGCGCTCGCCCAGTGCACGAGCCCCGCTTGCCTGAGCTGATCGATCGCGTTCAGCGCATAGTCGCAGAACTGGATCTCGGCCACGCAGCGGGTGCCCGTCAGCCCGATCCCGATGGCCATCCCCACGATCCCGCGCTCGTCGAGGGGGCTGTTCCAGGCGCACTCGATCCCCTGGGTGACCGTGAAGGCGCCGCCCAAAGGGGGCCCCACGTCCTCGCCGAAGACGTCCTTCAGCTCGAGCTGCGTCTCGCCCATGTGGAGCGCCATACGGATCGCCTGTGCCATGTTGGCCATCAGCCCGCCTCCGCGTAGATGTCCTCGTAGATGCTCTCGGGCGCCGGCAGCGGCTCCTGCCGCACCTCGTCCGCCTCCTGGGTCAGCCGCTGCCGGGTCTCTTCCCAAACGGCGTCAAGGGCCTTGCGGGAGGCCACCTTCTTCGCCACCAGCACCTCCTCGAATTCGGCGATGCAGTCACGCTCGTCATCGACCCGCTTCGCGCCGCTCGCCGAACTGTGCCCGTGCAGGCGCGAGACGTTCGCCTGCAGGCAGTAGGGCCGGCGCTCCTTTCGCACGTAGGCCATCGCCTTGCGCAGGGCCTCCCAGGACTCGAAGACATCGTTGCCATCGATGCTCGCCCAAGGAATGCCGAAGGGCTCGGCACGCCGCGCGATGTCCCGCATGGCCCACTGCGTCTCGCGCGGGGTCGAGATGCCATACTCGTTGTTGGTGACGATGATGAGGATCGGCAGCTCCTGACCAGGACGAGAGGACCAGATGAGGCAGGTCGCGAAGTCCCCCTCGGCGGCACCTGCGTCCCCGCCTGTCACGATGGTGATCCCATCCCCGCCGTGCCTGCGCTGCACCCAGGCCGTCCCCGGTGCCTGCGCATACTGCGTCTCGATGGTGCTCGACACGGGACAGACATTCCACGCCTTGATCGCGTAATGGTTCGAGAAGTTGCGCCCCTTCGAATAGGGGTCGAGGGCGGTGCAGCGCATCTGCCGCAGCGCGTCCTTGCTCTTCGCCCCCAGCGCCAAGAGCGTCGCGGACTGCCGGTAGTGGAAGTGCATGTAGTCGTAGTCGGGGCCGAAGCCCTTCTTGATCTGCAGCCCGAGGGCGACGTTGAACGCCTCCTCCCCCGGCCCGCCGATCCAGAAGAAGCCGTCGCCACGGCGGTACAGGGCGATCATCGTCTCCTCGAGCACGCGCCCTTCCACCATGAGCCGGTGGATCTGCAACAGATCCGCCTTCCCGAGCTGCTTCGCACGCTTCTTGGCGATGGGTAAGAATCCTGTGTCTCCCATAGGAAGCGCGGGATTATCAGCGGACTGGCGCCCTCGCAACGTTCGGAGTTGACGCAGCGCGCCGAGGGCGAGCGCTCGGAGACCGAGCGCTCCGGGATTCTATGTGACATGACGGGACAGACGGGAGAGGGGACCTTCGTGACCACGGGCTGGAAGCCGTCCCCGCAGGTGGCGGTAGAAGCGGAGCAGCTCGCCGGGCGCCTCGGCCTACCCTACGTGCGCCGCTCCGTGGGCCTCGAGCGTCTCTACGCACGCACCGGGGCCCGCTTCGCCCTGGTGGTGGAGCGCACGCAGCGCACGCTGCACATGCGCGGCCGGCGGGTGGCCCTGCGCTTTCACGGGGGCATGGGCCTCGTGCGCCTGCGGCACGCGCTCGCCGGCCGGCCCGATGGGATGCTCCTGGCCTGTGACCTTCGCCCGGGGGAGGTGGTGATCGACGCCACCGCGGGGCTCTGCGGCGACGCACTCCTCGCCGCGCACGCCGTCGGTCCTGGCGGCCGCGTGATCGCGGTGGAGAAGAGCCCGCTCCTGGCCGCCGTGGTCGCCCATGGCCTCGCCCACACGCGCCTTAGCCCGCACGCCGCCGACGCGGCGCGCCGGCGCATCACACTCGTCACCCAAGATCACCTGGCCTACCTGGCCGGCTGTCCCGACAAGAGCGTCGACCTGGTCTTCTTCGAGCCCATGTTCGACGCGCCGGCCGCTCGCCTCGAAGAGTTCGAGATCCTCGCCGCAGTCGCCGACCCCAGCCCGGTACGCGAGGCGGCCCTTCGGGAGGCGGCACGGGTGGCGCGGCGGCGCGTGGTGCTGCAGGTCCATCGGGACAGCGATGCCGTCGAGCGCCTGGGCCTTCGCCCGCTGCCGGTGGGGCGAAGCTCGGTCACCCGCTACGGGGTCCTCGACCTCTAGGCAGGGGGTCGGGACGGCGCCACAACCCCCTGCGCAGCTCACTTGGGCTGGTAGCCGTCGTTGAACTGCACCGGTGCGGCCATGAGGCTCGCGAAGGGCAGGTTCTGGTGCGGCGTGTCGGCGGCGCAGGCCACCTCCACGGTGGGGAAGGCATTCAGGCGCCGCCGCAGCGCCTCGACGGAGTCGGTCAGGTAGGTGAAGGGGATGTCGTAGTAGTGCAGCTGGTAGAGGTACTTCCGGCAGGCGTTGCTCACCGGCTGATCCTCCCCCCCGTGGTCCCGGATCGCGATCTCCTCACAGGGATCGCGGTCGGCCTTCGTGAAGGCGTAGAGGCGCCGGTCGTAGCTCGGCCACCCGTTGAGCGAGGGGCAGGTGCAGCCGTTGAGGGTCTCGCAATCGGGGCTGTTGTTCGCGCGCACCAGGTTCTTCCGGGTCACGTAGAACTCGCCCGGGTAGCCCTCGAAGAACACAAAGCATCCGCCATCTTGGAAGTATCCGTTCCCGTCCGGGAAGTAGGCCCAGGCCACCACGTTGGGCGGGGGCGCCCCGGTCTGGCAGTCCCAGTCGGGGAGATCGAGGCCCGTCCCTTGGGTGGTGGGGCAGTCGGCGTCACGGCCGTCACAGTCGTCGTCCACGTTGTCGTCGCAGATCTCGTCGCCCCCCGGGTGGCGCCAGGCGTCATCGGGGCCGCAGTCGCCGGCCCGGCCTGCGTAGCCGCTGGGAATCGGCTCGGTGCAGACGTTGGTCGCCGGATCGTCCACGCCGTAGGTGTCCTGGTCTTCGTCGAGGTAGCCGACGACCCCTCCGTCGCAGGTCACGGGCCCCGCGTCGCTCCCGCCGTCGCCGCCCCCGTCGGCCGGCCCCGCATCGGGCACCCCGCCCCCGTCGGGCTGCCCAGAATCGGGGCGGGCGCCCGCATCGCTTCCTCCGTCCTCGCCGCCGCCCGGAGGCGGCGCGCAGCCGGCAACGGGCAGCGCGAGCAGCGCCGCCGCGAGGGCGAGAATGGGCAGCGGGCCGGCGAGCCGGTGGGCGAGCCTCTGCGATCCCCTCTCGTTCGATCCCCTCACGAACACTCCCTCCTGGCGACCAAGGTCTGAAGAGACTACCAAAGGAGTGTGCCAAAGGTCGCCCCCCTTCCGGCCGCTCGCGAGCGCGCCCTCCCACTCCTGGCCGCCCTCCTCCTCGGCGGGTGCCAGGAGGCCACCGTGGTCGCCCTCGGCCCCGCCGGCGACACCTCCCACCCCTGCGCCGGGCTCCCGGTACCGGCGCCCCGGGGGCCCGAGTTCCTCCGCGGCATCGCCCTCGACCTGTTGGCTAGCGACCCCGACCCGGCGGTCCGGCACCGCATCTACCGAAACCTCCTCGACGAGATCCGCGCCACCGGCGCCACCGACGTGCTCCTCCCGGTGCGCTGGGCCATGGCGACGGTGCGGGATACCACCCTCGCCCCGCGCCCCGGGCTGACGCCCTCCGACGCCGAACTCGCCGCCGTGGTCGGCGATGCGAGGGCCCGGGGCCTCGGCGTCTTCCTGATGCCGATCGTGCACGTGGAGACGCGGCGCCTGGGGCGCTGGCGCGGGACCCTGGAGCCTGCCGACTGGGACCGCTGGTGGGAGGCCTACACCCGCTTCGTCCTCCACTATGCGGCGTTCGCCGAGGCGCACGGCATCTCGCTCTTCTCCGTGGGCAGCGAGCTGTCGAGCACCGAGCACCAACGGGCCAGGTGGCGGCACCTCATCGCCGAGGTCCGCGGGGTCTACAGCGGCCAGCTCACCTACTCCGCCAACTGGGACCACTTCGAGCCCATCGGCTTCGTGGATGCCCTCGACTTCGCCGGGGTCTCGACCTACCCCACCCTCTCGACCCGGCCCGACCCCAGCGAGGCGGAGCTCGACTTCGGGTGGAAGAGCTTCACCCGCCGCCTCGTGCGGTGGGCAAAGCGCCACGGGCGCCCCGTCCTGCTGACCGAGGTGGGCTTCCCCTCGGCCCCCCATGCCGCCGCCCGGCCCTGGGACCACCGCCCCCCCGAGCGCGCCGATCCCGCCCTGCAGCTTCGCTGCTACCGGAGCCTCGTGCGCACCTTCCACGCGGCGCCCTACCTTCGGGGCCTCTTCGTCTGGAACTGGCTCGGCTTCGACCGCCTCGACGACGCCTCTTACTCGCCGCGGGGCAAGCCCGCCGCCGAAGTCATCCGCTGCTGGTACGGCGCCCTCGCCGCCGGGAACCGGCAGGCGCGCTCCGACCGAGAGTGACGGATGTCTCGTGGGGACGGCCGGCGAGATCGACCGCGACCACCGCGAGGCGGCGGACACCTGGTAGCTCGAGCGGCCCCGAGCACCGGGGCACCGAGCCGCCGCGGCGACCGGTGGGTCGCAGCGCGACGAAGCGCGGCCGTGCGGGGCGCTCCTCCCCGTCGTACACCCACCAGGCATCGATGCGCTCGAGTTCGCTCGTCCCCTCGGGCCCCGCCGCCTCGGGCGCCCCTTCGAGGCAGAGGGCCGGGCCCTCCGCCCGGTCGACGACCCGGACGCGCAGGGGGCCGGGAGGGGCGGTGGTCGACGGCGTCTCTTCGGCCACGGTGAAGACGGCCTCCTCGGCGACGAGGCGGCGGCGGGTCAGGTGCACCGCGAGCGGTGAGGCGTCGATGACGACGAAGCGGCGGCCGAGCCGGTGGGCCGCCACCGCTGCCGTGCCCGCCCCGGCAAAGGGATCGAGGACCCGGTCGCCGGGCCGGCTCGAGGCGCGAACGATCCGCTCGAGGAGGGCGAGGTTCTTCTGCGTGCCGTAGCCGGTCTTCTCCCCCGAGTAGCTCATGATCTGGATCGACGGGAGGTCCACCCACACGTCGTCGAGGGGACGCCCCTGTCCCTCGCCGCCCCCCCGCCGCGCGTAGCCCTCGGGGTGGGGCAGGAGGATGCGCTCGAAGGGCGCGCCGGGTCGCGCGTAGTAGAGGAGGACGTCGTGGTTTCGCACCCAGTTCTTCGCACGCGCCTTGAAGCCGCTCACCCAGCCGATGCGCCAGACGATCTGCCGGGAGAAGTGCGCAGCGCCGAGGACCTCGTCGGCGAGCACCTTCGCATAGTGGGCCGCTTGGGCATCGAGGTGGAGGTAGAGGGAGCCTCGGGGCGAGAGGGCCCGGGCGACGAGGCGCAGGCGGTCTTCGAGGAAGGCGAGGTAGGCCCCGAGGCTCGGCCACTGGTCCGCGAAGGCCCCCACCTCGAAGCGCCGGCCTCCGGCGGTGGTGCGAAAGTGGTAGCGCTCGCCCGAGTAGAACGGGGGGTCGAGGTAGGCGAGGTCCACCGAGCCCGGCTCGAGGCCGGCAAGCAGGCCCAGGTTCTCCCCCAACAGCACCGTCCCCGCGGGCGTCCCCTCGCCCCACCGCTCGGTCACGGAAGGGCGGCTCGCCTCGACACAGAGTGGCTCGGCGGGGCGCCCCGGCCACCACAGCCGCGGCGCGCTCGGGTCCACCGGCGTTCGTTCCACCGTGACGCGCACCGCCCGCGAGCATCGCCGATCGACGTGCGTCGCTCAACGGAGGCTGCCGGGGGCGTTCCAGGCGGCGGTCTGGCCCGCGGCTTGGCCCACGTGCCGGAGGCCTGCTAAAGAGTCGCCCGATGCCCACCCAGCCCTCCAAGACCTTGGAGACCTTTCCCAACCCCAACCCCGAGCGCGACTACGTGATCCGCCTCGAGGCACCGGAGTTCACCTGCGTGTGCCCGAAGACGGGGCAGCCCGACTTCGCCACCCTCCGCATCGAGTACGTACCGGACCAGCGGTGCGTGGAGCTCAAAAGTCTGAAGCTGTATCTGTGGAGCTTCCGCGAGGAGGGGCACTTCCACGAGGCCGTGACCAACCGCATCCTCGACGACCTGGTGGCTGCCGTCGAGCCGAGGCGGATGACGGTGGTGGGAGACTTCAACGTGCGGGGGGGCATCCACACCGTGGTCGAGGCGAGCTACGAACGGGACGGGCGATGAACCTGAAGGAACGACGCTGGCGGGTGGAGATCGAAGCGACCGTGAAGGCGCTCGAACGCGCGATCGCGGAGGAAGCGGACCTCGAGCGACAGGCGCGGCTCATCGAGCTCCGCGAGCGCCTGGCCGGTGCGCTGGGTGCCGAGGAAGGCTGGCACTCGACCCGCGAGCTGCGCCGCCGCGCCGCGGCGGACCACGCCCGGGCCTGGGAGACGCTGGGCCAAGACAGGCCGCCGCTGCCGGTGCCACGGGGCGATCCCCCGGCGCGCCTCGTGGCCCGCGATTTTGCCCGCTACCGGCCCGTGCTCCCCCGGCACGGCGACCGCAGCTAGGCCGGCAGGCGACGCCGGCCCACGATGGCTGCTTCCCGCACCGCGGGCGCCCCGCCGGTCGCCTCGCTTCCCCGCGAGGTGGTCGGCCTCGCCTGGCCGGCGATCCTGCAGGGGCTGCTCCACACGACGGTGTTCCTGGCCGACCGGCTCATGCTCGGCGCCTACGGAGAAACGGCCCTCGCCTCGATGCAGGTGAGCGGCCCCGCGGTGTGGTCCCTCGTCTCCATCTTCACCGCCTTCGCGGCCGGCACCGTGGCCGTGGTAGGGCGCGCCGCCGGCGCCGGCGATGCGCTGCGGGCGCAGCGGACGGTGCGCGGCGTGATGGCCCTCTCGCTCGGCCTCGGCCTCGGCGTCGGTGCGCTGGGCTTCTTCGGCCGGGAAGAGATCGCCCTCATCCTGGCCGGCGGGGACGCCGGCACCGCAGAGATCCGCCTCCTCGCGGGGCGCTACCTGGCGATCCTGATGCCGGTCGCGGCCCTCGATTTCTTGGGCGTCACCGCGACCGCGGTCCTGCAGGCGAGCGGGGACACACGCACCCCGATGCTCGTCTTCGCCGGCGCGGGAGCCCTCAACGTCCTCGGCAACTGGGTCTTCATCTTCGGCCACCTCGGAGCGCCGGAGCTGGGCGTCGCTGGGGCCGCGCTCGGCACGGCGATCGCGTTCGCGGCCGAGGGGGTGGCCCTGACCGCGTTGCTGCTCCGCCGGGCGGACCCCGTGCGGCTCGTCCTGGGCCCCCTCGATCGCCACGTGCGCCGTGAGCTTCGTGCGGTGCTCCGCGTCAGCCGCGCCGCCTTCGCCGAGAAGCTCATCTTCCACGCCGGATTCCTCGTCTTCGTCGGCCTCATCGGACGGCTGGGCGATGTGGCGATGGCGGCCAACCAGGCGCTCATCGCCATCGAATCGCTGGGCTTCATCACCGCCGATGGCTTCGGGGTCGCTGCGGGCGCCCTCGTGGCCATGAAGCTGGGTGCGGGCCGTCCCGCCGAGGCGGCGCGGGCCGGCTGGCTCGCCGCCGGCCTCGGGGTGGGAGTGCTCTGTGGCGTGGGCCTCCTCTTCGCCCTCTTCCGCACGCCCCTCGTGGGTCTCTTCTCCGACGACCCGGAGATCCTCCGCCTCGGGGCCACCTGCCTCCTCGTCGCCGCCGTGGCCCAGCCCTTGATGGCCGTCGCCGACGCCCTCGCCGCCGCCCTGCGCGGCGCCGGTGACACGCGCACGCCCATGGTGACCGCCCTCGTCGCCGCCGGCCTCCTGCGAAACCTCGCCACCTACCTCCTCGCCTTCCCCCTGGGCCTGGGGCTCCTTGGGGTGTGGCTGGGGAGCACCGCCGATTGGCTCCTTCGCGCCACGGTCCTCACCTGGGTCTTCGCCCGCGGAAGGTGGCAGCGCATCCGCGTCTGATGCCCCCCGCCGCGCCCCCCCACCTGGGACGGGGCCCGGACCGGGAGCCTGCGCGCGAGGCGGCCGAGCCCCTAGCCCCCGCGGGCCCGCGCCCGGGCGATGCGCGCCTCCGCCCGGCGCCGCGCCACCTCGCTGGGCAGGCGGCCGTCGGCCCGGGCCACCTGCAGCAACGTCGTCGTCGTCTCACCGATGCGGTCGATGAGGCTGCCCGGATCCGTCCGCTCCATCAGGCGCCGCCCGAGCCCCGAGATCACGGCCCCTGCGGAGGCGACGAAGTCGGGCACGTAGAGGATGCCCCGGTCGAGCAGCTCCGCCTCCACCGCGGCCTCCGCCAGCACCTCGTTGGCCGCCCCGCACACGGCGAAGACGCGGAGGCGGCGGACGGTCTCGTGCGTCAGCACCCCGCCCACCGCACAGGGCGCGAAGACGTCTGCCTCCACGTCGTAGCAGGCCTCGGCGTCCACCACCTCCCCGCCGAGCGCCTCGGCCAGGGCGCGGGCGCGTTCGGGGATCCGGTCGGCGAGGCACAGGCGTGCCCCCGCCCCGCGCACCGCCCGGGCCACGGCGGCCCCCATGTCCCCGCAGCCCTGCACCACCACCTTCAAGCCCGACAGCGCGGGACGGCCCGTCAGGCGGACGCAGGCCTCCATCGCCCGCAGGACCCCGCGCCCCGTGGCCTCCGCCAGGGTCTCGGTGTCGGTGTGCACCCACTGCGTCGCCTCGGCCAGCGCCGCCAGATCCGCCGCCGTGGTGCCCAGATCGCCCGCGCAGTGGTAGCGGCCGCCCAGGGACTCCACGAAGGCGCCCAGGTGCCGGAAGGCGGCCGGGCGGTCGAGCCCCGGGTGCAGGCGCACCACCCCCTTGCCACCACCGGCGGGCAGGCCGGCGAGGGCACACTTGTAGGTCATCGCGCGGGCGAGGCGCAGCGCCTCGGCCCGGGCCGCCTCGGCGTCGGGATAGGCGAAGGTTCGGATGCCGCCCGCCGCCGGGCCCAGGGTGGTGTCGTCGAGGACGATCCACGCGTCCAGCCCCGACGCCGGATCTTGGATGGGGTGCACCTCGGGCGTGAACACGGATCCCAGAATAGCGAATCGCCCGGCGCCCGCAGCCGTCTGCGGCGGACCGAGCGCTCAGCGCCCGGGCTCGGGGTCCTCTGCCCCGGGCCCCGCCGCCGGCACACCCACCCCGGGGTCGCTCCCCCGGGGC
>CAYYHA010000047.1:10817-22661 GCA_964471535.1 uncultured Myxococcia bacterium | reverse complement strand
TGGGGCGCCAGGATTCGAACCTGGATAGTCGGCTCCAAAGGCCGATGTCCTGCCGTTAGACGACGCCCCAGTGGGCGCGACTCTAGCGGGCGGTCGATGCCGGTTCAACCCGGCGGGTTTACAGGCGTCGCGACTGGTGCCAGAAACTGTGCCGGTGAAGGTGGAGGGCCACATTGCCATCGTGCCCATCGGCTCGGTGAGCAAGGCGTTCGCACGTGAGGTGGGAGAGGTGGTCGCGCCGGTGGTGGACCTCCCGTACGAGGTGCTCATGGGCCTTGCCGAGCCCGAATACGCCCACAACCCTGCGCGCGATCAGTACCACGCTTCGGCCATCGTGCGCCGGGTGGCGCAGGCCATCGATCCGAAGCGCCACGCCCTCGGGCTCGGGATCGCCAACGTCGACCTCTTCCTGCCCGAGTTGAACTTCGTCTTCGGCGAGGCCGATCGCGCCGAGCGCGCCGCCGTCGTCTCGATCGCGCGCCTCGACCCCGCCTGGTACGGCCGGCCCAGCGACCACGCGCTGCTGCTCCGGCGCACCACTTCGGAGGCGCTCCACGAGATCGGGCATCTCCTGGGCCTGCCCAACTGCCAGAACGACGCCTGCGCCATGTACCTGTCCAACACCCTCTCGGACACGGACCGGAAGCGGCCGGATTTCTGCGATCCCTGCAAGGCGGCGCTCGCCAGCGACCTGCCGCCGGGGAAGAAGTAGCGCGGGGCCGTCTGCGGCGCCAGAAACCGGTAGGGTAGCCTGCAAGGGTGCGTGGCTGCATCGGGGAGGCCCGCCCTGCGGCCACGGGAGTGCCGCAGCTGTGCAACGGGACCGACCTAGGAGGCGATCCGCGGACCGGACAGGGGAAGCGCTGCTCGTCCTGTTTCTCGCACTGTGGCCCCACGTCGGGCACGCGGGTGCCGTGTGTCGGCACCCGCCCGGACCCGCGGTGGCCGAGAAGGCGAGCGTGCTCTTCGAAGGCATTGCCCTCGAAGCGGTGGACCGGCCAACACCGGGCGCGCTGGCGCAGCCCCGGCAGTGCATCCTGCACCTGCACGGTCCGCCCCCGTCTTTTCGGCCTCTTCGGCGGTATGGGCTCCGAGTGGCCGTGACCCGGGTCTACCGCGGAGAGGTCGATGGACTCGTCACCGTCGATACCTCCGAGCCGGTCGACGATGTGGTGGCGCTGGGGGCGCGGGTCCTCGTCCTGGCGCGGCGGGGAGGGGACGGCCGGCTCTGGGCGGATGCCGGCGATGCGGGCTGTGGTCTCGTGGTTTTGGGTGCCGCGGGCGCACCCGCTTGGCTGGGCCCTGGACGGGAGCGCTCCCCAACAGAGCGGATGGAGGCCGTCGAGCGCGCCCGCCGTTTCGATGCTCAGCGCCGCGCCGTGCGCGAGGCGGAAGCCTTGCGGGAGAAAACCCTCCGTGAGCGTTTCGAGGCGGTCCGGGACCGTTTTCACCGGGAACTCGCCGATGACGATGTCGACGACGCGGTGCAAAGTTACCAGCGGATGGTCGGCCTCGCGTCGCGCATCGATTCGGCTGGCGCCCTGGACGACGACCGTGCGTGCCTCCTCGACGCGATGAAGGGGGCGATCGCACGCGCTGCCGACGCCAACCGGTGGGGTGAAGCACGCTGGCTCCTCGACTGGATGCGGCGTATCGATCCCGAGAATCCCTTTGCCGAGCAGCAGCTCCGGCGCTTCGACGACTCTGCGACGGCGCTCTTGGCCAGAGGCGAGGCGCTTTCCAAGGTCGATCCCACGGCGGCCAAGGTCCTCCTCTCCACGGCTGCCGGCCTTGCGGGTCGGAACACTCCCCTCGAGCAGCGGATCCGCCAGGTGCTGGCGCGTCTTTCCGACTGAGGCAAGGGGCCCGATGGGGTATCGCGCGGCGTCAGGCGCCGGCTCGGAACGTCCCGGCATCCCTGTGTCCTGGGATGTCACGGGGGTGTGGTAGTCCTCTTCGCATGGAGAGCCTGCTCGTCCTGCCCCGTCGCGAGGCCGTCGAGGCGTGGCACCTTCAAGTCCTCGGCGAGGCCGAGAGTGCGTCCGCCGTCTCGTCGGGCCGCGTGGTCACGACCCTCGGCGAGCTGTTGCAGCGCCTCGCCGCTTCGGCCCTGCCCGAGTGGCGCATCATCGGGCCTTTGACCGAGACGCTCCTCATCGGGCGCCTTGCGCGGGCCGCGGGGTTCGGCGCCAGCGGCGGCGGGCCAGGGACCTGGCGGGCGCTCGCCCGGACCGTGGCGGAGTGCCGCAGTGCCGGGGTCGGCGCCGAGCTCGTCGAGGAGGCACTCGGCGCGGCGCATCGGCCCTTGGCGAGGCTGCTGGCCGCGTACGAGACGGCGCTCTCCGAGCGGCGGTTGATAGACGTCGCGGGGCTGCCCCTTCGCCTCGCCCGTGCCCTTGCAGAGGACGGTGCGCCCCTTCCAGCCAAGATGGGTCCTGCACTGCGGGTACGCGTCGTCGGGCTGGCGCGCTGGACCTATGGGCTGGTGCGTCTCTTCGATGCGCTGGCCCATCGCGTGGCCGAGGTCCGCGTACATTTGCCCGATGTCCCCGAACACCACGAGGCCTATGGGTTCATGGCAGCGGTGCGAAGACTCTTCGAAGGCCTCGGCGCAGCGGGACGGCTGGAGCTCGTTGCGGCCGAGGCACGCATCGGCCGGGAGGGTCCACGGGCCGCAGATCTCGAGGCGCTCTCACGGGAGGTTTTCCGCCCGAGCCCCGAGGGCCCCGGGCAGCACCCGTCCATCCACCTCTTCTCGGCGGCCAACGCCCTCGAGGAGGCGCGGGAGATCGCGCGGCGGGTGCACGGCCTCGTCTTCGAGCAGGGCGTGCCGCCCGAGGAGATCGTGGTGGCCGAGCGCACCTTGACGGGCGCCTCACGGCGCCTCGTCCACGCCCTCGAGGCGGCGGGGCTTCCGGTGGAAGACCGCCGCGGCCGGCCGCTGGCGACCACCGGTCCGATTCGGGTGCTCCTCGATGCCCACCGCCTCGCCTGGGGCGGAGGCACGAAGGAGGCGGTGGCGGCGCTTCTCTCCTCTCGCCTCGTCCGCCTGGCGGCCGGGGAGGAGGACGGCGGGGGGGGCGGCCCGCCGTCCAGGCGCCACCTCGTGCGTCTCATCGAGGAGACCGGCCTGGGCTCGGGGCGCCCCGAGCACTACCGCCAGCGCCTGGCCGATCTCTCGGGACGGGCGGCCACCTCGGAGGCGAGCGGGAGATATCGTGCGGCCCTTGCGGCACTCGACGGGCTCTTTCGGGCACTCGAGGCCCTGGCCGAGCCTGCGCCGCTGGGCGTCCACCTCGAGCGGATGCGGGGTCTGCAGCGGCACCTCGGCCTCGATGCGGCCGCCGCGCCCGCCGGTCTCCTGGCGGATGCGCCTCTAGGCCGGGAGATCCTCGAGGCCTTCGGTCGTGATCAGGCCGCGCTCGCTGCGTTCGAGGAGGCGCTGGCCGACCTGGACCGGGCCGCCGAGGAAGCAGGCGCCGGGGATCTCGAGCTGCGCCCCGGGGAGTTCGCTGCGGTCCTGGGCGAGGCCCTCGAGCAGCACCCCGTCGCACCGGGCCGCCTTCGGGGCGGTGCGGTGCGCCTCCTCCCCGTCGATGCCCTCGTCGGCCGGCGGGTTGGGGCCCTCTTTCTCGCGGGACTCGAGGATGGCCGCTTCCCAGCCCCGGCGGAGGAGGATCCCTTCCTCGACGATGAAGCGCGGCGGGCGCTGTGCCGCGCGGTGGGCCGGCCGATCTTCGTGGTGAAGAGCCGCGGCGATGCGGAGGGCTCCACCGTGCCGGCGCACGCTCAAGAGGAGGCGATGCGCTTTGCCGAAGCGCTGGCGGCGCCGACGGACTACCTGTGTCTGTCTTGGTCACGTACCGATGCTCAGGGGCGACAGACCGTTGCCTCTCCGTTCGTACTCGAGGTGCAGCGCGTGCTCGGCGGGGGAGATCCGGCGCGGGCGAGCGAGGTGCGGATCCCCCTCTCCCCGGTGCCGCCCCTCGAGGGCGCCGTGACCGCGCGGGAGCTGACGCTGGCGCTCTCCGCCGAGGTCTTTGGTCCCGATGAGACGGAAGTCGGGGCCTTTCCGATCCCACGGGCCCCCGAGTCCGAGGTAACCGAGGTCCTCGCCGGCGCCGGGGTGGACCTTGCCACGCTGGTCCCACGCATCGTCGGCGAGCGAGAGCGCTTTCGATTCTTTCTCGCCGGTGGGCCTGCCGGGACGGACCCGTCCCGGTACACGGGTGCCCTGGCGGACCCGTCCCCGCTCCGGGCGCGCCTCCTGGGGGCCGGGGCGCCGCCGCTGTCCACCTCTGCGGTCGAGCGCTTCTCGCGCTGCCGTTTCCAGGGCTTCGCGCGGAGCGTCCTGGGGCTTGCCGCCGAGCTGCCGTACGAGGAGCAGCTCGACCGGATACGGAAGGGGAGCCTCGTGCACCGCGTCCTCGAGCGGGTGTTCGAGGCCCTCGATGAAGCGGGGGACCTTCCCCTAACGGAGGGAGACGAGGAGGCCTTTGCAGCGGCGCAGGCGCGGGCGCGGGCGGTGTGCGAGGAGACGCTCGACGCGTGGCTTTGCACCGAGCACGCAGGCCTGCCGGTGCTCTTCGAGCTGACGCGCGAGGAGATCCGACGCACGGTGGATTGGGTTCTGGAGCGAAGCCGGGGCTGGGGGCCCGGGCGGCTCTACGGGGTGGAGCTTCGCTTCGGTATGGACGCGGGCGCGGGCGACGGCGGTCCGCAGGGACTGCAGGGACTGCCCGCGCTGGAGGTCGCGGACCCACGACGTGGGATCACCTGGCGGATCCGGGGGAAGATCGATCGGGTCGACTGTGACGACCCCGAGGCGCCCACCGAGCTGTGGGTCATCGACTACAAGAGCACGGCGCAGGGCGAGGTCGACAAGCGGCTTCGACCCGACCGGCTGCCCGACCAGGATCTGCAGCTACCCCTCTATGCCGCAGCCGTCGCGCGCGCCCATCCGGGTGCCGCGATCGATGCCGCTTTCGTTTCTACGAAGCCCGACCGGAAGAAGAACCGTCAACGTCCCAAGACGCTCTCGCGAGAGCTGGCGGACCGGGGGAAGGGTCGGCGCAAGGCGCCCGTCTGGCCAGAAGGCATGACCGTACAGGATCTCATCGGAGAGGACGGGCACGTCGTAGCCCACGTGCGGGAGGTGCTCGGGCAGGTCTACGACGGTTACGTCCCCGCGTGGCCCGTCGAGGAAGCCTGTTGCACCAACTGTGAGTACAGGGCCGTCTGCCGCATCGCAGAGACGGGTGCGGCCGGGGAGGAACCGTCGTGAGCTTCGATCCACGGGCCATCGACGCGCAGATCTTCGACTTTGCGACCAACACGGTGGTGCGGGCGAGTGCTGGCACCGGCAAGACGGAGGCTCTGACCACCCTCTACGTCATCTGCCTCGCCGGCGCGAACGCGCTCGGCCGGCGGATTGCGCCCCGGGAGATCCTCGCCCTAACCTTCACCGAGAAGGCAGCCGCAGAGATGCGTGACCGAATCCGTCACGCAGTGCTGCGCCTGGCGCAGATAGACCCGAATCGCTCGCCGGAGGACGGGGATCCGCCCTTGGTGCGCCGCTACCTCGAGCAGGTACGGCGGCACCGGGCCGCCGATCCCGACTACACCCCGCCCACCCAGGTCGAATGGCTGCAGATCCACCGAGATCTGGGCGAGAGCGTGATCACCACTTTTCACAGCTTCTGTGCGAAGGTCCTGCGGCGCCATGCCAGGCAGGCCGGGGTCGATCCCGCCTTCGAACTCCTCGAGGAGGCGGAGGCGAGGGAGCTGCTCGAGCAGGCGGCGCGGCAAGCGGTTCGAGAGGCGCTCGAGGAGGCGCAGGAGACGGCAAGCCAAGCTGCCGCGACCTCTTCGGTGGCGCGCAGCCTGCCGCTGCGCCGCCTCGTGGGGGACTACGGCTACGAATGCGTCGTGCGAGTGCTGTGCGAGATCGGACGCAGGTGTCTCGATAGGGGCTGGAGCGCCGGCGACCTCCGCGCTCGGGGGCACCTTTGGGATCCCGAGGCACCGAGCGCGGGGCTCGCCCGGATCGGACGGCGCCTCGCCGAGGCCACGCGACGCTTCGTCGACCACGCCCGAGAGGTCCATGGGCGCGAGCCCCTTGCCCCGCGGGACCTTGGGGCACTCGACGACTTGGAGGCGATCGTTTCGGCCCTCGAAGGCAAGACCGACGTGGGACCCGAGACGCTCCAGGAGACCGTGGGGGCGCTGGGGCGAGCGGTGGATCGCAGGCTCACCGCCCAAAGGGTGAGAGCGGCGCGGGATTTCGCCAAGAAGCGGTGGCAGGCGCTCGGGTCCCAAGTCGAAGCGTGGGGGCGCTGCGAGGCGGTGCAGGGTCTCGCCGACGCCTTCGTCGAGCTCCTCGATGGGGTCCTGCAGCGCTACCAAGCGCTCAAGGCGGAGCGAGGCAGCCTGGATTTCAGCGATCTCGTGGTGCGGGCACGGGACCTGCTCAGCGGGGACGAGGCGCTGCGCTCCCAGCTCTCTGATCGCTTTCAAGTGCTCCTCGTGGACGAGGCCCAGGACACCGACCCGGTGCAGATCGACGTCATCGAAGCCGTGCATCGCGCCGGCGACGGGAGGCTGCGGCCTTCGGGGCTCTTCGTGGTGGGGGACCGGAAGCAGTCGATCTACCGCTTCCGCGGGGCAGACCTCGAAGGCTTCGAGCGCTTTGCAGCGACGATCGAGCGCGAGGGTGGACAGGCGGTCCCCCTGCGCACCTCCTACCGGTCGGTGCCCCCGCTGCTCGAGGCCGCCAACACGATGAGCGCGAGAAGCGTCCACGGCTATGAGCCCGATCAGGACGATCTACAACCCGCGGAAGGGCCGTGGCCTGCGCCGGACGCGATGGGGCCGCGGGTCGAGCTTCTTTCATGGGACCTCGAGGAAGAAGCCGGCGTTCGGGAGCGGAAGGATTCGGAAAAGGAAGCGGTGATGATCGCACGGCGTTTTCGCCGCCTCCTCGACGAAGGCTTCGAGGTGCGCGAGCCGAGGGGTCCCAATCGCGGGAGACTGCGCCCGGTGCGCCCCGGGGATCTCGCGCTGCTGCTTCCCCGCTTTACGCAGCTTTCCGACTTCCTCACCGAACTCGATCGGGTGGGCCTCGCCGCCCACGTGGTCAAAGGCCGAGGCTTTTACGAAGCGCAGGAGGTCGCCGACGTGGCCTACGCCCTCAAGCTGCTCGCCGCGCCGGAGGACCGCCTTGCTGCCGCCGCCGTGCTCCGGTCGCCCTTCGTCGGCCTCTCCGATCAGGGGCTCACGGAGTTGTTTACCAGCCCCCTCTTTGCGGCGAAGCGGGGGGCCGAAGAGCATCCCTGGGCGACGCTTGCCGACGGGGGCGTGCTCCCCGGGGAGGAGGGAGCGCGCCTCGCCCGCTTCAGCCGACTCTTCCTTTCCCTCCTTCACCACGGCGACCGCCTCGGCCCCTCTGCCGTGCTCCGTCGCCTGATCGAGGACAGCGGCTATGCGGCGGTGACGGCCGCCCGACCCGATGCCGCGCAGCGGCTGGCCAATCTGGAGAAGCTTGCGGCGCAGGCCGAGCACTGGGAGGCGCACGGGAAGGGCGATCTGAAGCGCTTCACCCATGTTCTCTGGGCGAAGGTGCGGGCGCGCCGCCGGGCGTGGGGAGAGACCGAGCGCGAGGCGCTCGCGCCCGTGGAGGAGGAAGAGGCGGGCAATGCCGTCCGCGTCATGACGATCCACCAGTCCAAGGGCCTCGACTTCCCCGTGGTGGCCGTCGCGGAGCTAGGGCGCGGGACGAAGAATCCGCTCGACCCGATCTGTCTGGTGGACGGAGACCTGTGCATGAAGCTGTGCGACGGGCAAGAGCGCCTCCCCACCGGGCGGTGGGGCGAGGCGCAGGAAAGCGAGAAGGCCGCAGCGGAAGCCGAGCGCGGTCGGCTCTTCTATGTGGCGGTCACCCGGGCCCGAGACCTGTTGATCCTCGCGGGAGTCGGTTCCAGAGAAAGTCCCGAGCACCAAGCCATTCAGGCGCTGCTCGAGTGCGAGCACGCGCCCAGACTCGTCCGAGTACGCAAGGCGTCCGAATTCGGCACGGCCGGGCCCCCCGCGGATCCGCCCTGTCGCCTCGAGCGCCTCGAGCTGCCGGCCGTCCAGGCGGCTCTTGCGCGGGTGGCCCGGCGCAGACCCCTGCCGGTGCGCCGCATCGTCCTGCCCGTGACCGCCCTGCGCGACCATGCACTGTGTGCCCGCAGGTACCAGCTCCTCCACGAGCTTGGCCTCGAGGAGCATCCCCAGCGCATCCCCAACGAGGCGGAGGAAGAGGCGGCTGAGGCGCCGGCCCTCGAGGGCACTTTGCTGCCGGCCACTGTCCGCGGAAGTCGGATCCACCGCCTGCTCGAGTGGGTCGATTTCGAGGCCTACGAGCGGGAGGGCCGGGCCCACCTCGATGCGCTGGCGCGGCGGCTGGGCATCGATCTGGGCTCCGGCGGTGCGGTGCTGGTCGATACGGTGCACCGCTTCCTCGAGGGAGACTACGGGCAGCACCTTCGCCGCACGCCGGGACTTCGTATCCTCCGGGAGGAACCCTTCGTCCTGGTGGGCCGCGACGGCGACCTTTCGGTGCACCTGACCGGGCAGATCGATCTGATGGTGCTGGGGCCCGACGGCGTCGACGTGGTCGACTACAAGTTCAGCAAGCCTGATTCGGCCGAGGACTATCGCTTCCAGCTCGAGTGCTACGCCACCGCGGCACGACTCGGCTTCGGCGCGAGCGGCGATGCGCTCCGCGCTGGCATCCAGTTCCTTCGGGACGGGGCGGCCGCTGGCCGCCCGCAGTGGCTCGACACCCTGTCCGAGCCCAAGGCCGTTCTCGAGCGCATCGGGCGTCTCGGTCGCTCCCTCCTCGAGGCACGGGAGGGGAGCGCGTGGGAGGGGCAGCCGCGTGCCACCTGCCGGGCCATCCGCTGCGGCTACCTCTCCCTCTGTCATCCGAGCTGATCCGGCGTCCTCCGGGGCGCGCCGTCTCCGGCCGCGGCGAGGCCACTCGCCTCCCTGCGCCCGCGAGGGGGCGGCCGTGGGTTAGCAGCGCGTGCGCCCCTCGGCGTGAACCTCGATGCGCCCAAGCGAGGCCCCGTTGACGAAGAGGTCGTAGCGACCTTCGGGGAAGGGGCCGACGGTGCAGCTTGCCTCCGCCCCACCCACGCAGGCGAAGTCACATTCCTCCGTCTCGCACTCCGCTTCGAGCACGTCGACGAGGATGGCCACGCCCACCTGCCGCGCCGTGCAGGTGACCGTGACACACGGATTGTCACACGCATCGGTCCAGGTCAGCTCGAGGGGCGTCGCGGCGGCCGCGGGGCTGGGAAGGCAGGGATCGTCGACGAGGTGCCGCCGGGGCTCACAGGGCGGGCTGCAGCCGACGCCGAAGAGGGGCGAGAGGACGCCGGCGAGGCAGCAGAGGAGGACAAGGTGTCCGGAGCCGGCAGGGTGGGGGGTTCGTCCTCGGGCCCCTGGCGTGCCGGGGCCTGCGCGCCTTGGTGCCCGCCGGCCGGCGGCGGGCGCGGCCTGGCGGCGCTGGGAGCGAGACGCCTGTCCCTGTGTGTCGCACGATGCATGGATGCCGAGGCGGCCGCTCATGGGTGCACTCTCCTTGACAGCAGAAACCCGGTAGGGTGAGAGCGCTCCCGGTGCTCCTCCGTGGACGGCCTCGGCGGCTCGCCGCTGGGCAGCCCCCTTAAGACCCACTGCCGCGGGGCAACCGGGCAGTCGCGACCGACCCCAGGGTGTAGCGCCGCGGGACCAGGAGCCTGTCCGCTCACGGCGCCTCCTCCAGGCCCTGGGCGGCGGCAAGGGCCTCTTTGGCACGACGGCTCGCATCGCAGAAGATCGTCGCCGGGCGTTGGGCCTCGCGTTCGAGCGCCTCGCGGGCCCGCGGGTCTTCGAGCAGGCCGCCCAGGGCGTCGATCGCCTGCCGCCGCGCTGCGCACTCGGGTCGCTTCAGCTGGGTGCGCCAAAAGGGCACCCAGTCGATCTCCTCCCCGAGGAGCGCGAGGGCCTCGCCGGCCCGGCGTCGGGCCAGGGGCCGGCGCGTCGCCCCTTCCCACAGCTCGTGCAGCGCGTCGATGTCCTCCGAGGTCAACGCGCCGGGGTCGAGGCGCGCCGCGCGCAGCCACGCCTCGGCGGCACCCGCCGGATCGCCATCGCGGAGGCGGAGCGCTCCGAGTGCCGCAGAGAGGTGCGGATCGCCTGCGACCTGTGCGTCGGGGCCGAGCCGGGCGAAGGCGGCGTCCATCTCCCCAGCGGCAGCCAGGGCCCGTGCCTCTCGCGCCGCCTCGGGCACCCGCGGTGAGAGAGCCCACCACAGCCCGGCGACGCCGCCCGAGAGGAGCAAGGCAGCCACCAAAGCCCAGGTGGCGCGGCGGCGCGCCGCGGGTGCGCCGGAAAACGGAACGCGAATCTCCACCGTTCGCGCCCGGATGCGGCCGAAGGTCCGCAGCGCGCGATCCACCAGCCGTTCACCGGCCCCCTCGGCCAGGCGCGGCGCATCTTCGACCGAGAGCTCGGGGAGCTTCAGTGCCTCGAGCTGTGCCCCTCCGTAGGGCAGTGGACCCTTGGTCGGGACCACCCGGTGGACGACCACCGGCTCGGGAAGCCCCTTCAGGTCGAGAGGGCCCACCTTTTCGAGGGCGACGCGGCTCCCCATGGCCAGGCGGGTGGCCTCGGAGAGCAAGATCTCCCCGGCACCGGCGCGGGCCAGGATGCGCGCGGCTGCGTTGACCGGGCTGCCGAAGACGTCGCCGCCCTCGATGCGGACCTCCCCGGTGGCGAGTCCCGCGGCGACGGGCATCTGCCAGGCGGGAGGCGTGCGCGCGTGGTAATGGGCGATGCGATCCTGCAGCGCCATGGCCGCGTGCACCGCTGCCGTAGGGGACTCGTAGACGAAGAGCGCCGTCTCCTGCACTTGCTTCACCTTCCGGCCACCCGTCGCATCGACCACCTGCTCCACCATCGCCTCATGCAGCGCCATCCAAGCGATCGAGTCGTCGAGGTCGAGCGCTTCCATGCGCCGGCCGTGATCGACGAGTCCCACGAAGAGGACCGTGAGCGCGCGCGTCTCCACCCGTGCCACCGGCGCATCGTAACAGCCCCGGCCACCAACGTTGCAACGCAGACGGAGCGTGGTATGTGGAGGTCGGCCACGGCCGAAAGGGGGCAGGTATGGCGGCCGTCGACAAGCTCTTCGTCTATGGAACGCTCATGTCGGGCAACCGCGCCCGCACTGCGTTCTCAGCGCTCTTTCGGGGCCCCGGGCAGCGGGCCTGGCTACTTGGGCGGCTCTATCACCTGCCCGAGGGCTACCCCACCTTGGTGCTCGACACCGGCGGCACGCGCGTCGCGGGCGAGCTGCTCCACTTGAACGAGGTGGATGGGGCGCTTTCCCGCCTCGATGCCTACGAGGGTCACGACCCCGAGGATCGGCTGGCCAGCCTCTACGTGCGCGTGGTCACCACGGTCAACCACGAGGATGGGGAGAGCAAGGCCTGGGTCTACGTGTGTCCGCCCCACCTCCTCACCGAGGTCGAGACGCGGGGTGCGCTGGTGGAGGACGGGGATTGGCGCGCCTATCTTCGGCGCCGGCGCCCGCCCCTGTGAGTCGAGGAAGCAGGGTGCTGCACGGATGGGCTGCTGCGCACCGCCGGGGCCGGCGCGGTGGTGGCTGCAGGAACCCATCGGTGTCGAGTTCGGTCACGGGACCGAATCTGTCGCCCATGCACATCGACGGGCGTGGTGCCGCGGAGTGGATTCTCCTGCCCGGATCCCGGTGGGCCCCTCCCGTGGACCCGCGAGGCTCGGCCACCGCCGGCG
>CAYYHA010000047.1:6619-10717 GCA_964471535.1 uncultured Myxococcia bacterium | reverse complement strand
CCGGCGTGCGGGCGCAGCCGCTGGTCTGATAGGGAAGCGGGAGATGTTTCGACTCTGCCACCTCTCCGATCCACACCTGCGGGCCGAGGCGCCCGAGACCCGAGCCTGCTTGGATGGCCTCCTTGCCGATGCGCTCGCGCGCGGCGCCGACCACGTGGTCCTCACTGGCGACCTCGTGGAGCGACCTGGGCGCGCCCACCTCGAGGCGCTCAAGTCGGTACTGGTGGCGCGGGGGCTGTGGTCTTCCCGCCGCGTCACGGTGCTGCCTGGAAACCATGACGTAGCGGGTCACCCCAGCGATCCGTCGACCCCCGCCTCACGCCGGCGGGCGCTGACGCGCTTCCTCGACTTCTTCGCTCCCGTCAATGGGCCGCTGGCGCCGGGCCGCCCGGTGCGAAAGCGCTTCGGCCCCGTCGAGCTGGTGGGCCTGGTGACCGCCTCACCCCATCACCGAGTGGAAGGGCTGGTGACGCCGGCCGATCTCGAGGCCATCGCGCGGCGTCCGAGGCGGGAGATCTGCCATCGCATCCTCGCCATCCACCACCACCCGTGGCCGGCGCCCGCCGGCTACGTGCCTCGCTACGGGCGCATCCTCCCCGAAGGGCTCCGAGAGGGCCAGGCGCTCATCGAAGCGGCGGCGGCAGGCGGGTTCACCCTGCTCCTCCACGGGCACATCCATGCGGCGGGCGGCCCTTTCGACCGTCGCCTCCGCGGCATCGCGGTGCGCTGCCAGGGCACGGCGAAGGGGCGGCGCGGTCCCGATGGCCGTCTGTGGCACGGGTACGATCTGCACCGCTTCGAGGGTGCGCGGCGCATGCTGTCGAGACGGCGCCTGCCCCACGATGCGCTCTGTGCGCGCGCTTTGGAGAAGGCAGCCGCCCCCGTCGCCGGGCGCCGGCGCCCTTCGGCCAGACCGGCTTCGACATGCTAGGGCGCCCGTGGTAGGGCAGGGGCCATGGAACGCACCGAGCGTTTGTTCGGTCTGGTGACGCTCCTCCTCGATGCCAAGCGGCCAATGCCCTTCGAGGAGATCCGTGACGCCTTCGACGACTATGCGAAGGTGAGCCGCGAAGCCGCGGAGCGAAAGTTCAGCCGGGACAAGGCGGCGCTCCTCGAGCTGGGAATCCCCCTCGAGTACCGCGAGCCCACCGAGGATGACGAGGGAGGATACCTCGTCGACCGTGACCTCTACTTCCTCCCGCAACTGAAGCTCGAGCCCGAGGAACTGGCGGTGCTCTACGTGGCCAGCACCGCCGCGCACGCGATGGAGGGCTTCCCTTGGGCAGTGGAGGTGGAGCGGGCCCTGGAGAAGATCCGCTTCGCCGCCGAGGAGAGCGGCACCACCCCCGCACCCTTCGCCCGGCAGCTCGCCGTACGTCCAGGGCACGGAATGGGTGACAAACGCGGGCAGATCTCCTCCGCCCTCTGGGACGCGATCCGCCGGGGGAAGCGCGTCACCCTCGTCTACCACGCCATGTTTCGGGACCAGACCGAGACGCGAGAGGTGGATCCGTATGGCCTGTTCACCCGAGAGGGTGTGTGGTGCCTCTACGGGTACTGCCACCTCCGGCAGGCGGAACGCACCTTCCACCTCGATCGCATCCAATCGGTCACCGTCAACTCGGAACGCCCCGGCACGCCCGATTTCCAGCCACCCGAGGACTTGGACCTGCGGGCGCTCGCCAGCTTGCGCCCCTGGGAGTTCCCCATCGAGCCGCCGGTCGCGGTGACCCTACGCCTCTCGCCGCACCTCGCCTTCGGTGCCAAGGCGCTCTTCGGAGACCGGGCCGAGGTCGAGCCGGAGGACGGGGGCGCAGCGCGGGTGCGCGTAGAGGCGCGTCACCTCGACGCGCTCTTGTCCCACCTGCTCTCTCTGAAGGGCGATGCCATCGTCCTCGAGCCGGCGGAGCTCCGAGAGGAGCTGTGTCACAGACTGTCACGGGTCGTGGAGGCACACCGATGAAGGCGTCGGACGAGTGGTTCAGACGCTGGCTGCTCCTCATCCCTGCGGTGGCCCGCCGCAAGGAGGGCATGCCGGTCTCCGAGCTGTGCGCGAAGCTGGGGATCGAGGCATCGGAGCTGCAAGGGGCGCTCGACCAGCTCCTGCTCCTCGGCAAGCCACCCTTCTCCCCCGCCGACTACCTCGACGTCTACGTGGAGGGCGACCGCGTCCACGTCGAGCTCGCCCAGAACCTCGTACGCCCGCCACGGCTCACCCACGACGAGGCCATGGCGCTCGCCCTGGGCGCGCGGATGCTCTCCGAGGGCGGGGACGAGGCGTGGGAGGCACTGCTCGGGACCGTGATGGAGAAGCTCGAGGCAGCCATGACGCCGGTGGAGCGGGAGCGCTATCGGCGCCTCTCGGAGCGGGTGGTCCTCGCGCCGACGGCGCCGCCCTCCCGCGAGGTGCAGAGCGTCCTCCGGCAGGCGCTCTCCCAACGCCGGAGGGTTCGGATGGAATACTACTCGCGCCGCAGCGACGCCTTTGGCCCTCGCACCGTGCGGCCCTATGCGGTGCTGCACCACGAGGGGTACTGGTACCTCGTTGCGGGCGAGGAGCCGTCCGGCGGCGCCGCGGCGACGGAGGGCGAGAGGGAGGAGGCGTCCGCAGGCGAAGCAGCCTCCGACCACAAGCTCTTTCGCCTCGACCGCATCCGGCGGGTCGAGCCGGTGGGGCCGCCGGGCGCCTACGAGATCCCCGAGGGCTTCGACCTCGGGCAGGTGCGTCCTGGCGCCGGGTCCGTGCGCAGCGGTGTGGGCGCCCCAGCGGTGGTAGAGGTGAGCGCGGCGAAGGCGAGGTGGGTGGCCGAGCGCTTCGGGGAGCGGGTCACCCTCCTCGAGGACGGTCGGGCCCGCGTGCGTTTCGATGGCTGGTCCGAGGGCTGGATCGCCGCCTGGGTCCTCTCCTTCGGAGGAGAGGCGGTCGTGATCGAGCCCGAGACGCTGCGGGCGCGGGTGCGGCGCGAGGCGGAGGCGGCGCTCGAGGCACTGCGGGCCTAGCCGGGGTTGGCGCGGCGGCGCGACCGGCGCAAGCTCCTTCCCATGCACGAGGGTGAAAAGGACGATGACCTGTGTCTTTCCGCAGAGGTGCTCGCGGCGCTGCCCCTCTTTCCTCTGCCGGAGGTCGTCTTCTTCCCCCGTGTGGCGCTGCCGCTCCATGTCTTCGAGCCCCGGTACCGCGAGATGATGGACTTCGCCCTGGCCCACCACAGGCACATTGGGGTCGTTCTCCTAAAGCCCGGCTACGCGGCCCAGTACCACGGCCGGCCCCCGGTCCACGGGGTGCTCACCGCGGGGCGGCTGGTCAAGGCAGAGCGACTCGCCGACGGCCGGTGGAACATCGTGCTGCGGGGGGTCGAGCGGGTGCGCATCGCCGAGGAACACCAGGGCCGCTCCGAGGCGTTCCGCCTCGCGCGCGTCGAGTCGCTGCCCGACCTACCGTCCCCCGTGGACAGGGCGGCAGTGGAGACCCTGCGCGCCCTCGTGCTCGAGATCGCCCGCGTCGTCCCCGAGATCGGGCCCCCGGTGGCGTCGCTCTTCCGCCGCTCGAGCGATCCCGTCCGCCTCTGTCACGAGTTGGCAAGCCGGCTCGTCGCCGATACCCACGTGCAGCAGGCACTGCTCGAGGAGCGCGATCCCAGCCTCCGCCTCGAGCGGCTCGTCGAGGTCTTCGCCGAGATCCGGCTGCGCCTCGTCGGCCCCACCCCCGGAGGGGGCGCGCCCCTTCACTGAGCCGATGCTCCTCCCTTCACACCTTCTTGCGTGCAAGGCCGTGGGGCTTGGCCTCCGCGCGCCGGTCTGGTCGCCGAGCCCACCGCCGGTGTAGACTGCCGCCGCCTGCGGTCCCTAGGTGCGACCGAGTGCAGGGCGGTGCCCTCGCCGCGAGGCTTCTAGGCTTTCTGCTGCAGGCCAACCGGGAGGAGATCTGCCATGCGACTCGATCGTGACGTCCTGCTCCGCCGATCGATGGCCTTTTGTGCGTGCTTCGGCTCGCTGCTCCTCGTCGCCGGGCTCTCCGGCTGCCCGGCGACGCCAAAGCCCGACGACACGCCGGACGGCGGCAGCGTGGAGGATGGGGGCCAAACGATCGAACGAGGC
>CAYYHA010000047.1:0-6609 GCA_964471535.1 uncultured Myxococcia bacterium | reverse complement strand
CGACGTGGCGGAGTTTTACGCAGGTTCGGCCAAGGTCCCCGGCGGCTCGGGCACCGAGGTGAAGAACTCGAAGGCATGGCCCACGAGGACGGGGGTCAGGCCTCGTGGGCCATGCCTTCCAGTTCTTCACCTCGGTGCGCGAGCCGGCGGGGACCGTCTTCGTCGCAGGCCTCGCGGGCGATGGGACAAAGGTGGCCTTCGCGCGCATCCTCCCCGATCGGCGCGCTCAGGACGATGGCGTCCTCGAGGTGGGCAGCCGCGCCCTGGGCGCCTTGGGCCGCTTCGGCGCCTCCACCGACGGGCAGGTGTGGTGGCTCTGGGGCGAGGTCGTGGACGCACAAGCCGACCGCATCCTCGAGCGGCGCTTCGATCCGGCGGCGGGATCGTGGGATGCGACCAAGACGGTCGCCGAGGGGCCGGAGGTCTCCTCGGCCTTCGACCTGAACGTGAGCGCAAGCGGCCAGGCAATGCTCGTGTGGGACAAGGGCACCGATGTGTGGGCCCTCGAACGTGCAGGATCCGGATGGGGCAGCCCCGTGCAGCTCGATCCCCCGGACATGCCGCCCGACGTCAAGCACTACGCCCATGGGGCCGTCTTCGCGGGTACGGCAGGCGGACGGGGCCTCGCTGCCTGGGACGAGGACGGGCAGCTGAAGGCGGCGCTCTACGATCCGGGCCGCGGCTGGGAGCCGGCGACGACGCCCGACGTCGATTTTGGCGCCATCGACCGGCGCAGCGTCGCCATCGACGATGCCGGCCGGGGCGCCATCGTCTGGGTCTCCGGCGGGACGGATCTCCATGCGACCCTGCTGGAGGGGGGCGCTTGGAGCGGCGACCAGCTCATCGGGACCGGCAGCGATCTTGGGATCGTGGAGGTCGTGATCCTCGGCGGTGGACAGGTCCTCGTCCTCGTCTCCGATTCGCAGGGCTCGGAACAGGCACTCGTGCTCTACGCCTTCGAATCGGGGCAGTGGAAGGGCTACCCCGTGACCGCATCGGCGGGCGGCGCCGGCATCGCGCTCGCCGCGACGCCGGACGGCAAGGCGGTGGTCGTCTACGCCGAGTTCAGCTCGGAGCAGGTCTTCACCGGCCCCTACGTCGTAAAGAGCGCCCGCTACGATCCCGCAGGCGGGCTCGCCGCCCCGGTGGACCTCGCCCCACCCTGGATCGATCCGCCCAACCACATCGATCTCCATGTGGGCGGGGACGGCACCGTGCAGGCGCTGTGGTCGGAGACATCGCTCACCGCCGCCGAAACCTCCGTCTACCTCGAGGTCGTTCCCTAGGCGCGCTCCTGTCGGATCGGGTCTCGCTTTCGGGGGTGCGATCTGGATCGAGCAGCAGGCCTCGCTCGTTCGGGCCGTGTCCACGTGCCTGCGGTGACCCCAAGGAACCGAGCATCGGGCCTCGCTACGCGCGGCGGGTCGTCACCGGCCGGCACTGCAGGATCCACAGGTGGCCCGCCTCCCACGCCCACTCCACGTCCGCCGGACCCCCCGCCGCGGCCTCGCAGGGGGCCACGCAGGAGAGGAGCGCTTCGATGAGGGGATCGGAGAGGCAAAAGACGGCCTGGCGGGCGGCCTCGACCGGTCGCTCTTCGAGCTTGGCGCCGACGCGCACCACTTCGAGATCCTTCTCCCCGAGACGGCGCTCGAGCACCGCGCCGGTGCGCGCGATCCGAACGACGTCTGGGGTCACGAGTCCATGAACCACCGCCTCACCGAGCCCGTAGCTCCCTTCGACGACGATCTCATCCCTTCCGTCGATGGGATCGCAGGTGAAGAGTACCCCGCTCGACACCGGGTCTATCAGGCGCTGCACCACCGCCGCCATGGGGCTCTCCGCGAGGCCTCGCTTGGCCCGGTAGGCCGCGGAGGCAGCGGCGCTCGCCCGCACGCGTGCCGCCGCCTCCACCAGGGCCGCCTGGCTCGACACCCCAAGCACCGTCAGATGCTGTCCCGCGAAGCTGTGCGCCGATCCATCCTCCGCCAGCGCGGAGCTCCGCACCGCGACCGCCTCTCCGAGCGAAACGGCACGGCGCCAGGCCTCGGCGGCGCCCTCGCCCGCTGCCAGCTGCTCCAGGTCCTCGGGGGAGAGCGCGTACCCGGGAGGCACCGGAAGCCCCCTGGCGAGGAGCGCCGCGAGGCCCGCGGCCTTCCCTCCGTAGCGCTGCGCCGAGTGGGCCTCTTCGAGGGGGATCACGGGCGCCTCGCCACCAGCGCGCCGAGGGGCATCTCTCCTGGGAGATGGAGCAGCGGAGTGGTCTCGAGACCCGCCGCCTCGCACCAGGCTCGCAAGGTGCCCTCCGCGTGCACCTCGCCGCCCTGAATCCGCAGGCCCAGGTGCAGCGCATAGGTGCAAAGGTGGAGCTCGGCCTCGGGAAAGGGGAAGGCGTCCACGATCACCAAGGTTCCGCCGGGTGCGAGCCACCCACTCGCGCGGGTCAGGAGATTCTGTGCCAGATCGGGTCGTTCGAGGTGGAGCACGTTGGCGAGGATCACCCGGTCGTAGGTGGGGTCGAGTTCCACCTCGTGGTAGCTACCTGCCACGAGGCGGTGGCGCACCCCGTCCGCCTGTGCGGCGCTGCGGAAGGCCTCGAGGACCGGCGGGAGGTCGAGCGCCGTCACCTCCGTCTCCTCGGGCGCCGCTCTGGCCATGGCCAGCGACCAGGGGCCGGCGCCTGCTCCGACGTCGAGGATGCGTCGCGCGGGGGGCAAGCGGCGCGCGAGTGCCGCTGCCGGCTCGTCCCACATCTTGGCCAGCGCCGGAGTGACCGTCTGGTAGATGCGCTGCCGCTCTGAATCGCTGCTGCTGTAGGCCCGGCCGCTCTGCAGGTGCTCGGGCAGGGAGCAAAGGAGTTCCAGGAGGAAGCGGAGGGGCATGGGGCCTTCGTCCAGCGCCTCGGCGACTCCGGGCGCCAGGGTGTACCGCCCGCCCGCGGCATCGAGGTAACCGGCGGCCGCGAGTACGCTCAGGCTCCGCGCGAGGGCGCCGGGGTCGAGCGCCCGCTTCCGGGCGAATGCTTCCACCTCGACCGGACCCTCGAGGAGCGCCTCGAGCACGCCGGCCTGTGCCAGCGTGGCGAGGACGGCGCTTACGACACCCTGGGTGAGGAGGTGCGAGAAGGAGAGCGTCCGACTCATGACAAGAGCTCCACTCGGCCGGCGCTTCCGTCCACCCGTACCCGCGCGCCGTCGCGGATCCGTTGCGTGGCCACCTTCGTGCCCACGACGGCGGGGATCCCCAGCTCCCGGGACACGATCGCCGCGTGGGAAAGGGCGCCGCCCCGGTCGGTGACCACCGCGCCGGAGAGGGCCATCACCCCGGTGTAGGACGGCCGCGTCGATCGCACCACCAAGACGTCCCCCGACCCGACGCGACCGAGGTCTTCGGGGTCGAGGACCACGCAGGCCCTTCCTTCGTGTACGCCTCCACTGGCAGGGATCCCTTCGACGGTGCTCGCCGACGTGCTCGCCGAGGGGGCCGGGGCGTTCGGGCCGGCGCCCGGCGGTCGCTCACCCTCCATGTGTGCTACATAAGCGGCGAGGGCGGCGAGGAGGCGGCCGAGTGCCCCGGGAAAGCGTTCGTGCGGAGGCAGCTCGAGGGCATCCCCCCCGAGGAAGCGCGGCATCTCGTCGATGCTCCGCCGGTGCCCGGCTCGACGCCGCCGCACTTCCTCGGGCCTGGGCACTTCGCCGGCGCGAAGGGCCCTGACGAGTTCTTCCGGGCTCAAGTGAATCGCGTCCTCGTCCCGCTCGAGCAGCCCGCGGTCGCGAAGGCGCCTGCCGCAGGCGAGCAGCGAATGGCGGCACACGCCGTAGGTGAGCGTATCTAGGATCACGCTGCGCTGATCCCGCACCAGGTGCGTGGCCCGGGCCTCGGCCAAGAGGGCGTCGAAGGTGGCGCGGTGTGCCTCGGGAACCTCTTCTCGCAGCGCCGCCGCCACTTCGTCTGGACAGGGTCGCTCGGGGCGCGGCGCCCGGAGTCCGGCCACGAGGAGGTCGGGCCGCTCGGCGCCGGTGGGTTGGTGGAGATCGCTGACCGTGATCTGCCTCGGCTCCACGTAGGCGAGCCAGGCACGGGCGGCCTCGCCGACGGCGTCGTCACGGGCGCGAAGGCGCGCGAGCACCGCATCGGGCGCCCCCTCGAGGAGCTGGGGGTGGTCTGCGAGCACAGCGCGGAGGGCGCGGGCGGGATCCTGCTCATCCTCGGCGCCTCGCACCGCCAACAGGGCGTCTGCCGCTTGCCGTCCCGTCCAGCGCTGCACGTGGACCAGGAAGTCACCGGTGGGAATCATCGTCATTCCGTTGGTGGCGATGTGTGCCCAGATGGCGTCGGAAACGAAGGTCGCGAGGCGTTCGACGTGCTCCGCAAGGGCGCCATCCCCGAAGGACTCGAGGGGCTCCTCGTAGAGGGCCGTGCCGCGGGACAAGAGGCCGGGCAGCGTCTCCTCCCGCCAGCGCTCGAGGTCGGCCCGCCAAATCTTCTCGCGAAAGGTCCGCTCGGCGGCGCGCCGCCGCCTCCGCAGCGCCGGCACCATCGTGAAGAGGAGCCGCAGCACGAAGGCTGGCGGGGGCTTGGCGCCCCGCGGACCCCCCAAGGGGACCGGCTGCAGATACATGAAGCCGTCGGCCACCGAGCGCAGGTCGACGGTCTCGAGGGGCAGCCCGTAACGCTCGGCGACGTGTGCTTGCGCCGAGACGAAGGCGGGGACGAAGAGCGCGCGCAAGAAGCGCGAGAGCGGGCGGTCCACGTGGGTCACGTCGAGCGTCCAGCAGCCGGGCCCCGGTGGACGCAGGGGCTCGGGTCCGCCTCCCGCGGCAGGTGCGTGCGTCGGTGCCACATGCTCCCTGGGGGCCCTCTCCCTTCGCTCCTCCGGGGCTTCGTAGGCTTCCGCTTGCGGTGCGGTGGTCTCCTTCATTCGTGTCCCGAAGTGTCCTCGTTCGTGTCAGTGGTCCAGGGCATCTTCTCAGGAAGGGGCTCACCGCGGCGGATCCCGATGGCGTCGAGGACAGCCTGGTAGGCCCAGCGCATCAGCTCCGCGGCCTCGTCGTTGGAGAGGCCCATCGTCGTGGTGAGCTCCCGCCACAGCGTCGAGCCCCCCAGGACGCGAAGGAGCGCGACGAGCTGCCGTGCCTCCTTCTCCTCCAGACGCGAGAGCTCCTCGCCGAGGGCCGCCTTCATGCGGGCGAGCCGGCGCGAGCGCATGCGGTCGCGCACCTCGCCGGCGAGCTGTGTGCGCAGCGCCGCCTCCACCATGGCGCGGTTCTCGTCCAGGAAGCGGTAGAGCACCGGGATGAACTCCGCCAACTCGGCGGGGTCGGTGGGGGGCGCAGGCTCCTTCACCCTCCGGACCATCTCCTCCGAGATGGCCTCGAGCAGATCGTCTCGGGTGGGGAAGTAGCGGTAGACGGTGCGTGTGGAGACCCCAGCGCGCCGCGCCACCTTGGGGACCGAGAAGTCGCTGACGCCCTCCTTCCACACCTGTTCGATGAGGGCATCCACGATGAGCTGCCGCGTTTGCTCCATCTGCTGTTCACGAAGCGGCGAGTGGTAGGCGCGCTTCGCCTTCTGCGCACCGCGCCCGCGGGCGCTCGAGCCCTTGCGCGCGGCTGCCTTGCTCCGCGCCTTGGATCGGGAGGAGGTCTTGCGGGAGGTACGGCTCTTCTTCCCTGCGGGGCGCTTCGAGGTGCTGTGCTTGGGCATGGTGTGTCTCCTGGATCCAGCGGCCTTTTTTCGCCCACCTGTCCCTCACCGAGCGCGCGCCCCGCGGGGTTTCCGGGGCCCTAGCGAATGGGGGCGAAGTCGCCGAGCGTGAAGGTAAAGACATCGGCCGCCTGATCGAAACTCAAGGTGAAGGTGGAGGGCCAGAGGGTCTCGCGGCCTAGGACCTGCGGCCGAGGAATCTCGAGCGTCATCGTATCGCGCGCTTCGAAGTGTGATGCGTGGATCATCGGCTCGATAAAGACGAGCGACCCGCGGTCGTAGCCGAGGATGAGTTCGGCGTCGAGCTTCCCTTCGAGGCTGTCCTCGTCGCCGGCATGCACGCCCATCTCGGGCTCGCAGCTGCCGAACGGCGGCGCGCCCACCGCCGAGGCGTCGTAGCCCGCGGGCACCCGCTCGGGATCGGGTACCGGCTGTCCATCGCAGGTGATCGAGCCTCGCGCTTCGATGGAGATGCCGTAGAAATGCACGTCGAAGTGGGGGACGTCGTTGACACCGGGAGGGCCGTGTCCGTTCGGGTTGAACTCGATCGCCAGGTGGTTCACGAAGGTCTGCTCCGAGACGACGTCGTCGTAGGTTGAGACGCCTTCGGCGAAGATGCGGCCTGCCATCACGCGATCGATCTCGTCCGCCTTCACGGTGGCGCCGACCTCTACGACGGTGCCGTTACCGTCGACTTAGAAGGTGGGCGCCAAGCCCTCTAGGGGTTCGGGCTCGGGGGCGCCGCAAGCCGAGGCGAGGTAGAGGGTGGCGAGGGCGAGGCGGGACGCGCTTCGGTGTCTCATTGTGTTCTTTCTCCGTATCACGAATAAGTTATTGATGTCATGATACATGACACGTCTTCAGTGTATGTGTCAATACTCGCATCACGCGTGCGCTGGGGCG
>CAYYHA010000046.1:0-22823 GCA_964471535.1 uncultured Myxococcia bacterium | reverse complement strand
GCAGGGGACTGAAAATCCCCGTGTCGGTGGTTCGATTCCGCCCCTGGGCACTTTCGATCGGGGCGTCGGTGGGCCGGTGCTCCAGGCGGCGCTGGGCGGAGCCGGCCCCAGGCTCGAAGCAGCGCCACCCACACTGGGGCGCGGCGGGCACCTGCGGCGGCTCCCTGCTAGGCTCGGGGCCCCACCGTGGACCGACTTCCTCAGATCGTCGCCCTGCTCTTCGTCCTCGCGCTGCTCCTCCTCGCCGGAGGTCTCGCGCTCCGGGCGCGGCAGCGCGATGCCTTGCTGCCCGCGCCGGCGGGCGGCCGAAGCGCGGAAGCCGCCTACCGCCTCGCACTCGCCTACGATCGCGGCGATCGGGGCCGGCCCGTCGAGCCGAAGCGCGCACGGGCGCTGTACGCCGAGGCCTGCGAGGCCGGCCTGCTGGCCGCATGCTCCAATCTGGGCCGCCTCCTCCTCTACGGCCGCGGGGGCCCGGCAGACCCGCTGCGCGCCGGCGAACTTTTCCGGCGCGCCTGCGAGGCGGGGCTCCCCGCCGCCTGCACCAACCTGGGGGTCACCCAGGCTCGGCTCGGCAACGAGGAGGCGGCGGCTAGGGCCTACGAGGTGGCCTGCCGGGCGCGCCACGCCCGCGCCTGTCACTACCTCGCCCAGCGCTACGAGCGCGGCCGTGGTGTACCCAAGGACCCCGAGCGCGCCCACGCCCTCTACCTGCGCGCCTGCTGGCTGGGTCACGGCCCAGCCTGCGCGCCCTGAAGGCCGGGGCGATGCCGGTGCGGGACACGGCGCTCCACCGGCGGCCTAGGGCAGCGGTGACTCGAGGACCCAGTAGATCGACTGGTAGTACACGTTGAGCCCGTTGAGCAGCTCCACCAGAAAGGGCCAGGAGAGCACCGTCATCCCCAGGATGGCGGCGGTGACCGTGGCGTACTCCACGGCCGCCTGTCCCGACTCTTCGTCGAGGTCCACTACTCGTCGGAGGTATCGGGCTCGTTGCATTCTTTGAAGCATTCCGCCTCGACCTCCTTGCAGGCTTGCAGGCAGCGGCCGGCGCCCTCGCCGGCATGCTCCCGACACACGCGCTCGCACTCGGCGGTGCTTTCTTCGCAATCCGCCTCGCATGCCTTGTCGGCGCGCGCCGGCGTGGCCGTCGAGAGCGCAAGGCCCACCACAGATCCGAGAAGGATCGCTCGAAGCGCCGTGGGCACCCGCATCGCCGGAATCCTTAGGAAAGAAGTCCACATCGTCTCCGTTCTCCTCTGTGCTCAGGTCGTTCGGACCAAGGTTGCGTAGAGCTGTACCGTCGCGTCGGTGGCCGAAGGGCGCGACAGGAAGAGGCTGAGCCGCTGCCCCGGCCGAGAGGCATCGACGCGGCCCGCGAGGGGCGATTCACGCCGCGAACGCTCCACCTGCCAGCCGCGGGCTCCCAGCGCCTTTCGATAGAAGTCGATGAGCTCCAGGATGTCGCCACCCTCGACGAAGGCCGAAACCGATTCTTGCTGGCTGCCCGACTCTCCGACCTCCACGATCATCGCCCCTTGCGCCCCCTCCGGCGCCGGAAGCCATTCGGGGAGGCGCTGCTCCACCTGTAGGAGATCCCCCGTCCGGGCCTTCGACGGGATCACCATCGTGCCCTCGCCCTGGCGGATCATCGTGACGACGTGCATCACGCCGTTCTCACTCTCTCGATAGCCGACGTAGCCGGAGGCGCCGGAGAAGGCGTGTCCCACCACCAGGTAGTCGTTCTCCGACAGCTTCTTCTCGTACCAGGCCATCACGTCTTCGATGGGATCCGGCGTCTCGAACCATGCCACCGAGAGGGGTACCCCGCCTGCCGCGACCGAGTCACCGAGCGCGTTGGGCTTCGCACCGGGATAGACCGGTAGTCCGTCGAGCGCCGGGGGTGGAGCCGGCTCGGGCGGCGGCGCTTCGGTCTGGGCGACCGGGCGCAGCAGTGCACCGGTGTCCACCTCGAGGCCGCCGACTTCGGTGTCGGTGCTGCCGAGCAGCGCACCCAGGGCGATCCCGACCACGCCCGCGGCGACGAGGACCACCAGGATCCGACGGCGACCGCCCACGGCCTAGAACTCCTCGGGCCGCTTGTTGCCCATGTAGTTGTTGCCCCGAGCCTGGCTGCTGCGCAGGTACGGGTCGCGGGCCCAATCCTTCCACGGATACGAGAAGTACTTCGCGTTTCGCCCCTCCTGCCGGATGGTCTGGTCACCGGGCAGACCCTTTCGAATGGAGATGTTCGGGGTCAGCGGATTGTCGCCCATGAGGAGGGGGAAGGCGGGGTTCAGCAGGTCCTTCGAGTACGCGGTCGCGAAGAAGTCTGCAGACGCAGCAACCGTGGTGACATAGCCGAGGTTACGCTGATAGATGGTGTTGACCCGGTCGTAGATCTCTCCGCGCTTCTGATCGGGCGAGATCTGCCAGGGATTGTTCCCGTCACGGTTGAGCGCCCAGGTGTCGACGAGGAGACCGAAGGGCTGCCCTTCGAGGACCAGCACGTTGCCACTGGCCGAGGCATCGTGCACCGAACCGGAGAGCTGGTCCCGCTCGAAGAGTTTGTGGTCCCCGTGGAACTGCTGCAGGAACTCCTGCGGCACCAGGTAGTTCGCCACCGACAGGCGCGCATCGCAGGTGACGAAGCCTCCATGGGTGAAGCGGCCATGGAAGCCGGTGATCGCTGGCTGCAGGTAGTAGTTGGCGTAGCCGGTGTCGATGGAGCAGGTGACTTGCTTCGCACCGTCCCCCAGCCAACAGGCATGGGCCGCCACCGCTTTGTGGTGCCCCTCGTTCTCACAGTCGTAGTTGCGATCGTAGGAATCGTAGGCCGAAGTGTGATCACACCAGGTCAGACGGTTGTTGCGCTGTACCGACCCCTGAATCGCCGAGGTGCTCTCCGCCTGGTAGTCGCGGGTCGTGAAATCCCAGGCCGCCCCGGTGATCGCCTCCTGAAGGTCCAGCTTGTAGGAGAGTGCATCGTACAAGTAGAGCGAGTAGAGGATCACGGGCACGATGATGATCATGCTGATGGCCGTCTCGACCATCGCCCCGCCCTGCTCGTCTCGGATCCTTCGAAGCGCTCTCATCAGTTCACCGGGAAAAAGGGCAGCGCGGTAAACCCGATGGCCTCGGTCTCCCGGGCCAGCGCGAGGGCCCGAGCGGCTTCACCGCGTTTCATCGGATGGAGCTTCGCGCGCCAGTAGGGATTGAAGAGGTTCGGAGGCTCCCGCCATTCGCCGAGGCGGTGGTAGTAGACCATGGCCTTGCTCAAGGCCCGCCCCATGCCCGGGCGGAAGGTCAACGAGCCGGTGCCCTGCGCCCCGTGGGTCAGATTGATCGTCCCCGTGTCGTTGGGGTTCCACCCCCCCGGCCGGTCGCCCTTTCGCGTGAGCGAGAGATCCTGCTGCAGGTACGCATAGACCTTCGGCTGGTTGAAGTCGTCGTCGCGATCCGGATGGGCTCGGAACTTGATGAAGCAGTTGCCCTTGAGCACGCAGCGGTTCTTCGCCTGCACCCCCTCGAACTTCTTGTGCTGCCCGGTGTGGCCACCCCGGGGCTTGTGGCGGCCGCCGTTCTTGTCGGAGTAGATCTCGGCCGAATACGGGAAGACGCCCACGCCGTGTTTCCAGTAGGAGAAGAGGATGCCGTGCTCGTCGGCGCCCACCACTCTTCCCTCTTCCCCCTTGCGGCTGCTCTCGAGGGTGCTCCTGCTCTTGCGGTCGACGATCTTCGCCGTGCCCTTGTGGTTGAGCGGAAGGGAAACACCGTTGCCCTGGATGCGATTCATCAGATCGGCCAGGAAGCGCGGCCCCAGATGGATGGGAAAGGGCGATCCGGGCTTTCGCGTCGTGGCCCAGCGGGGACGGGTCGCGTTGCTGGACACCGTCATCACCTTACCGCGGTTGGGGCGCCGCGCCTCCCGGGAGCCGCCCACGCAGGGGGCCACGATGCCTTCTAGGGCGCAGTTGAACTCGTTGACGTTCAGCATCGCAATGGCAGAGTCCAGGTTGCTTGCCTGGGGCGCGTTCTGCTTCCAGATTTCGTCGAACTTCGACCGGCTCGACATCAGCGCTGCCACGGTCTGGCCCCACATCTCGAGCTGCGCCGCGTGGATGTTGTCCACCATGAAGTCGAGCGCCTGCACGAGGCGATTGAACTTTTGTTCCATCGACTTGATCCGGCGTTCGTACTTGCGTTTCTCGCGCCCGAACTTGAACGCGATTCGGATCGCTTGAATGCCGTGGATGCAGTGCGAGAAGCAGGAACACCACGTGCACGCACAGCAGAGCGCAAACTCGATGCCTGCGATGATGAAGAAGTTGATCCGGGCTGCCGCGAGCATGTCCCCGGTGACGATCATGGAGGCGTAGTAGGCATGGACGCTGGTCAGCGCCGCGTAGGTCGCCGCCATGGCGCGGTTGGAATAGGCGAAGTAGTTCAGCGCCCGCGCCTCCTGCACCGCCATGGAGTATGCGAGCGCGTCGGAGCTCTGCTGCAGGCGGATCTTCTCGTGCACCGCCTGGGTGACGTTGAGGCTCATGATGAGCATCAGCGCCAGCACGAACATCGACAGCGCACCCAACACGATCGCCTGGGCGTCCTCTTCCTGGATGGATCTCTCGAAGAAGCGTCTCACGGCCATGCTCCTACCGCCTCGAGAACGGTATGACGCAGTTGTTCTCGTCGGGAATCGGCGCCTTGTTCACATAGATGTTGGACTGCATCCGCATCGAATACTCCGCCCGAATGGGCATCACATAGTCCCCCTTGCGTGCCGCCGCCATGTAGGCTGCGTAGTCCCGGTGCGCGGCGATGCGCGCCAGGTCCCGCTTGCCCAGGCGCAGCGCCGAGCTGACCTCCTGCCCCAGCCACATGGCGTGGATCACCGCGTTGGCGAAGGGGATGGGCATCCGGTAGTTGAAGGTGAGCTGTATCCGCAGCTTCGTACGGTTGTGCTGCTCCCACCCGCTGCCCGAGGCCACTTTCGGATCGTCGAACTCGACCTCCTTGGCGCCACTGGGAAGGTCGCCCTTCACCGGCCCGCAGATGTCGACCTTGGCCACCTTCATGAAGGGCGGCTCGAGCATCCGGTTGAGGGCGAAGCGCCCCCATTTGGCGCTGTAGGCGCCGAAGCCATTGACGGGCGCGATGTTCTCGACGCCCCCCACCTGCCAGGAGGTGAGCGGGAGGAGCACCGCCAGGGCGGCCCGCTCCATCTCCTTGACCCTCGCATTGTTCAGTGCACCGGCGCGGACCGCCTTGTAGGCGGCGTACTTGGTCAGCGCCTTGGCCTGGTGCATCAGGCCGAGTTGCAGGATGCCCAGCATGAGGAAGACGTACATGGGCAGCACGATGGCGCTCTCCACCATCGCCTGCCCGCGCTCGCCTCGCCGCCGGCGGGGCCCGAGCCCCCCTCGGCCTTCCCCGTCCGTGAGCCCCGGGCGTGACCGGCCGCCGCTGACCCCAGCGCACATGAGTTCGGGCGATTCCATCCTACGCATGCCGTCCCAGATGTCGTCCTGAAACATACGGTACAGACCCCATTCTACACGCGGCCAGGCCGGGGCCCATCGGACGGTTGGACGCGCCTCGGGCGACAGGTCTCCGGGCAGTCCCAGCGGTCGCGCCCGGCCCAGGGGGCCGAGGATGCATCGAAGGCGCCGAGGCGCTACCATGGGGACAACGCCTCCGGGGGGAAGACCGCAGACCCGTAGGCCTCCATGAATGTGAACGATACGGACCCGACCGCACTCCTCCTGCGCATTCCGGCCTCCTTCGAGCCCCGCCTTCGAGATGCGCTCGCGCGCATCGGCCTGTTGCCCCAAGCCGCCGCGAACGGGGCGCTCCAGAAGGCGGCCTGCCGCACGAGCATCGCCCTGGCCCTGGTCGGCGCGGAGAGCCAGGCGGAGGTCGCCCCGCTCTTGCAGCGCCTTCCCACCACCGCGGTGGTGGTGGTGGGTGAGGCCCCGAGCCCGGAGACCGCCACCGCCTGGATGCAGCTCGGGGCCCGCGACTGGCTGACGCCGGACCTCTCGGCGGCGGATCTGACCGACCGGCTCTCGGCCACCCTCCTCCGCACGGCGCCGCTTCGCGAACTGGCCGGGAATCAGGCGCCACTCGAGATGCAGGCCTCCCGGGATCCGATGACCGGCCTGCTCAACCACGCCCACTTCCAGGAGGCCATCGAGACGGAGGTGGTCCGAGGTCGCCGCGCCGGCAGCCCGGCAGCCCTTGCCCTCTTGGACATCGACGGCTTCAGCACGTTCAACGACAGAGAGGGGCACACGGCGGGCAACCGCCTCCTCCTCGATCTCGCCGACCTCATCCGCTCGGTGGCGTGCGGCTGGGATGGGCCGACGCGCATCGGCCGGCCCGGGATCACCGCCCGCTACGGGCCCGACCAGTTCGGGCTGCTCCTGCCCGGCCTCGACAAGGAGGGCGCGCGGCGCCTGTGCGAACGCCTGAACCGCCGGGTGGGCGAGGAGGCCTCGCTCCTCGGCCACACCACCGTTTCCATCGGCGTCGCGGCGGTCCCCGAGGACGGCATGACGCGCAAGGACCTCGTCGATGGAGCCACGCTCGCGCTGCGGGCGTCGAAGCTGGGCGGCGGCAATCGGATCACCCTCTACGGGCCCGAGCTGCGCCACCTGGCCCTCTCCGACACGCCGGAGGAACTCATCGGCTTGCAGGCGCTCGAGGAGACCCTCGAGTCGGGGCGGATCGGCTTCGCCTTCCAGCCCATCGTGGAGGCCACGGGGTGGCTCGCGGTGGGCTACGAGGCGCTGTGCCGCCCGCAGCACGGGGAGATCCCCACCCCCGGCGTGCTCTTCGGCCTCGCCGAGCGGGCAGGGCGCATCCACGATCTCGGTCGCCTCATCCGCACGCGGGTGGCCGAGCGATTGTCCGAGCTGCCCGAAGGCGCCCTCCTCTTCGTGAACCTCCACCCCCAAGAGCTCTACGACCCGGGCCTTCTCGGACAGGTGGCCGCGTTCGAGGGCAGCCCCGGCCGCGTCGTCTTCGAGATCACCGAGAGCGAGGCGATCACCGATCTGCCGCACACGCGCAAGGTGATCCGCGCGCTGAAGCGGCGGGGCTTTCGCATCGCCCTCGACGACTTCGGAGCCGGGTACGCGGGGCTCGCCCACCTGGACGGCCTGGTGCCCGACTACGTGAAGCTGGACATGGGCCTGGTCCGGCGGGCCGCGAAGAGCAGCCGCTCGCGCCGCCTCGTGCGCCACATCGTGGACTTCTGCCGCGCGGAGGGCATCGAGGTGATCGCCGAGGGCATCGAGAGCCCCCAGGAGCTCGAGACGGTCACGGCGCTCCACTGCACCCTGCTGCAGGGCTTCCTCCTCGCCCGGCCCGCCGATCCCCTGCCGTCGCTCGGCCCGCGGCCGTAGAGGGAGGAGCGCGCCGCCGCTCGGCCACGGGTGCGGGCCCTGCGGTGTGCCGCCGCGACCCACCGCGACCGCCGCACCGGGCGGTGCACGGCCGGCCGCCCCGGGGCGGCCATCCCTCGGGGGCCTCGGTGCTGGGCCTGCGGGGCCCTAGGCGGCGCGGGAGAGGCGCCAGTGGAAGCGCCCCGCGACGCGGTGGCGCCGCGCCTCGAGGCGGTCGCTTCGCAGCACCTCGAGGACGGCGACGAGATCGCGTCCCGAGCCGTCGGCCGGCGAAACGCGCGCCTCGATGAGGCTGCCCGGCGCGACGGGCCGGTGCGTCTCGAAGGCGAGGCCGCCGGCCCCAATGTCGAGCAGCCAGCCTCCAACTTCTCCCCCACCCTCGACGTAGCGAAAACGCACCGCACCACCATCGGCGATGCGGCGAAAGAAACGGCGTTGTACTGTGTCGGCCATGGTTCCTCCTCGGCTCGAGGGCCTTACCTGCGCCCTCGAAGTCGACGGTAACGAGGGGTCCGCACACGGTCCATTTTTTGGCCGCGGCCCATCCCGCCTGCGGTTCCACGGCGCCCCGGATGCCTGATGCCGTCCCAGCGCCCCTGGCGCATCGGCCTCCGCGGCGCCATGGTGTAGGCCGAACCCCATTCCAAGGAGCCTTGCATGGCAACCATCGAAGTGACCAAAGAGAACCTGGAAAAGACCTTGAGCGACAACGCGATCGTCCTGATCGACTTCTGGGCGCCGTGGTGTGCGCCGTGCAAGGCGTTCGGACCCGTCTTCGACGCAGCGAGCGACCGCAACGAGGACATCGTCTTCGGCAAGGTGAACACCGACGAGGAGCAGGAGATCGCCGCCGCCTTCGGCATCCGCTCCATCCCCACCCTCGTCGCGTTCAAGGAGCAGATCGGGGTCTTCGCCCAGGCCGGCGCGCTGCCCGCCGAGGCGCTCGACGAGATCATCGGCCAGCTGCGCGAGCTGGACATGGACGAAGTACGCGCCGAGATCGCCAAGCAGGAGCAAGAGGCGGCCGAGGAAGGCGAGCAGAGCTAGAGGGGCTCTCGCCCGCCGGGCGGCGTGCTAGGAAGGGGGGCATGCGCGACCTCCCGCCGCTCGAGACGCTCCACCGGCGCCACGTGCAGGAGGGTCGTCCCCTGCCCCGGGCGCTCGAGCGCGCGCTCGAGGCAGACCCCCGGCGCGGCGCCCGGCGCATCCTCGAGGCGGTGCGCCGGCGCCGCCGGGCCAACCGCGCCGAGGGTCAGCGCCTGCGCCACCTGCTCCGCTTCGAGCGGGCGCTGGCCCCTCTGCGGGTGGCCGGCGTCGACGAGGCGGGCATGAGCCCGCTGGCCGGACCGGTGTGCGCCGCCGCCGTCGTGCTTCCCCCGGGGTGGCGCCATCCGGGGATCGACGACTCGAAGCGACTCGATGCCAAGACGCGGGAGCGCCTGGCGGGGGTGATCCGAGAGGCCGCGCTGGCCCACGCGCTCGGTTGGGCGAGCCCGGAGGAGATCGACCGCCTGAACATCTACCAGGCCGGGCTCCTGGCGATGCGGCGGGCGGTGGAGGCGCTCGACCCGCCGCCGGAGCACCTCCTCGTCGATGCACGGCGCCTCCACTGTGGGCTCCCCGAAACTCCGCTGGTCCACGGGGATCGTCGCAGCCTCTCCATCGCCGCCGCCTCGATCCTCGCCAAGACCGCCCGCGATGCAGAGATGCGGCGGCTGGACCGGCTCTACCCCGGATACGGATTCGCCCAGCACAAGGGCTACGGCGTCCGGCGCCACCGCGAGGCGCTCGCCCGCCTCGGGCCCTGTCCCATTCACCGGCGTTCCTTCTCGGTGGTCGCCCAGGTGGCCGCCCGCGCGGAGGGGCGGGGCGCACGGCCCGTGCCAGGCGCCCGGTGAGGCCCGCCTCGAGCACGGTCCAAGAGAGAGCGCCCTGGAGCGACGGGCACACCGGCAGGGAGAGAGATGGCATGAAGGGCGGTGAAGGGCAGTGAGTGGAGCACTCCTTGGTGGCGCCGTCCTGCTCCTCGTGGCCGTCCTCGCGGGGCGCCTCGCCCATCTCGTGCGCCTGCCCCACGTCTCTGGCTACCTCCTCGCCGGTCTCCTCGTCGGCCCCGGCGGCTTCGAGGTGGTGGACGCAGCGCTGCTCGAGCCGCTGCACTTCATCGACGAGCTGGCCCTGGGCCTGGTGCTCTTCGAGATCGGATCCCACGTCAGCCTGCCCGAGCTGCGGCGGACCCGCCAGGGGCTCTTCGGACTCACCGCGGCGCAAGCGCTCTTGCCGCCGCTTCTCGTCTTTCCGGCGGTCTGGCTCACTGGCGTGGGGCCGGTGGCCGCGGCGCTCTTCGCCATCCTCTCGGTGGCCGGGGCGAGCGCGAGCACCCTCCTGGTCATCAAGGAGTACGAGAGCAGCGGCCCGGTCACCCGGACCTTGCGCGCCGTCGTGGCCTTCGACGACGTGCTGGTGATCGTCGCCTTCGGGCTGGCGCTGACGCTGCTGCGCAGCGACGTGGACTCGCTCGTCACCGCCCTCGGCCTCACGGGGCTACAGGTCCTGGCTGCCTTGGCGCTGGGGATCGGCCTCGGGGTGGTCCTCGTCTACCTCGAAGCCCGCAGCCACGATTCGACCGAGCAGACCTTCCTGGCCCTGCTGGCCCTCGGCCTGGCCTTGAGCCTGCCGGTCCGCTACGGCTTCTCCCCCCTCCTCGCGAGCCTCTTCCTGGGCCTGACCATCGCCAACGTCTCGGGTGCGGGCCGCCGCCTGGTGGCCGGCCTCGAGCCCTTCTTCGCGCCCATCTACGTGATCTTCTTCGTCTCGGCAGGCGCCCACCTCCATCACCTCTCGGACGCGGGCCTGGCGGCGGTCGCCTATGTCTTCGCGCGCGCCGCTGGGAAGCTGGTCGGTGCGGGGATCGCGGCGCGGCGCGCCGGCCGGCCGAGGGAGCAGGTGCGCTGGCTGGGCCCGGGGATGCTGGCGCAGGCGGGAGTCGTCATCGGCCTGGCGCTGGGCCTTCGGAGCAGCCATCCAGAGCTCGCCGCCGCCGTTACACCCGCCATCCTCGGCGCCGTCTTCGTCTTCGAGATGACCGGGCCGCCGCTCATCAAGTGGGCGCTGGTGAGAAGCGGAGAGGTGAAGGTGGCACGGCTCCTCCGCCGCCCCCCCGCGGAGGGGCACCTCTCCACCTTCCTGGAGATCGCGAGCCGGCTGAGGAGGGCCCTGGGGCTGCCGGCCTTGAAGGGTGGGCCGGGCAACGAGAGTCCCCGGGTGGCGGACTTCATGCGCCGTGCGGTGGACACCATCGACGAGGGTGCGCCCTTGAGCGAGGTCCTCGATGCCATCGAGGGATCGGTCTACGACGTCTTCCCGGTGGTGGACGCCAAGGGGCGCTTCGTCGGACTCATCGAGTTTCGCGACGTGCGCGACCAGCTCCTGCAGCCCGAGCTGCTCACCCTCGTCCGGGCGCACGACCTCGCCGAGCCGCCGCGCGCGGTGGCCCACCCGGAGATGGACCTCGAGGAGGCGCTGCGGCGCTTCGAGGCGGCGGACACCGCCTACCTTCCGGTGGTCGACCCAGACGACCCGACGAAGCTGGTGGGCTTCCTCGCGCAGCAGGACGTGGTGGGGCACTTTCGCCATGGCCGGGAGCGTGGGCCCGCGACCCCCACGGGCGAAACCTGACGCCCGTCGGGCCCCTTGGTACCATCGTGCGCGGTGGAACCAGAGCTCGACCATCCTCGCGCCCGTCCCCGCGGCGCCGAGGAGGAGGCGCCCCGAGCCCTCGCTCTCGATACCGCGCGGCGCGGAGAGCTGCCCGTCGTGCCGCGGCGCCGGGCGCGCACCCCCCGCGCGCGGCGGATCCGCCGTGACGAGGGCCGCCTCGCAGCCATCGATCCGAAGCGCGTCCTCCTCGGGATGGCGCTCCTCGCCCTTCTCGCCGGCGGCTCCCTCGCCCTCTCCCGCTGGCTCTTCGCCCCGCGACCCGACCTGTCACAGAGTTCGGAGCCGCAGGAGGCGGCCAGCGCTTCCGCGACCGAGGAGGTGCGCCGAGAGGCGGCAGACACGACGCGGCAGGCGGCGCCTGCAACGGCCCGACCGCCTCGAGAATCACCCGAGGCCTCGAAGCTCGATGCGACCGCGGCGGCGCTCGCGGCCACCCTCGAAGAGGCCGCGGTGGTCGCCGCGGGTGCAGGCACCTTGGACCCGGTGCCCTTGCCGGGACCCCTGCGCGGCGCCGTCGCCGGCGCGGCGGGGCTCTTCGCCGGGTCGGCGCCGCGCCGCGCGCGGCCCTACCGCCTCGGGGCGCCGCGCTTCGTTCGCGGCGGGGGCGCAGGCGAGGCCGGCTGGCGCCTGCGCATCCCCGTCGGGGGACGCGCCCGGGTGAAGCTCGAGACCCTCTCCGCGCCGCCACGTACCGTCATCGACGTGCTCGGCGCGACGTGGAACGCGGACCGCTTCACGCTGCCCGCCGCCTGGCCGGTGGCGCGCCGCATCCGCGTGGGCGTCCACGCGGACTTCGTGCGCCTGGTCGTGGACCTCGAAGAGGCGGGCTGGCGCCCCTTCGTCGCCGGGCAAAACGGCGATGCCTATCTCATCGGCTGGCGTCGAGCGGTAGGATCCGACACGACCCCAAGCGGCACACGTTGAGGCACGTCGAGTCAGGCAGCCGTCGGCCAGCCCCGCAGGCAGCGGCGCGGGTCTACCCCCGCTTCTGCGCCACGATGTAGGTGATCCAGGAGAGGCAGTTCTCACCCTTCTCGTCGGGCGTGAAGATGCCGTTTCCCGACTCGCCGTCCTCGTCGGTCCCCTCCCACCAGGTCTCCAGCTTCTCGAAGCCGGCGTCGCGGAGCACGTCGAGGACCTCCGGCAGCCCCCACAGGCGCCACTCGTAGGTGAAGGCGCGCTCGAGCGCCGTGCCATCGGGGAAGCGGAAGTGGATGTGACAGGTGTACTCGCCGGTGGCCGGCCAGTAGACGTCCTGATCCCAGACGTAGTCGAAGTCGTCGTGCTCGGTGATCTCCTCCTGCTCCTGCATCGCCTCGGGGCCCCCGTGGATGTCGAGCACGAAGAGCGCGCCGGCGGGCAGGTCCTCGTAGACGGATCGGAAGTAGCCGAGCAGTTCACGCCGGGTCTTGAACACCTGCCAGGAGAAGTTGGTCGCCACGCGGATGTCCGGGGGCTCCGCACTGGGCTCGCGCACGTCCTGGTGGCGCAGGAGCGCCCGGCGCGCCGCCTCGCCGAGGGGCAGGAAGTTGTGCTCGACGCCCCAGGCGAGCGTGGCTGCATCGATGTCGTAGCCCTCGCAGGTGAAGCTGGGATCGACCCGGACCCAGTGGCTCATCAGGTAGGCGGTGCCGCAGAAGTCCTCACGCAGGTGGCGCGGCCGCCCGCCCCGGAGGGCGTCGTAGACCTCGAGGTAGAACTTCACGTCCTCCTCCGGCGCCTGTACCGAGCGCTGGTAGAGCTCGTGGCGGTCTGCGGTGCGCGCCGTGTAGCGGGGAATCCGCGGCGGTCGGGCCGGCTTCTTGCGTTTCTTTCCCTTCTTTCGCTTCTTCTCCGCCTGCCGGCGCGCCTTCTCCTCCGCCCGGGCGAGCCGCCGCGCCTCCTCGGCGCGCCGCGCCGCCTCCTCCTCGCGCAGGGTCTCGAGCGCCTCGTAGACGGCGTCGCCGTCGATTCGAACGCGCAGATCCTCGCTGGCCAGGTGCTGATGGGGCAAGCTCACGGGTCGACCTCTCTCGCGCATCGGGGGTGGATGGGAACCGCCGCCACGACGGCTGATCGCGGCGCGGGGCCGGCGGTGGTCTACCGGGGCCCCGGCCTTCGCGCAAGCCGCGGGCTGTGGCAAGGGTCCGCTGGCACCTGCGGCATAGCGGCGCGGCGCCCCCGGGCGGCCCGCCACGGCAAAGGGCGGCCGTGCATCGCGCGGAGGAATCCGCGTATGCTCCCCCGATTGGAGGATTCCATGCACGCACACCTCGCCCACCACCCCACTTCCTCCTCCCGGCTCACTCCGCCTTTCGCACTTGCAGCATTCGTACTCGCCGCGCTCGCCGCCTGCGGCCCGCTGGAGACGGCGAGCTTCGATGTTCGGGAGAGCGTCGAACAGCTCCACGTCACCCACGCCCACCCGGGTTGGACGCTCCGCGTGCTCGACGCGGATACCGGCCAGGAGGTCGCACGGGGCGAAGCCGACGCACTCGGGAGCCTCGTCTTCCGCCGGCTCCTTCCTGGGGACTACGTGGTCGTCACCGAGGGCGTCGTGCCCGAGGAGCACACCGGCCGCCTGCACGTGATGAGCGTAGAGGAGAGCTTGCCCGATCCCAGCTTCTACGAGGCGCAGGTGCTCGAGCCCGGCTTCGGATACATCACCACCCGCGACGGCACGAAGCTCTCCGTCTTCGTCTCGCTTCCGGGGCCGGTGGAAGAGGGGCCGTACCCAACGCTCATCAACTACTCCGGCTACTCTCCCTCCCGCCCTGGCCGGCCCCTCGATGCATCTCTCTCCGGCCTCTGCGACGACTATCCGGTGCTCTGCAACGCTCCCGACTTCGCGTCGGGCATCATCGGGGGCCTGACAGGATTTGCGACCGTTGGGGTCAACATGCGTGGGACGGGCTGCTCCGGCGGTGCCTACGACTTCTTCGAGACGCTGCAACGGCTCGATGGCTACGACGTCATCGAGGTGGTCGCCCGCCAGCCGTGGGTGCTCGGCCATCGCGTGGGCATGGTGGGCCTGTCCTACCCGGGCATCTCGCAGCTCTTCGTCGCCGCAGAACAGCCGCCCTCACTGGCCGCCATCGCCCCCCTCTCGGTGATCGGAAGCACCATGAGCACCCTGCGGCCGGGGGGCATCCTCAACGATGGCTTCGCGCTCACTTGGGCAGAGCGGGTGCTCGCCGGTGCCGATCCCTATGGCCGCGGATGGGAGCGAGAGCGGGTCGAGGCGGGCGATCTGACCTGTGCCGAGAACCAGCTGCTCCACGGCCAGAAGGTGGACACGGTGCAGGTGGCCATCGACCACCCCTTCTACGAGCCGGAGATCGTCGACCCCATCAATCCCGAGAACTTCGTCGGGCAGATCACCGTCCCCGTCTTCTTCGCCAGCGCCTGGCAGGACGAGCAGACCGGCCCCGGCTTCCACACGCTGCTCGATCGCTTCGAGAGCGCCCCCTTCACCCGCTTCACCGTCTACAACGGCGTCCATCCCGACGGCTATGCGCCCTTCATCCTCACCGAGTGGAAGACCTTCCTCGACTTCTACGTGCGCCGGGAACTCGTCCCCGTCGATCCGCTGCTCGAGGGCATCACGCCGGTGCTCACCCAGGAGATCTTCGGCGTGGGCGTCTCGCTCCCCGAGTCCCGCTACGCCGGCCGCACCGACTTCGAGCAGGCACGGGCCGAATGGGAGGCCGAGCCCCGGTACCGCGTCGCCTTCGAAAGCGGCGGGCGCGCCGATGCCGTGGGCGCGCCGGTGCCCGTCTTCGAGTGGCACTTCGACCGCTGGCCGCCCTCCGCCGAGAGCTACGAGCGCTGGTTCTTCCAGCCCGACGGCTCGCTTGCGCCCACCGAGCCCACCGGCGAGGGGGCCTCGGTGTTCCGCCCCGACCCCACAGAGGGCGACCGGGGGATCCTCGCGCCGGGCGCCGACATCTGGGATCCCGTGCCCGCATGGGCCTGGATGGACGACGGGCCCGGCCACGCCGTGCACTTCTTGAGTGCGCCCTTGGCGCGTGACCGGGTGATGGTGGGCCCGGGCAGCGCCGACCTCTGGCTGAAGAGCACCGCCACCGAGGCCGACCTCGAGGTCACGGTGACCGAGGTGCGCCCCGACGGGAAGGAGGTCTACGTGCAGAGCGGATGGCTGCGCGCGAGCCGGCGGGCACTCGCGCCCGACAGCACCGAACTCTTCCCCCGGCACACCCATCGCCGCGAGGACGTCGCACCGCTCACTCCGGGGGAGTGGGTCCGGGTGCGCGTTCCCATCGAGGCGTTCGCGCACGTCTTCCGGGCGGGGTCCCGCATCCGCATCGTCATCGACACGCCGGGTGGCTCGCGGGCCGAGTGGCGCTTTGCGCTCGCCGAGCTGGGCCCCGGCGCCGAACACACCATCGGCCACGGGAAGAGCCGGCCATCGAGCGTGGTCCTCCCCTTCGTCGAAGGGGTCTCGGTGCCCGCCGACCCGCCTGCCTGCCCGGGACTGCGGGGACAGATGTGCCGGGACTTCGTCGCCTGGGCGAACGAGGCGGCCCCTTAAGGATGCGGGCCCGGCAGGTGTCCCTCGGGATCGGAGGGGGCCGGCTCGGAGGAGAGCACCGCCAGGGGACTCGCGCGGAGGCGGTCGCGACGGGCCTCCCCGCGCCCGTCGACCCGACCGAACTCGAGCACCCCGGTGGGGCAGACTGCGATGCAGGCGCTGCACCGGACGCACTCGGGGTCCTGCATCGCCTCGCCCCGGCTCGCAAAGGCCATCACGTCGATGCCCTGGTGGCAGTAGCGCGTGCACTCCCCGCAGGAGATGCACCGCTCTTTGCGCGCGAAGATGCGAAAGCGCGAGAAGCGAGCGTAGATGTGCATCAGCGCGGCAAGCGGGCAGAAGAAACGACACCAGACCCGCCCGGAGAGCCAGAAGTAGACCCCGTAGCCGACGACCCCGGCGAGGAAGACGTCCACCACCCACTTGTAGGAGAGCGGTCCGCCGCTCAACGCCGTGAAGACGTAGCGGTCGAGCCCGCTCTCGGGCAGGGCCCAGGCGACGATGCGCAGGGCGAGGAGGAGGAAGGCGACGAGGAGGATGAGCTGCCCGGCCATGTTGAGGCGGTTCGTCCCAGGGCCGTGGGGCATCTTGTGCCGGTGGGCATCGCCTAGGGTCTCGGCGAGGGCGCCGCAGGAGCAGACCCAGCCGCAGTAGGCGCCCTTTCCAAAGAAGTAGATGGCGGCAGGGATGAGGACGAAGGTCTGCAGGGCACCGATGACGAGCCACGCGCCCAGCGGCTCGGCGGTCAGCGCGTTGTAGACGAAGAGCGGCCAGGCAAGCACGAAACCGTAGGCCCGCCAGAACTCCCGGCCGTGCCCGTAGTCGACGCGGGGGAAGAGGGCGTCGGCGAGGCCGGTGGGGAGCAGCCCCTTCGCATCGAGGTAGGGGAGGATCACCTCGGGCAGGAGGAAGAGGGGGAGCACCTGCACGGCCATCAGGGTGATCGTCTGGGCCGTCACGTAGGGGGTCTTGCGGCGGCGGATGCGCCGGACCCCGAAGACCACCACGAGCACCGAGTAGACGAGCGTGTACCAGAACGAGGGCGAGCTGGCGGAGATCAGCAGCACGCGGGCGAGGCTCTGGCTGGGCACACCGGCGGCGAGCGCCTCGAGGGAGAAGGGGAAGAGGCCCGCCTCCTGGGCGAGGCGGTGGAGCACGCCGCCCGATTTCCAGTCGTAGAGCGCGGCGCAGAAGAGGACGAAGAGCGCCAGGCTGAGCCACCAGCGCGGCGTGCGCTCTCCGATGACCGGGAGCCTCGACCGGCGAAAGAAGGCGAGGGGGGGCTCGCGACCGATGAGGGCGAAGACCTCGTCGCAGGGGAGGGACTCGCCGTCGTCGAGGGTCACACCGGCATCGTCGACCTCGCGGACCCGCCGGCCCATCCGCAGCACGATGCGACCGGATTCGACACGCGCCTGCAGCGTGGCCTGGTTCTCCTCCTTCGGACGGGTGAAGCGGTCGCGCCGGTGCACGAGGGTCACCTCGGCACCCGCATCGGCGAGGGCGACTGCGGCCTCGAGGGCGGAGTCGCCGCCACCCACCACCACCACCCGCCGGCCGGCGTGATCCTTCGGGTCGAAGAGGCGGTGGTGCACCTTCGGGAGATCGTCGCCGGGCACACCGAGGCGCCGGTGGTGGCCGGAGCGGCCCAGGGCGACCAGGACGGCGCGCGCACGCACCGGTGGCCGGTCGGCGAAGTGAACGACGAGGTCCTCTCCCGAGCGCTCCACCCGCTCGGCGTCGCCGGGGTCCACCGGAACGCTCCGGGTCCGCGCCTCGAGGGACTCGATGAGCGCCTCCTTCACCGTGTCGTGCACCTCGAGGGGACCGTCGGGCACCATCTCCTTCGGATAGGCGAAGATCGGCTTGCCCGCTGGGTATTCGTGGAGGGTGTGCAGGGGGCGCCGCGCCTCGAAGACGCGCGCTTCGATTCCGAGACGCCGCGCCTCGAGGGCCGCCGAGAGGCCCGAGACACCGGCGCCGAGGATCACGAGGGGCACCGTCTCCTGGGAGCGGGACCCGGCTTGGAGCCCTCGTTCGGCGGCCGCCCGGTGCACCGCCTGCGCGCCCGTCTGTATCGCGAACTTCAGGAGGGGAACGCCGGTGAGATCGCCCACCACATAGACACCGGGCACGCGGGTCCGACCTTCGGGATCGATCTCCGGAAGGGGCTCGACCCGCCCCGCTGGCCACCGCCCGTGGAGCCACTGGTAGTACCGCCGAATCACCGTGGCCCTCTTCGCAGTGGCAGAGCCGCTGGTTTCAGGGCCGGTGCGCCGCGGAGGTGACGGGGGCGGCGGAGCGCGCTAGGGCAGGGGGGGCGCTTCATCCTCCACCAGGGCGACCAGCACCCGGCGCATCCATTCGAGCTCCCACGGCTTCTCGGCATAGAACCAAAGTAGCCCTCGGGCGCGGGCTTCGACGATCTCCCGGCCGGGGATGCCGCCGGAGAGCATGAGGATACGCAGCCCGGGGCGAAGCGCCCGGAGGCGCTCGGCGAGGGTCAGGCCGTCGGTTCCGGGCATGTTGTGGTCGACGATGGCCGCCACGGGCTCTAGGCCCGCCTGCACCGCCTCGAGGGCCGCATCGGCATCGTCGAAGGCTTCGAAGGGGTACCCGGCGCGGCGCGCGACGCGACCGAGCGCCGAGAGGATGGGCCGTTCGTCATCGACGATGAGGATCGTCTTGGAGGGCATGGGGCGCGCAGGATACACCGAGGCGCCGCGTGGGGCAGCCCGTAGCCAGGCGCCGGACGCCCCGGAGTCGGAGAGAATCGGGCTCGGTCTGGGGGCTGCGGAAACCGACCCCTTGACGGCGCCGATTCGGGTGCGCAGGGTCGGCGGACCATGCGTGTCAAGGTCCCCGATGGCCCGGAGTTCAATGTGGGAGGAAAACTCGTCGCGACGGCGCTGGGCATCGCGGCGGTGCTCGCCCTCCTCTTGACCTCGTTCTTCACCGTCGAGCCGCAGGAGGAGGCGGTGGTGCTGCGCTTCGGCCGGCACGTGCGCACCCTCGGTCCCGGCCTCCACTTCAAGCTGCCACTGGGCATCGAGGAGGCGATCAAGGTGCCCGTCTCCACCGTGGAGGTGGAGGAGTTCGGGTACCGATCGGTGCAAAGCGGCGGCCGGCAGGCACCGGGCGGTTCCAAGACGGTGCGCCGCGGCTACGAGTACGAGAGCACCATGCTCACCGGCGATCTGAACATCGTGATGGTGGGTTGGGACGTGCAGTACCGGCGGAGTGAGCCGGAGAAGTACCTCTTCCGCGTGCAGGAGCCGATCAAGACGCTGCGGGACATCAGCCAGTCGGTGATGCGGGAGGTCATCGGAGACCGCGCCAGCATCCAGGTGCTCACGGTGGAGCGGGCGGAGATCCAGGCGGCGGCCAAGGAGGCGATTCAGCGGACGGTCGACGAACTCGACATGGGCCTGCAGATCGTCGAGGTGAACCTGCTCTTCGTGGACCCGCCCAACGAGGTGATCGATTCCTTCCACGACCTGAACAAGGCCGAGCAGGACGCGCAGCGCTACTTCGAGGAAGCGAGCCGCGAGTACGAAGAGCGAGTGAACAAGGCCCGGGGCACGGCGGCACGCACCGTTTCGGAGGCGGAGGGCTATCGCGAGCGTCGGGTGAACGTGGCCCAGGGCGAGGCGGAGCGCTTCACGAGCATCCTCGCCGAGTACCGGAAGGCGCCGGAGGTGACCCGCCGCCGCCTGTACCTCGAGACCCTAGAGGAGCTGCTGCCGAAGGTGAAGGAGGTCGTGGTCACCGACGGCTCGGCGGCGAGCACTCCCCTCCCCCTCTTGGACCTTCGCCGTGGCACGGTGACGCGGAAGAAGGAGGGCAAGTGATGCGCATCGGAACCTTCGTCGGCATCTTGCTGGTCCTCGGCGCCATCGTCTTCTCCCAGAGTGCCTACACGGTGAACGAGTGGGAGCAGGTGATCATCACCGAGTTTGGAAAGCCCATCGGCGGGCCCATCGACGAGGCGGGCCTGCACTTCAAGACGCCCTTCGTCCAGGAGGTCCACCGCTTCGACAAGCGCCTCCTGCGCTGGGACGGGGAACGGCACCGCACCATCACCAAGGATCGAAAGACCATCCTCATCGACGTGACGGCACGCTGGCGCATCGCCGATGCGGAGCAGTTCCTGATGAGCGTACAGACAGTGGAGCGCGCGCACCGGCGTCTCGACGGGATCATGGAGAGCGCGGTCAAGAACGAGATCGCCAACTTCAACCTCTACGAAGTGGTTCGAAGCTCCAACAAGATCATCGAGGAGCAGGCGAAGATCACTGCCGCCTACGAGGAGGACGAGCACGAAGGCCGACCCTCGGTGAGCTTCACGCTAGGCAAGCAGGTGCCGCCGCTGAAGACCGGTCCCCAAGGGGAGCTCCTCGCCGGGCGGCCGGTGGTCAACCAGCGCATCATCGAGAACGCGCGCCGGGTCCTCAACAACGAGACCACCAAGCTGGGCATCGAGATCGACGACGTGCTCATCAAGGCGTTCAACTACACCGGCGAGGTGGAGCGGCAGGTCTACCTGCAGATGAACGAGGAGCTGAAGAAGATCGCCACGCGCTTCCGGGCGCAGGGGCGCCGGCGCGCCGAGGAGAGGCGGGGCGAGATGGTCAAGGAGCTCGAGACCATCGAGTCGGGTGCCCTGCGCGATGCCGAGCGCATCCGGGGCGAAGCCGACGCCGAGGCGACGCGCATCTACGCCGAGGCCTACGGACAGGATCCGGACTTCTATGCCTTCCTGCGCACCCTCGAGGCGCAGAAGACGGCCGTGGGCAAGAACCACCTACTCATCTTGAGCACCGACGCGCCCTTCTTCGAGCTGCTGAGCGATCCGAAGGCGCTGCGGCGTTGAGCGGGCGCCCGGGCGACTTCGACGCTCTGCCGTAGAGACGCCCGTCTCCTCCGCGCGTGGGATCCCCTTGCCAATCTACTCGCGAGTCGATAAAAATCGACTTGCGAGTAGATATGGCCCGGCCGAGACGAGACGCCCACGACGTGGCGACCACCGAGCGCATCCTCGAGGCGGCCGAGCGCCACTTCGCCACCTACGGGCGCGAGGGGGCGCGGCTCGCGGACATCGCCGAGGACGCGGGCATCCGCCGCTCCTCGCTCCTCTATCACTTCGGCTCGAAGGACGCGCTCTACGAGGCGGTGGTCCACCGCGTCTTCCTGCGCCTGGGCGCCACGCTCCAAGAGGCGATGCAGGCGCCGGGAAGCCTCGCCGAGCGCATCGACCGCATCGTCGATCGCTTCCAGGCCTTTCTCGCCGAAGAGCCGGCGCTCGCCCCCGTCTTCCTACGCGAGCTCCTCGCTGCGGACGGCCCGGGGCACGCGCTGCTCCTGCGGGAGGTCACGCCCATCCTCGATTCCATCGAGGCCTTCGCCCTCAGAGTGGGAGGCGACGCCCTGCGGCCGGGACTGCCCGTCCGCGCGGCGGTGATGCAGGTGGCCAGCGGCATCCTACTCGCCGCGGCCGCCGGCCCGGCGCGGGAGCCGCTCTTCGGAGAGGCGGACCATGCGCGCACCCTCGCCCGCCTCCTCTTCCTTCGCGATCCGGAGGTGCCATGAGTCGACTCTGGAAGATGATCGAGAACGCCCGCGCCAACGCCGATCTCTTCGCCGACGTGAAGCACTCGAAGAACGTGCGGGTCCTCGTGAACATGCTCGGACCGGCCTACCGGGGCCTCATCGAGCAGCGCGGCCGCACCCGTCACGTGGAGATCCCCGCGGCGCACAGCGCCGTCTTCGATCTCGACTACGTGCACGACCAGCCCGAGCTGCACCGCCTCTACGAGGCCGCCAAGCGCTCCCAGTGGAACGCCACCACCGACATCGACTGGAGCATCGACGTCGACCCGCACCACCCAGAGCGCGATCTCTTTCCCGAACACCTCCTGCCGCTCGCCGACCTTCCCGCCTACCGGAAGCTGCCGCTCAAAGAGAAACAGCTCCACCGCCACGCCATCCTCGCCTGGATGCTCTCCCAGTTCCTGCATGGGGAGCAGGCGGCGCTCTTTGCCGCCTGCCAGGTGGTGGAGGCCGTCCGCTGGCTCGACGGCAAGCTCTACGGGAGCACGCAGGTCGTCGACGAGGGGCGGCACGTGGAGGTCTTCCACACCTACCTCGATGAGAAGCTGCAAAAGCGCTACGTCATCAACGACAACCTCTACGTCCTCGTCGACGGCCTGCTCTCCGACGGTCGCTGGGACCTGAAGTTCCTGGGGATGCAGATCATGATCGAGGGTCTGGCGCTCGGCGCCTTCGGCACGCTGCGCGCATCCACCGAGGAGCCGCTGCTCCGGCAGATCCTCCGTTACGTGATCACCGACGAGGCGCGCCACGTGCACTACGGGGTGGTGGCGCTGCGCGAGTACTACCAGGCGCTCCCCGAGAAGGAGCGCCGCGAGCGGGAGGACTGGGCCTTCGAGGTGGCGGTGCTCATGCGCAACCGCTTCCTCGCGCACGAGTTCTACGACGAGTACTACGGACACGTGATGAGCCGCCGCGCCTGGGACGAGGCGCTGCTCCAGAGCCCGTACATGGAGCGCTTCCGGCGCATGATGTTCAAGCGTCTCATCCCGAACCTCAAGCGCATCCATCTCCTCTCCGACCGCATCCGACCCCACTACGAGGCGCTGGGCCTCCTCGAGTGGGAACACGAGAAGGCGGCGCCGGAGCTTAGCGCCGAAGAGCTCCTCGCCGAGAGCGAGGCCCCACCCCCCTACCGGCAGAGCGCGTAGGGGGCGAGGGCGTCGAGGCAGCGCTAGGAGGGGTCGGCGGCGACGGCCACCTCGGCGCTCCTGTCCGCCTCGACCGCCGATGGGGAGGTCTCGGCGGCGGGTCGCCGGCGGCGCGCCGCCGTCTTGGCCGTCTTCTTCGAGGCCTTCTTCGTCTTCTTCTTCGAGGCGGCAGATGCCGTCTTCTTGGCTGCGCTCTTCTTCGCGGCGCGCTTCTTCGCTGCGCTCTTCTTCGTCGGGGCCTTCTTGGCGCCGCCCTCCTCGGCCGTGCCCGCCTCGGCGGCATGCGTCTCGGCGGTGTGCGCCTTCGCGGCGGGAGCCTCGGCGGGACCGGCGGCTTCCCGCGGCACCTCGGGGAGATCGGCGGCCGTCTCCGCCGTCCAGGCGCGCGGCGCGCCCGTCCCC
>CAYYHA010000045.1:19806-23000 GCA_964471535.1 uncultured Myxococcia bacterium | reverse complement strand
CTCCACCGCGCGGGCTTCACTGTCCGCGCGGGCTTCGCCTCCAACGACCGAGCCCACCGCGCCGGCGTCCGCTGGCTGACGCTCGTCGCCTGTCGTGGGTAGGCAGCGGGAGCCGTAGTGCCCTTCGCTGCCGCCGCGCTACCGTCCTCCCCAACCCGACTCTTCCACACTCGGGTGCAGGGGTTCGCCGCAGCGCAGGCCCTCTAGTGGCGTGGACACATCCTGGGTGGACTTGAAATCCGCCTGCGCACTGGAGCTAAATGAACCCATGGCGCAAAAGACCATGTTCCCACCCGACGACGCCACCGTCGATGTCGCCACCCTGTCCGCTACCTTCCGAAACACAACAACATCCTACAAGTTCCTTTTCTTTTTTTCATTGCTGGATCACATCAAGGCTGCCCACCAAGACACAGGCAACCCCGAGGGCGAAATCGAGATCGAATGGGATTCCATTGCCGCACACATGCTGGCCCACGCCTGGTACCCATTGTGCACCTTCAATCTCACATTTGGATCCCAGGACAAGACAAGGATTTACATCGAATCCATTCGCGAATACGTCGACACAAAATCCCTGCTCGGCGATCCAAGAAAAACAAGCAGGTTGGCACGGAGAATCAAAGGCCTTCTCGAAGAAAAGCGAGACATCGAGGCGCGAGACCTCATGCGCTGGGTGCCTTACCGATGGCTCGCACCATTCGCACGACTTCGGCCAGGCATGCCAGACACAAAGAAAAACAAAGCCATCAAGGAATTTTCGTGCGAGGCCTACCGCACAGGGCAGGTTCCCTATAAAATTTTGGACACGGGACTACGGATCCATCCGACCTGGCGCAGCTACTTTTTCCGCCATCTCAGTGTGCTCTATGGGTGGGCGGCGTTCCACTGGGTCGAATACCTACAAAAGAGAAACCCACACGCGCTCGGATTGTCGTCGAAGCTCTTCCCCGAAGATCAACGAAGACGGCTGGCCGACGCCAAGACCTACTGGGAGACCGCGTTCGAAGGCGGCCTCCAGCGAATCTGCTTCTATACGGGCGACCGCTTGTCACGCTACGCCCTGGACCACTTCATCCCCTGGAGCTTTATCGCACACGACCAGGTATGGAACATTGTTCCGTGCACGCCCAGTGTGAACTCGAGCAAGGGAGACAGGATCCCGCCGGACCACCTCCTTCCAAAACTGGCAGACGTACAAGCTGCAGCACTCTCTTCCATCTCGCGCTCCGGAAAACTCGGGATGAGGAAATGGGAGAAAGTCGTTGAACCATTTATTGCGACACTCGGCGTTCCAAGAAAGGATCTGGTTCCACATCCAATTCGGCAAGAAGAGCTTGCGAGCGTGCTAAGAAGTACGTTTACAGACAAGCTCAAGCCCCTACTCGAGACTGCGCACAACCAGGGATTCGAGAACTGGAAAGATGACAGAATCACCCGGTAGAAGAAGCGACGGGTAGGTCCAGATGGTCCCAGTGCATCTGCACATGCACCGGTCACGTCGGGGCGATAGTATCCGGGCTGATCGTGCTGGCTAGCCCCAAGGCTGGCCGCACCTTTGGCCGCTGCTGCCACCTGGCCTGCTGTCAGAGCGGCTCACCGACCCCTTCAGAGCCACCAGACTGCCTCCTAGAGTACGAGCCGCGCTTCGTGAACTGGCTTTCGGACTATCCCGACCCGACCAGGCTAGCGTCAAAGTCCCTCCGGCGGCTGCGGCTGCGGCGCTGCGGCGGAGGCTACCCATCGGGCTCCACAGGCCAGACGCCGCGGGGCCAAGCGTCGAGGACGGCGGCGGCACGGCGGCGCTGGTCGATGACCGGGCTCTGGAGCGCGGCGCGAACGAGGGGCCAGCCCAGACCGGGGTGGTCGGGCAGCAGGGCGAGGACGCAGTCGAGCTTTTGGTGGGGCTCGTATGCGGGGCCGATGCCCCGGGCCTCGCCTGGGCCGGTGGCGATGGCCTCGAGGGGGAGGGTCGCCTCGGCGTGGGCGACGAGGGTGCGGATCCGCTCGGGATCCGAGGTCTCGCATGCGTGCCGCCAGTGGACGGGGGCGTCCTCCGCCTCGAGGCGGGCGAAGTGGATGGGCCAGGCGTCGAAGCCGATGCGCCGAGCGATCTCGGATGCCGCCTGGTAGGCGTAGCCGTCCTCGCGGCGGAGCGCCGCCTCCACGAGGGTGCGCCACTCGGGGCGCGCCAGGGCCGCCTCGACCTGGGGCAAAAGGGGGCTTCCGGTTGCTTGGAGTCGCGCCTCGATCCACAGGAGGCTCTCCCCCCAAGTCAGCTTCGGGGACCGCGTCTCGATGGCCCTAAGCCAGAGCTGAAGGGCACGCTCGGCGTCTTCGTAGTCGTCCCAATCCTCGGCCGGTCCGCCATCGGCGGCGGCACCCAGAAGATCGGCAGCGGCATCGAGGAGCGCCTCGTCCGGATGCGCCGCGGCCAAGGCCTCCGCGAGGCGGCCAGCGCGAGCACAGGCGACCGCGGTCTCGGGGACGAAGACCCGGTTCTTGTAACCCTCCAGGAGCAGCCATCGCCGGGTGGCGGGTGAGAGCGCCGGCCGAGAGGCCAGGCGGCCCACGATCTCGATGCGGCCCCAGCCGGAGAGCGACCGGGCGAGGGCCATCAGCCGCGCCTCGTCGTCGTAGCCCAAGCGGGCGAGCGCTGCGACGGCAACGCGGGTGAACCCCTCGTGGCGGGCGAAGCGCTCCAACAGCGGCAGCTCCCGAGCGCCTCCCACGAGGCCGAGGAGGCCCAGGCCACAGCGCACGGGGACGGGGTGGGTACCGCATTCCACGAGCCAACGGGCCAGGGCGTAAAGTCGCCGCTTGGGCGGACGCGCCGCGGCCACGCCGGCGAGCACCGCGTCGAGGCACCGCTCCGCCGCCGCCGCCCCGGCCGCAAGCCGGGCATGGAGGCCCACCGCCTCGCGCCCGTCCTCCAGGACCCGCAGGATGGCGAGAACGAGCGGCTCGGCCGCGCCCCGCTTCCCTGCACCCTCATCCCCCAGGCTCCCCTCGGGGGCACCGGCCCTGCTGCCGGCCCCCACGCTCGCGCCTGGCGCAGGCGCCTCGGCCGCCCCCTCGGGAAGCGCCACCGAGGAGAGCGGGCGCCCCGCTGCCTCCGCCTCTGCGAGGCGCTCGGCGATCGGGGGCCCGCCGCCGGGCGTCCCCTCGATCCGCCAGCGCCGAAAGAGCTCCAC
>CAYYHA010000045.1:0-19796 GCA_964471535.1 uncultured Myxococcia bacterium | reverse complement strand
GCTCCACCGTGCGCCCCCTAGCACCGCTCGAGACGAGGGCCCACGGGCACGTCAGCGGCAGGCCCCGTCGGGCTGGCAGGTGGTCCCCGCATGGGCGCTGCAGTCGCTGTCGTTCCGGCAGCCGAGGCAGGCCCCCTGCCGGCAGTAGGGCCGGTGCGCCGGACAATCCGCGCGCGTGCGGCACTGCACGCAGGTGCCCTCGGCCGTGTTGCACACCCGCCCCTCGGGGCAGGGATGCGTCGCGTCGCAGGCGTAACAGAGGCTGTCGGCGCCGCAGACCGGCGTGGCCGCGGGGCAGTCGGCATCCACCGCACACTGGGCGCAGAAACCGGCGGCGTTGCAGATGTGCCCCGGCGCGCAGTCGGCGGCCGTGGCACAGGCCTTGGAGCAGGCCTTGTCCACGCCGAGGTCGAGGCAGTCGTAGTCGGTCCACGCGCCGCACTGGAATCCAGAGAAGCAGGGGATGCAGCCTGCGTTCCCGCAGCTCGACTGAGTCGGATAGGGGCAATCGTCGTCGCTCGCGCAGCTCGTGCAGCGCTCGAGGTGACAGCGATCGTTCGGCGGCTGGCAATCGGTCGCCGCCGTCGCGTCGGTGCACTCGACGCACAGGCCCTCCGACCCGCAGCGCGGCAGCTCCGTGGGACAGTCGCTGTCCTGCTGGCACTGCTTGCACAAGCCCTCGACGCAAAAGGGACGGCCGGCATAGGCCTCACAGCCGTTGCCCGTCTCGGGACGGCACTCCTTGCAGCGCTTGTCCGCCCCGCAGATGCCCGTCTGGCACTGCGCATCCTCGGTGCACTCGACGCAGTGGTAGTTCAGGCAGAAGCCGCTGCCACAGTCCGCGTCCACCTCGCAGAGGCTGCACACCCCCGAGACACAGGCCGCAAAGCGCGGCCCACAGTCGGCAGGCGTGCTGCAGTCGTCGGAAGCCGAGTCACGGTGGCAGAAGCCGCCCTTGCACCACTCGCCGTAGCTGCACTCGAAGTCGAAGGTGCAGGCGGTGCCGCCGCCGCCGTCTGCGCCGCCTCCATCCACGCCGCCGGCATCGCTCCCGCCTCCGTCGGCCCCACCGCCGTCGGCGCCCCCCGCGTCACGGCTCCCCGCGTCCTGCCCGGCCGCATCGGGCCGCTGCCCGCCTCCGCCGTCCTCCTCCCCGGGGAGGTCGATGAGGCCGCAGGACAAGAGCAGCGCAGAGGAAGCGGCATACAGGACGAGCCGTGTGTTCGTGCCCATCCATGCAGTGTCCCGCGCCGCGTAGGGACTGAAAACTAGGGGAAATCCCGCATCAGCTGGCGGCCTGCCCCGCCGCCTCGTTCTGGGCCCGCAGCCAGTTGAGGACGCTGCCCGCCTTGAACCATTCGATCTCCTGCGCGGTCAGCGAGTGCTGCGCCTCGAAGCTGTCCTCGGTACCGTCGGCGTGGTGCAGGGTCACCGTCACCCGGGACCCCGGCGCCAGCTCGGCGAGGCGGGTGATGGAGACGCGGTCGTCCTCCTGCACCCGATCGTAGTCGGCAGGATCGACGAAGGTGAGCGGGAGGACGCCCTGCTTCTTCAGGTTGGTCTCGTGGATGCGGGCGAAGCTGCGCACGAGGACCGCCTTACACCCCAGGTAGCGCGGCGACATCGCGGCATGCTCGCGGCTCGAGCCCTCGCCGTAGTTCTCGTCGCCGACCACGACCCAGCCGACCCCCTTCGCCTTGTAGTCGCGGGCGATCTTCGGGAAGGGCACGCCCGTCTCCCCGGTGAGCAGGTTCTTGCCCTTGCCCGTCTCTCCGGTGAAGGCGTTCACCGCGCCGGTGAACATGTTGTCGGAGATCTTGTCCAGGTGGCCCCGGTACTTCAGCCAGGGTCCGGCCGGACTGATGTGGTCGGTGGTGCACTTCCCCTTCGCCTTCAGGAGGAGCGGGAGCTTCTCGAAGTCCTTGCCGTCCCACGGGGGGAAGGGCTCGAGGAGGGCGAGGCGCTCGCTGTCGGGACGCACCTCGAGCTCGATGTGCTTGCTCTCCGCCGGCGGCGGCACGTAGCCCGCCATCCCCTTCTCGAAGCTCTCGGGCAGCTCCTTACCCTCGGGGGGCGAGAGCTTCACCTTCGTCCCGTCCGGCGCCTCGAGCTCGTCGGTGATGGGGTTGAAGTCGAGGCGGCCGGCCAGCGCCAGCGCAGTGACCAGCTCCGGCGAGCCGATGAAGGAGAGGGTGGTGGAGATGCCGTCGTTCCGCCGGCGGAAGTTGCGGTTGTAGGAGGTGACGATGCTGTTGACGTCCCCTTCCTTCACGTCGTCACGCTTCCACTGCCCGATGCACGGCCCGCAGGCGTTGGCCAGCACCACCGCGCCGATGGCCTGAAGATCCTGCATGAGGCCATCGCGCTCGATGGTGGCCATGATGCGGTCGCTGCCGGGCGTGACCATGAACTTGGTCTTCGCCTTCAGGCCCTTTTCCTTGGCCTGCCGCGCGACGTGGGCGCTGCGGGTGATGTCCTCGTAGGAGGAGTTGGTGCACGAGCCGATGAGCGCCGCCTTGATCTCGATGGGATAGCCATTCTCCTCCGCGTCCTTGCCCATGCGACCGATGGGGTGCGTCAGGTCGGGGGTGTGCGGACCGACCAGGTGCGGCTCCAGGCTGGAGAGGTCGATCTCGATGACCCGGTCGTAGAACTTCTCCGGCTCCGCCTCGACCTCCGGGTCGGCCTCGAGGTGCCTCGCGTAGCGGTTGGCCAGGTCGGCGATCTCCCCCCGCTCGGTCACCCGCAGGTAGGCCTCCATGTGGCTGTCGTAGGGGAAGGTGGAGGTCGTCGCGCCGTGCTCGGCGCCCATGTTGGTGATGGTCGCCTTGCCGGTGCAGGAGAGGGTGCGCGCGCCGGGGCCGAAGTACTCGACGATGTGGCCGGTGCCGCCCTTCACCGTGAGGTGCTCCATCACCTTCAGGATGACGTCCTTGGGCGAGGCCCAGCCGTGGAGCTCACCGGTGAGCTTGATGCCGATGAGGCCGGGCATCCGGACCTGCCAGGGCAGGCCGGCCATCACCTCCATCGCATCGGCGCCGCCCACCCCGATGGCCAGCATGCCCAGGCCGCCGGCGTTGGGCGTGTGGCTGTCGGTGCCGATCATCAGCCCGCCGGGGAAGGCGTAGTTCTCGAGGACCACCTGGTGGATGATCCCGGCGCCGGGCTTCCAGAACCCAATCCCGAACTTCTGGCTGGCACTCTTGAGGAAGTTGTAGACCTCGGCGTTCTCGGTGGTGGCCACCTTCAGGTCCTCGTCGGCGCCCCGGTACGCGCGGATGAGGTGGTCGCAGTGGACCGTGGTGGGGACGGCGACCTTCTCCCGCCCGGTGAGGGCGAACTGCAACAGCGCCATCTGCGCGGTGGCATCCTGCATGGCCACCCGATCCGGCAGCAGGACGGCGGTGGCCTTGCGCCGCTCCCAGCTCTGGCCTTCCGGGTCGGCGAGGTGGGTGGCGAGGATCTTCTCGGCGAGGGTGAGCGGGCGCCCAAGCCGGCGGCGCGCGATGCCGATCTTCTCCTCCATCGAGGCGTAGAGCTGTTGGATCATCGGGAGCTGGGTCTCGTCCATGGCGTCCTCCTCCGAGGGCTTCTTGGGTGCGCAGTCGGCTCGTGTCGTACACCTCGGCGGGCGGCGATGCCAAGGGCGCCTGCGCAGCCCGCAGCAGGTGCCGGCACGAGAGCGCGCGCGAGCCTTCCACAGCCGCCGAGCCGCCGGGTAGGTTCTCACCATGGGACTCGGAACTCTGAAGGACAAGCTCCTGGAGGCGGGCCTGGTCACCGAAGCGGAGGTGAAGGCCGCCGAGGAAGCTCAACGGGCGTCGAGGGCAAAGCGCCGGGGGAAGCGGCGCCGGCCTGGCACGCGCACGAAGGGGGACGCGGCGGGCGCCGCGTCGCAGGCCGAGGGCTCGGGCGGCGCGGCGGCGCCCGCGGAGGCGCGCCTCGATCCCCGGGAGCTCGAGGCCGCCGAGTTGAAGCGGGCCGAGCGCGAGCGGCAGAAGGCCCTCGAGCGGGAGCGGCAGGAGAACCGCCGGCGCGCCAAGCAGGAGCTGGCCATTCGGGCGAAGGTGGTCGCGCTCGTCGACGCAGACACGGTGGATCCCGAGCGAGAGGCCGAGGGCGCCGACACCTTCTTCTTTCTGGACCGCAAGAAGCGCATCCAGCGCATGGTCGTGGGCCCGGCGGTGCGCGCCCGGCTCGAAGCGGGGGAGGTGGCCATCGTCGAGCGGCCCTTGCCCCACGAGATCGGCTTCGCACTGGTGGGCGCGGCCACGGCGGAGAAGATCGGCATCCTCCAGCGCAAGTGCGTGCGCTTCTTCAACTCGGGTGAGTATGCCACGCCGGAGCCCGAGGCTTCGAAGGAGCCGGAGGAGGCTGGGGGCTCGGCGGCAGCAGAGGCAGCAACCGAGGCGGCGCCAGCGGGGGCGGCCGAAGCAGCCGCTCCGGAGGAGACCGGTGAGACGGCCGCGGCGAACGAGCCTGCCGTGGCTGAAGAGATGCCTGGGCACGAGGAGACGGCGGAGCCCGCGGCGGCAGCCGAACGCGCAGAGACGCCTGGGCACGATGAGACCGTGCGGGGCGTGCAGGGCGCCGAGCCCGAGGAGACGTCCGCGGAGTAGGGGCCGGCGCCACGCCTCGAGGGGCTTCGACTACTCCCGCAGCAGGACGTCGCAGTAGTAGCGGATGCGGCGCAGGGCGGTTCCGAAGCCCAGCGTGTTCCGGCGCACCGGCGACTTGAGGGCGAGCATCACCTTTCGCTTCATCCGGTAGCCGTTGAAGGGCGAGAGCCGGGTCGGCTTGCCGCCGGCACGCCCCACCGCCTCGAAGAGCGAGTCCACCGGATAGCCGTAGACCTCCAGATCCTCGGGGTCGAGGGACTCGAAGGCCCGCTGCACGAAGGCCAGGTCGTCGGGGCGGCTGGCGAGATCCGCCGCCCACCGTTCCATCTTCTCGGTGGTGGGCCGGTCGTACTTCTCCACGGTGATGGGGTCGCCGAAGCTGCCCTTGACGTGCGCGTGTTTGCCGTACTCCACTGCATCGGCCTGCATGGGCAGGTCGAGGTACTCGAAGATGCGCCCGAGCTCCTCCTCCGGCCGGGTCACCAGATCCTCGTAGCGCACGTGTACCATCGAGACCTTCTTCTCCCGCAGGAAGCGGGCGATGGCCGGTACGTAGCGGGCGACGATGGGGTTGAACTCCCAGGCGTCCCGGTAGCGGCCGTCGAAGAAGGAGTGGGCGAAGGAGTGGAGCACCGCCACCGGATGGCGGGAGAGCACCACGTACTTCGCCCGGGGGTAGAGCTTCTCCAAAAAGTCGAGGATGAGCCCGTAGGCCGGCGTCTTGTCGAGGAAGTAACGCCGCCCGGTGGGCTCGAGCATCCGCCCGTAGACCACGTCCCCGAAGGCCCGCAGCGCATCGAGGTAGTCCTCCTCGCCGCGGGGCAGGTGGGAGACGTACTCCCGGTTGGCCTCGGCGGCGTTGATGTGATCGTAGGGCGCCTTCTCGACGGTGCGGTAGTAGCCCAGGTGCGCGAGCGGGGTCATCAGGTGGGGCTCTGGGTGGGTGAAGATCTCCCGGTGGGAGCCCAGCATCCGCTGCAGCAGCGTCGTGCCCGACCGCGGCGAGCCGATGAGGAAGATGAGGCGCTCGTGCATCTCCATGGCGGCGGAACCTAGCGGCGGAGCGGACCCTGGGTCCAGCACCCGGACGGCTAGGCGCTGCGGGTGGCGCGTCCCGCCCGTGCCGGGAGCCGACGTCGGCAGCACCGACACGCATGCGCTCGCGCGCATCCCGGGAGCGCCGGGAGCCGGCCACGCGGCCCGCTGCCGAGCTGGACTGGGACCCACGACCGGCCTAGGCTCGGCGCATGCAGGTCAGCCGCCGCACCCCCTCGAGGAGTCTGCCCCTGTCGGGCCGGAGCAGGCCGGCAAGCGGGCCGGCGGTACCGCCCTCCCGCCGGCGCTGCCCCCCTGCTTCCCCGCGCGGCATGGCGGGCGGTCGCCTCGGCGCGGCGCTCCTCGCCACGCTCGCGGCAGGCCTACTCCTCGCGTGCCCGGCGGGTCCGGCAGCCCCGGACGGAGGAGGCGGAGACGCTGGAGCCGATGCAGGGGACGGCGGGGGTCCCCATCCGGATTGCCCGCCAGCCTCTCCGGCCTCGGCGGAGCTTCGGATCGTCGCACAAGGCGCCGTCCGCGGCGAGCGGATCGACGGGGTCCTCCGCTGGCTCGGGGTGCCCTATGCGGCGCCGCCCACCGGCGCGCGGCGCTTCCTCCCACCCGCAGAGCCGGCCTGCTTCGAGGGCGTCTACGAAGCCACCACCTGGCCGCCGCCCTGCGCGCAGTACGACGACGCCTCCGAGGCCGCCGAGGGGGAGGAGGACTGCCTGTACCTGAACGTGTGGGCGCCGGAGGGCGCCGACGGCACCACACCGGTGCTGGTCTTCGTCCACGGCGGTGGGAACATGTTCGGCTCGACCTCGGAGATCGTCGGCGGCGTCCGCCTCTACGACGGCGAGGAACTCGCCCGGCGCAGCGGGGCGGTGGTGGTCACGCTCCAATACCGCCTGAACATCTTCGGCTTCGCGGTCGATGCCGCCTTGGACCCCCTCTTCCCCGAGGGCCTCTCGGGGAACCTCGGCCTGCGCGATCAGCTGGCTGCCCTCGCCTGGGTGCAGGAGAACATCGCTGCCTTCGGGGGCGCCCCTGACAAGGTGCTCCTCTTCGGGGAGTCGGGCGGCGCCAGCGACGTGTGTGCGCTGGTGGCCTCGCCGGCCGCCGCCGGCCTCTTCCGGGCCGCCGCGGCGCAGAGCGGCGGCTGCGGTGGTCGCAACCGCGAGGAGCAGCGCGCCTGGACCGACCAGGTCTTCTCCGCCGCCGGCTGTCCGCCTGGCCCCGACCGGAGGGACTGCGTGCAGGGCCTGGATGCCGCGACCCTGCTCTCGGCGATGGCCGGCCTCCCCTCCTCGGGTCCCACCGGGCTCCGCATTCCGCAGGCCGGACCCACCATCGGGGACGAAATCGTGCCGATCGCGCCGGTCGACGCCTTCCAGTCCGGTGCGGTCGCCACGGTCCCCTTCGTCCTGGGCTCCAACGCCGACGAGACGGCGAGCGCCCTCTTCGGTATTCCCAAGAACCTGGGCGCGGCGGAGTACGAGAACATGGTTCGGTCGACCTTCCGCACCCGAGCCAGCGAGGTGCTGGCTCACTATCCGGTCAGCGCCTATGCGACTCCCCACGACGCCCTGGTGCAGCTGACCACCGACCTGCAGTTCACCTGCCCCACCCGGCGCTACGCACGGGCGCTCGCCGAGGGGGGCGGGACGGCCTACCGGAACTTCTACACCAAGGTCCTGGACCAGCGCCCGGCGACGGCGGCTCTGGGCGCCTCCCACGGCATCGAACTCTACCTCCTCTTCCAGGCCCTGGACCGCGCCGGCTATCCGGCGACCGAGGCGGACCGGACGCTCGAGAGCGCCCTGCGCGGCTACTGGGTCTCCCTCGCCACCCACGGAGACCCCAACGCTGGGGACGCGCCCGTCGCCTGGCCCCGCTACGACGCAGCGAGCGACCCCTACCTGGAGCTCGGGGATCCCATCGCTGCGGGCGCCGGCGTGCGCAGCGAGAAGTGCGACTTCTGGGATACCTTCCAGTGAGCAGGGAGCCGGCGAGGCGCTGGGGCGTCGCGCCTGGGAGGCCACAGGACGCCGGTCCCCGGGGGCGGGCTGGCTGCGGCGGCGGGGCCCCGGGCGCTCGAGGGCCCGCACGCCTTGCCTGCGTGGCAGGCCCGTGCCACCTTGCCGGCCTATGAGAACCTTGCCTGCCGTCCTGCTCGCCCTGCCCCTGGTGCTCCTCGCCGCCGGCTGCCCGCCGAAGAATGGAGACGGCAACGCGACCTCGGAGGAGAAGGACTCATCCGGCTCGGCGGAGACGAAGGCCGGCGAGGCGAAGCGCCCCGAGACGGCGAGCGCCACGGCAGAGAAAAAGAACGTACCGCCCCCGAAGCTCCCCGGCGCGCTCCCCGCACCGGAGGACGTCGCTGCACCCCCACCCGATGCGAAGCGGACCAACAGCGGTCTCGCCTACAAGGTCCTCCGTGAGGGGACGAGCGACGAGCATCCCCGCGCCCAGGACACGGTGAAGGTGCACTACAGCGGGTGGACCACCGACGGGCACAACTTCGACAACTCCTACAAGCGTGGCCGGCCGGCCACCTTCCCGCTCAACCGGGTGATCCCCGGCTGGACCGAAGGGGTGCAGCTGATGACCCCGGGCAGCAAGTACCGCTTCTGGATCCCCGAAGAGCTGGCGTACAAGGGCGTGCCCGGGCGGCCGCAGGGCATGCTCGTCTTCGACATCGAGCTGCTCGAGATCCAGCGCGCCGCCGAGCCGCCGCCGGTGCCCGAGGACGTCGCCGGTCCGCCAAAGGACGCCAAGAAGACGAAGAGCGGCCTCGCCTACAAGGTGCTGAAGAAAGGCACGGGCAAGACGCATCCGCGCCCCAACGACGTGGTCGAGGTGCACTACACCGGCTGGACCACCGACGGAAAGATGTTCGACTCGTCGGTGACGCGGGGCCGCCCGGCCCAGTTCCCCCTCGACCGCGTGATCCCGGGCTGGACCGAGGGCCTGCAGCTGATGGTCGAAGGGGAGAAGGCGCGGCTGTGGATCCCCGAGGAGCTCGCCTACAAGGGCCGCCCCGGTGCCCCCAAGGGCATGCTCGTCTTCGACGTGGAGCTCCTCGACATCAAGGAGGAGCTGCGGCCGCCCGAGGCGCCCCCCGACGTCGCCGGGCCGCCGAAGGATGCGAAGAGGACCGCGAGCGGGCTCGCCTACAAGGTGCTGAAGGAGGGCAAGGGCGACGTGCACCCGAAGCCCGAGGACACGGTGGTGGTGCACTACACGGGCTGGACCACCGACGGGAAGAGCTTCGACTCCTCGATTCCCCGCGGCCGGCCGGCGCGCTTCCAGCTCAACCGGGTGATTCCCGGATGGACCGAAGGGGTGCAGCTGATGACCCCGGGCAGCAAGTACCGCTTCTGGATCCCCGAGAAGCTCGCCTACAAGGGCCGGCCGGGTGCCCCCCAGGGCATGCTCGTCTTCGACGTGGAACTCCTCGACATCGTTCCCGCCCAACCCGCCCAGGGCGCGCCCGCCGGAGGCGCTGCACCCGCCCCGAGCGGCGGGAAGTCGGCAGCGGCCGGTGCCAGCGGCAAGTAGGCGCGCGGCGTCTTTCGCCTATCCCGCCGGAGCCGAAGCTCTCATCGCGCCACCGGGCGAAAGGGCACCCTCTCGGCGGAGAGCGCCTCCTCGACCAGCGCGAGGAGCTGGGCGAACTCCCGCTCAAGCTCGGCCACCGAGTAGGGGAGCGTCGCGGCTTCGGAGTCGACGGGCTGGGCGGGCGGCGGCAGCGCGATCTGTGCCTCCAGGCACACGGCTGCGTCCTCCAGGCAGGTGCGCACCCGGCCCAGCTCACCGGCCACGTGCAAGACATCCCCCACGCGATCGTCGACATCGTCGGCGCGAATGGGCGCGCCCCCACGTGTCACGAGCGGATCCGTTCCGAGCGTCGTGAGGCTGCCCGAGGCGGCGCTCAAGATCCGGTGCGCCTCGCGCAGCGCCTCGATCCCAGCCTTGCGGCGCTCGGTTGGGGGCAGGCTTTTGAGTGACGCTCGCCGCGCCTCGAGCTGCTTCTGCGCCAGGCCACGTCCCCCCTCGTAGCCGCACGCGTCGCACCGGTAGTGGGCCGGTCCCAGGAAGGTGAGCAAGCGACTTCCGCAGGCGACGCAGGTGTTTGCGTCGATCGGCTCGTCGAGCACCTCACGGATCCGGCCGCGTCCCGGACGGAACACGGCGAATGCGATCGCGACAGCGCCGAACAGGACGAGGAGGAAAATGAAGTCGGTCGTCATGCGCACTCCCCCGACCCGCTGGTCGTGACGTGTCGGGTCAGAACCAGCGGTGCGAATCCGTGACTCCTTCTAGCACACCGCGCCGCGGGATGCCGAAGCAGGTCGCCCGTCCCGACACGTCCCGCACGCAGAACCGCATCCGAGCCGCCGAGCGCCCCGGCCTGGCACGGCACCGGCCTCCTACCGGCCCTTCACACCCCACAGAAAGAGCCGCCGGAAGGTATAGAGATAGGGTCGGGGAGTACCGAGGACTCCGTGGAGCCGGCTCCGGTACGCCTCGACGAAGGCGGCGGCATCCTGTCCGGAGAGACGCGCGAGGTAGGGGGTCAGTGTGCTGCCCTTGGTCCATTCGATCACCTCGTCCACCGAAGCGAGCGGATGGAGATAGACGCGCTCGAGCACCTTCGGCCGCACGAAGCCCCCCTGCTTCAGGATCCGCGCATAGGCCTCCGCGGGGAGCACCGGGCTCCTTCGCACGAAGCCGTGCAAGCGCTCGCGCCATGCCGGCGTGGAGGCCACCTCGCGCACGAGCGCGTGGCTGGGATGGTCGTCGTTGCGCGGCATCTGCACGGCGAGTTGGGCACCGGGCCGGAGTGCCGCGACGAGGCGCTCGAAGAACGCCGGGTGATCGTCGATCCAGTGGAGCGCGGCGTTCGAGAACACGAGATCCCACGCGCCGAAGTCCACGTCGGTTGCGAGATCTCCGAGTTCGAATCGCAGGCCGGGGCGCTCGAGGCGCCTGGCCCCCTCGAGCATGCGGCGGGACGCATCGATGCCCACGACCTCGGCGCCCGGTCCGAGGAAGCGGTGCAGGACGGCGGTCAGCTCGCCGGTGCCACAGCCGAGATCGATGGCGCGCACCTGCCGCGCTCCGCACCCGAGGGCGGGCCGGTGAACGAGGCGAAGCAGATCGAAGAAGGGCCGGCGCCGGCGCCGGCGGAAGCGGTGATACTGCTTGGGATCCCAAGGGTCCGTTGCCACCTGCCTAGGATGACAGGCACGCCCCACTCCGCAAGCGCCGCCGCGGCCGTCGCTCAGCGCCTGGCCGGCTCGAAGGGCACGCCCTCCCCCGCAAGGGCCTCCTCGGTCACCATCAGCAGCCCATCGAGCTCCTCCCCGAGCGCGGCGGGATCGTAGGGAAGTCCGTCGCCGTAGTCCTCCGGCTCGGCGGACGGGGGCAGCTCCACCGCGGCATCGAGGCACACCGCCGCATCCTCGAGGCAGGCGCGGGCGCGGCCGAGCTCGCCGGCGACGCGCACGAGGCTCGTTGCGATCGAATCCGTGTTGAGGTCCCGCGCCATCTCCGTCGTCGACTCGTCGATGGGTTGGACTGCGACGCCGGCGAGGGTGCCCCGCGCGGCGATGAGCGTCCGATGGGCCTCCTTCAGCCCCTCGAGGCCACGGCGGCGCCGCTCGTCCGGTGGGAGCCGTCGGAGCGCCTCGCGGCGTGCTTGGGCTTGCTTCTTGGCCAGACCTGGCCCGCCTTCGTAGCCACACGCCTCGCAGCGAAAGTGCCCCGGGCCCACCGTCACCACGGAGGATGCCCCACAGGCGATGCACCGCTCAGCGCCAGCGGCCGGCTCCTCGAGCACACGGCGCATGCGCCGAGCGCGGACCGCGGTCACGATGCCACCTACGACCACGAAGAGCAGAAGGAGCAACTTCATCGCAGGGTCCCCCGAGCAGGACAATGGACAGCCGGATCGTACCCGAGCCGCGCGGCCCCTTCAAAAGGCGGCCGTGGCGGGTGCGTACCGGCCGCGGAGGGTGCAACCGGGGGCCGAGCAGGGCCCGGGAAGGGGCCTGCCCGGAACTTTTTTGGGCCGGTGTGAACCTTCTTCGCCCCTCGTGCGCTCTCCCCGCAGAAGGAGGTTCCCCATGGCGAAGAAAACGAAGGCCCGCACGCTCCAAGCCCTGCTTTGGACCACCGTCTCGCTGCTCGTGCTGCTCGTCGGCGCGTGCATGGCGAGCGAGAAGATGCAGCCGCTCTTCGGGGCGAGCGCCGACGCGCTCGGCGGCACCGTGGAGCGCTCCAACGTCGTCACGCCCTCGCCCGCGCCGCTGCCGCAGGAGATGGAAGCGCTTCCCGAGGCGAGCGCCGCGGACGCGCTGCTGCCTGCGGACGCGGATCCAGAGCGGGCGAGCAGCTACGCCGACTACGGTATCAACGGCTTCACCGACGCGCGAGCCGATGCCCTCTCCACCTTCGCAGTGGACGTGGATACGGCGAGCTACACCCACTTTCGCGGCGACCTGCGCCGCGGGCGCCTGCCCGATCCCCGCTCCGTGCGGGTGGAGGAGTTCCTCAACTACTTCGACTACGACTATGCACCGCCAGAGGATGGCGCGCTCTTCGCGGTGCACCTCGATGCTGCGCCCTCGCCCTTCGACCGGTCCCGCTTCCTCCTGCGCGTCGGTCTGAAGGCCCGCGAGGTCCCGCCGCAGGTGCGAAAGCGGGCTCACCTCGTCTTCCTGGTCGACGTTTCCGGCTCCATGTCGGATCCGGACAAGCTCCCCCTCGCCAAGGAAGCGCTGCACCGGCTGGTGGGCTCCCTTCGGGAGGGCGATACCGTGGCGCTGGTCACCTACGCCGGCTCCACCGGCGTGGTACTCGAGCCCACCGACGTGAGCCGTGCCTGGCGGATCCACCGAGCCATCGACTCGCTGGGCGCCGGGGGGAGCACGGCGATGGCCTCGGGCCTGCAGCTCGCCTACGAACTGGCGGCCCGAAACCTCGGCCCGGGCTCCGTCGCTCGGATCATCGTCCTCTCCGATGGCGATGCGAACGTGGGGCCGGTCGACTCGGAGACCATGCTCAAGATGAACCGGCCCCAGATCGAGGAGGGCGTCACCCTCACCACGGTCGGATTCGGTCAGGGCAACTACCAGGACGAGACCATGGAGCAGCTCGCCGACCGGGGCAACGGCAACTACTACTACGTCGACTCGGTGGACGAGGCCGAGCGCATCTTCGTGGAGAAGGTCGCCGGGACCCTCGAGGTGGTAGCGAAGGACGTGAAGGTGCAGGTGAAGTTCGACCCGAGGCGAGTGCGTGCCTATCGGCTGATCGGCTACGAGAACCGGGACATCGCCGATCGTGACTTCCGCAACGACCGCGTCGACGCCGGTGAGATCGGCAGCGGGCACAGCGTGACCGCTCTCTACGAGGTGGTCCCCGTCGGGGACGGCCTCGACCCGGATGCGGTGACGGTGCGGGTGCGCGCAAAGGCCCCCCGCGGGGAGAAGGCGAAGGAGACGGTCTACCGGCTCGGCGCCGCCGACGTGCACCCCTCGCTCGAGGCGGCACCCCGCGACTTCGCCTTCGCCGCCGCGGTGGCTGGTGCCGCCGAGCACCTGCGGGGCAGCGCCTTCGCCGCAGCCTGGAGCCCCGCGCTCATCCAGGAGCTGGCCTGCGGCAGCGCAGGGAGCGATCGGAGGAAGAAGGAGTTCTGCCGGCTGCTGCAGCAGGTGCAGACAGGCGCGCGGTACGCCTGGCGCTAGCGCCTGCATCCTGGATCTCGGGGGGGCGACGCCGTGGCTGCAGGCGAGCGGCCACGGCGCTTTTGCGCTTCAATGGGGATCGTGACCACGCTCGCACTGGACGCCATGGGAAGCGATCACGGCCCCGAGGCCACGGTGGGCGGGGCCGCTCTGCTCTCGCAGGAGGCCGACGCGCCGCTCGTCCGTCTCTTCGGGGACCGCGAGGCCATCGGTCGGGCCCTCGATGCGGTGGAGCACGATCCACGCCGACTCGAGGTGGTGCACACGCCCCACTTCGTCCCCATGGACGCGGATCCGCGGAAGGCGCTGGACGAGATGCCCGAGGCCTCCATCTCCCTCGCCGCCCGCGCTGTGGCCCGGGGCGAGGCGGACGCGCTGGTGGGGGCCGGGCACACGGGGGCGGTGATCCTCGCTGCGGCCCGCACCTTCGAGCGGCTGCCTGGAGTGAACCGCTGCGCCCTGGGCGCCGTCTTCCCCACCGAGCGCCGCCGCGGCCCCAAGGCCGACCCCTTCAGCCTCATCCTCGACGCGGGGCTGACCGTCGAGGTCACCCCCGAGGATCTCGTCGGCTTCGCCATCATGGGCTCTGCCTACTCGGCCTGCATCTCACGAAGTGCGTCCCCTCGGGTCGCGCTCCTCGCCAACGGGACGGAGCCGGGGAAGGGCACTCCGGCCATCGCCGCGGCACACCAGCGGCTCGCGCGGCTCGAGGGGATGCACTTCATCGGCAACATCGAGGGCGTCGACATCCCCAAAGGGACCGCGGACGTGGTGGTCACCGACGGTCACACGGGCAACATCGTCCTGAAGATGCTCGAAGGGGTCGCGGAGACGGTGGTGCGGCTCGGCCGCTACGCCATGGAGGCGCGGTGGACCTACAAGGCGGGCTTGCTGCTCCTCGCGCCGGCAGTCAAGCGTCTTCGCCGCGTGACCGATTGGGAGCAGTACGGGGGTGCCCCCATCCTGGGCTTCGACCAGCTCTGCATCAAAGCCCACGGCCGCAGCTCCGCCCGGGCCATCCGAAACGCGCTGAAGGTGGCGCGAAAGGGGGTGGAGATGGGCCTGGTCGATTCGATCCGCGACGGGCTCGCCTCCGGGCGGCCGCCCGCCGGCCCCTGAGGGATTTCCCCGGCTTGCCAGGCGGCCGCCGCGTCGCACCCTTCAGGGGCGCGGTGGTCCGCGGAGCCGCCGCCTGGTGTTCGGCAACCGGGCCCGCGAACAGGTGGGGACGGACCGCTGTCGAGTCACCGGACCAGGGCAGCGCCGCCCCAGCATCGCCCGAGGAGGTGGAGAGGATGGGACACCCCCGCACCGGAACGGAACGAAGGCGGAAGGCACCCGCCGAAAACGACGGCCCCTTCGAAGGTGGAGGCGCCGGCCAGCGGGCGGCCGGTCTCTCGACGGCGGGACTCGATCGTCTGTGCCGGCACGTGGCGCACGACCTGCGCAACGGCCTTGCGGTGCTGCGCACCAACGTGGACTACCTCGAGGGCCTCGCGCCGCGGGACGAGGCTGAGCGGGCCGCACTGGGCGATCTGCGCGAGGTGGCCGATCGGATGGAGCACGGCATCGACCACCTCGTCTATCTCGTCCGGTATCTCTCCGGCACGCTGACCCCCTCGCTGCAGCCTATCTCGATGGACACCTGGCTTCGGGCGCTCGTCCGGCGTCTGGAGGAGGCCCCCGGCCCGGCGGCGGGCCGCATCCGCCTCGAGGCCCCCGAACCGGCGCGGATCTGGGCGGACCCGGCGCTCCTCGAGCGGGCACTGCGGGACCTCGTCCTCACGCGGCTGGCGCACACGGCGGCCCCGGGGCCGGTGGAGCTTCGCTTCCACCGCCCGCCCGGCTGGGCGGAGCTGACGGTGATAGATTCCGGGCCCCCCCTCTCCCCGGCAGCCCGCGCGAGCTTCCTCGATCCCCGGGCCCCCCTCGGTGAGGGCCGCCTGCCCGCGCGGGAGGTGGAGCAGGGGCTCGTGGGGCCCTTTTGCGGGGCGGTGGTGGCCGCACACGGGGGCCAGACCCGTCTCGAGGTCGTCGATGGAAGGAACCGCTTCACCCTACGGCTTCCCCAACCTGGCTAGGCGCGCATCTGCACGCGCGGACGCCCGCGGGCCGCCAGCGAGAGGAGAGCGCCCCGGCGGCTCGCCATCCCCTGGGGCCGCAGCGAGACGACGCCGAGGGGACCGATCGGTGCTACAGCTCGCGGCCGCTCCTTGATAGGTAGGGGCCTCGGCATGGCGGACTTCGCACACCTCCACGTCCACACCCTCTTCTCCCTCCTCGAGGGCGCCATCCGCCTGGACCCCCTGCTCGAGCGGGTGCGCGAGGGTGGGATGGACAGCGTGGCCATCACCGACACGGGGAACCTCTTCGGCGCCGTCACCTTCTACAAGAAGGCGCGTGCCGCCGGCATCAAGCCCATCCTGGGCAGCGAGGTCACCGTCACCACCGGCCACCCCGAGCGGCCCCAGGCCCATCTGGTGCTTCTGGCCAAGGACACGACCGGATACCGCAACCTCTCCTACCTGCTTTCGAAGGCGCACCTCGAGGGTGGCGGGGTCGTCGACTCGGCCCTGCTCGCCTCACACGCCGAAGGCCTCTTCGCCCTCTCGGCCTGTGTCGAAGGCGAGGTGGCGCAGCACGTTCGCGCCGGGGAGATGGATGCCGCCCGGGAGAGTGCCGCCCGGTGGAAGCGCATCTTCGCGCCCGGCCACTACCACCTCGAGCTGCAGAAGAACGCCCATCCGGATCAGGGCCGCGTCAACGATGCCCTGAAGGAACTCTCGCGCGACCTGAAGATCCCTCTGGTGGCCACCTGCGACTGCCACTACCTCGACCGCCGCGACGCCCGCGCCCACGAGGTGCTCATGGCCATCAAGCACCAGGTGGGGGTCGACGAGCTGCGCCGCATGCGCCCCTTCGGGGACACGCAGTACCTGCGCAGCGAAGCGGAGATGCTCGAACTCTTCGAAGACGTGCCGGACGCGGTCTACCGCGCGGCGGAGATCGCCGAGGCCTGCCAGGTGGAGCTGGAGTTGGGGAAGGTGTACCTGCCCGCCTACGAGGTGCCCGAGGGCTACGACCAACCCGGCTGGCTCCGGGAGGCGGCGAGGCGCGGCCTCGAGCGGCGCCTCGAGGAGATCGGCGACGCCTATGCAGTGGACCGGGAGGCCTACACCGAACGTCTGGAGCACGAGCTGGACGTCATCGTGGAGATGGGCTTCTCCGGCTACTTCCTCATCGTCCAGGACTTCATCAACTGGGCGAAGGCCAACGGGGTCCCCGTGGGACCGGGCCGCGGGAGCGGAGCCGGATCGCTGGTGGCCTATGCCCTCAGGATCACCGACCTGGACCCCATCCACCATGGCCTCCTCTTCGAGCGCTTCCTGAACCCGGAGCGCGTCTCGATGCCCGACTTCGACGTGGACTTCTGCCAGACGCGCCGCGACCGCGTGATCCGCTACGTCACCCAGAAGTACGGCGCCGAGCAGGTGGGGCAGATCATCACCTTCGGACAGCTGAAGGCCCGCTCGGTGATCCGCGACGTCGTCCGGGTGATGGGGCTTCCCTACGCGGAGGGCGATCGCATCGCAAAGCTGGTGCCCGACGTCCTGGGCATCACCCTCGAGCAGGCGATCGAGATGGAGCCCCGCCTGAAGGAGCTGAAGGAGGACCAGGAGAATCCCATCTACGGCGAGATCCTGGAGATTGCGCTGAAGCTCGAGGGGCTCAACCGGCAGGCGGGGATGCACGCCGCGGGGATCGTGATCGGCGACAAGCCGCTGTGGGAGTACGTCCCCCTCTACCGCGGCAACGACGGTGAGATCGTCACGCAGTTCGCCAAGGACGAGGTCGAGGAGGCCGGACTGGTGAAGTTCGACTTCCTGGGCCTCAAGACCCTCACGGTCATCGACCACGCCCTCTCCCTGGTCAACCGGGACCGGCCGGCGAGCGAGCGCGTGGACATCCACGCCATCCCCCTCGACGACCCCGAGGTCTACCGGCTCATCGCCCGCGCCGATACGACGGGCGTGTTCCAGCTCGAATCGAGCGGATTCAAGGAACTGCTCAAGAAGCTCAAGCCCGACCGCTTCTCCGACATCGTCGCCGCGGTCGCCCTGTACCGGCCCGGACCCCTGCAGTCGGGCATGGTCGACGACTACATCGCACGAAAGCACGGCCGGCAGAAGGTCACCTATCCCCACCCGGCCCTCGAGAAGACGCTCGAGGAGACCTACGGGGTCATCGTCTACCAGGAGCAGGTGATGGAGATCGCCCGCCTCCTCGCCGGCTACTCCCTGGGCGCCGCGGACATCCTGCGCCGGGCCATGGGCAAGAAGAAGGCCGACGTGATGGCCAAGGAGCGGGCGCGCTTCCTCGAGGGCGCAAAGGCCCGAGGCGTCGACCCGGCGAAGGCCGGCGAGATCTTCGACCTGATGGAGAAGTTCGCCGCCTACGGCTTCAACAAATCCCACAGCGCCGCCTACGGCCTCATCACCTATCAAACCGCCTGGCTGAAGACCCACCACCCGGTGGAGTTCATGTGCGCGCTGCTCAGCTCTGAGAAGGACAACACCGACAAGGTGGTGGCGCACATCGGTGAGATCCGGCGTGAGATGGGCATCGAGGTGCTGCCACCGGACATCAACGAGTCGGTCCGCGAGTTCGACGTGGCACCGCCGGCACGGCCAGGAGGGCAGCGGCGCATTCGCTTCGGACTCGGCGCGGTGAAGGGCGTGGGCGAGAGCGCCGTCGAAGCGATCCTCGAGGCGCGCGAGGCGGGTCCGTTCCGTGGGCTCTTCGACTTCTGCGAGCGGGTGGACCTGCGGCGCGTCACCAAGAAGACGATCGAGGTGCTGATCAAAGCCGGCTGCTTCGACTTCGTCGGCGTCCCCCGGTGGCAGCTCGTCGCCTCCATCGACCGCGCCGTCGACCGGGCCCAGAAGGCGCAGCGCGACCGGGCGATGGGCCAGAGCGACCTCTTCGGCGGCCTCTCGGGCGGGCGCGGCGATGCGGGGGATGAGACGGAGCGGCCCGAGCTCTACGCGGCGCCCGGACAGACGGTGGATCCGTGGACCGAGCGCGAGCTCCTCACCCATGAGAAGCAGGCGCTCGGCTTCTACGTCAGCGGCCACCCCCTCGACCGCTACGTGGCGGAGCTCGAGCGCCTCGCCACACCCCTCGAGCAGGTGCGAGACCTGGGCAACTTCCAGGAGGTGCGGGTAGGCGGCGTGGTCACCGCGCTCCGCGAGCGCCCCTTGCGCAGCGGCTCCGGGCGGATGGCCTTCGTCACCCTGGAGGACCTCTCGGGCACCCTGGAGGCCATCTGCTTCTCCAGCGTCTATGCCGAGTGCGAGGCGCTGCTCAAGAGCGACGAGCCGCTCCTCCTCACCGCGAAGACCCGCCTGGAGGGGGACGACGAGGAGCAGGTGATGCGACTCAACATCCAGAAGGTGGAGCGCCTGGCCGACGTGCGGGCTCAGGAAGCGAGCGCCGTCACCATCACCGTGGCCCCCGACGCGCTCACCGCAGAGCGGGCCGAGCAGCTCCGGGCGCTGCTCGGCGCCCACCCCGGGACCTGCCGCGCCTATCTGCGCGTGGTGGACGAGGGGCGCTGGGAGACGCTGGTGCGCATCGGCAACGGCAGCGGGGTGGCCCCCAGCGACGATCTGCTCTCCGGTGTGGACCGCATCTTCGGCCGGCGGGTCACCGCCGTACGTTGAGAAGCACCGGCGCTCTCGCGCATTGGTCTAGGGCGTCACATCGGGTCGCACGTTTTCGAGGGATCCCGTCTCGTCGATGCACCACACGTCGACGTCGTCGTCGCCGTCGGGGTTGCCCACGGCGCAGGCGACGAAGCCATCGGGCCCGAGATGGGTGTGCACATCGGGCGGAAGCGGCAGGGCGGGCGCGCGCGTCGCCTCGGCCACATCGTCGCCCAGATAGAGGGTGTAGCGGCGGCCCTCCTCCAGTGGGAGCCCAAGCTCAGCGAGGGGCCGGTACTGCCCGGTGCGCTCCTTTTCCTCGAACTCGGCGGTGCGCAGCTCTTTGAGCATGTCCTTGGCTTCGCTCTGCTTCGAGAGCGCCACGTAGCGGAGGAAGCTGGGAATGGCGATCGCCGCCAGGATCCCCGCGAGAAAGAGGGAAACGACGCCCATCGGGATGCTGGCGATCGCGAGCCCGCGCCCGCCGAGCTCGGGGTGCTTCTCGATCCGGAGCAGCGCCACGACGCCCAGCACGGCACCGAGCAGCGGTACGAGCGGGAGACAGAGGAGCAGCGAGAGCACGAAGGCCAAAATCGCCAGCTTGCTGGTGCGCCTCACCGGCGCTGCACCATCGGTGCCTGCCATGACGAAGGTCCTCCTGGGGCAGGCGGTCCCGGGCGCCC
>CAYYHA010000044.1:0-23098 GCA_964471535.1 uncultured Myxococcia bacterium | reverse complement strand
GCCTCCTCCTCGCCGTCATTCTCTTTCTCGCCTTCCGCCGCCTCTCCCGGGTGGTGGTGCCGCTCGCGACCGTGGGCATCGGCGTCGTCTGGGTGCTCGGGCTCATGGCCCTCTCGGGCACGAAGATCGACATCATCAACCACGTCCTGCCGTCGCTGCTCCTCGTCATCGGCATCAGCGACGGGCTGCACCTCCTCGTGCGCGAGCAGGAGGAGTTCGAGCGGGGCAAGCCGCGGACCACGGCGCTGTCCATTGCCGTTCGTACGCTGGCCGCTGCCTGCTTCCTGACCAGCTTCACCACCGCGGTGGGCTTCGCCTCGCTCGTCGCCAGCCAGACGGCCATCCTCCGCCGCTTCGGCCTCGTGACCGCCGGGGGTGTGCTCCTCCTCTACCTCGTCACCATCGGCATCCTGCCGCCGCTGGCCTCCCTCTTTCCCCCACCGCTCCGCCGCCCCGGAAGCCGCGACCTGCTCCGGCGCCTGGCGCTGGCGGCCGGGCGCGTCGGCATGCGCTGGCCAAAGATCGTGACCGCCGTCTCGCTCCTTGCCGCCGGCGCCTTTCTGTGGGTGGGTGCGACCCGCGTGCACGTGGACACCCACCTCACCGAGGTCTACGACGAGGACCATCCGGTGCGAGCCCTGCAGAGGACGCTCGACGAAGAGCTCGGTGGGGTCCTGCCCCTCGACCTGGTGGTCGAAGTGCCCGGCCGCGACATCGCGCGCGACCCCGATCTCCTGCGCCGCCTCGCCGAACTGCAGGCCGTGGCGGCAGCGCCATCGGAGATCGCCAGCGCACGCAGCGTCGTCGATTTCGTCTCCCGCTTGCACCGCGCCCTCGCCGGTCCCGAGGCAGGCCCGCTGCCCGACTCCCCCGAGCTGCTGGCTCAGGAGTGGCTGGTCGCCGAGCTGGGCAGCGAGCGGCTGCCGGTGGAGCGCTACGTCGCCCACGACGGTGCGATGGCACGCATCGCGCTCCGGGCCAAGGACGTCGGCGGGCGCCGCCTCCTCGCCTACGACGAGACGCTGCGGGACGCGGCAGCACGGATCTTCGCCGGCGTCGCAGGGGCGACCATCTATCTGAGCGGCGATGCCTACGTCGCGTCGCGCAACATGCGCCGGCTCATCCGCGACCTCTTTACCTCGCTCTCCCTGGCCAGCGTGGTGATCTTCCTGTGCCTCCTCTTCCTCTTTCGGAGCCTCCGCCTCGCCCTGGTCTCGGTCTTGCCGAACGCCTTCCCCCTCCTCGCCACCGTCGCCTTCATGGGCATGACGGGGATGAGCCTCGACGTCACCAACGTGGTGGTCTTCTCCATCGCGCTCGGCCTCGCCGTCGACGACACCATCCACATCATCGCGCGCTTTCGCGAGGAGCTTCGCATCGCCGCCCCGGGCGACTCGGTGGACACCCTCCTCGAGCGGAGCCTGCGGGGCACCGGCCGGGCGGTCGTCCTCACCAGTGTCCTCCTCGGCGCTGGGATGGGCATCCTCATGTTTTCCGAGTTCGTGCCGACGCGTCGCTTCGGCGGCCTCACCGCGATCACCCTGACCGTTGCGCTCCTCGCCGACCTCATCCTGCTGCCGGCGCTCCTCCACCTTGCCTACCGCCGCAAGCTCGCTTTGCCAAAGGGACTGCGCGAAAGCCCGTGCCCTTCCCGATCGGACGTGTCATGATGAGCAGGATGCCCCGACGCATCCCGATGATCGATCTCTCCGGGGAGAACGCCGCCCGGCGCGCCTTCGAAGCCCTCGCCGGCCACCCCGACCGCGCCATCGATCTGGCCACCGGCGCGCTCCTCATCGCCGCCGAGGAGATGGAGGACCGCACGGTGGAGCTCTCGCTCTACCTACGCGAACTCGACCTCTACGCCTCGCGCACCCGGCAGCGCGTCGCGCCGGGCGCCGGTGTGACCGAGCTCTTGGTCTCGCTGCACCAGACCCTCTTCGAAGAAGCGGGCTACGCCGGCCAGGCCGATGAGGAGCACACACCGAGCTGTGCGCTGCTGCCGGAGGTGATGGAGCGGCGCCGCGGCCTGCCCATCCTCCTCTCGCTCATCTACGTGGAGGTCGCCCGGCGCTGCGGCCTCGAAGCCTCGGGCGTGTGCTTCCCCGGTCACTTCCTTTCCCGGATCGAACTCGACGACGGCTTCGTGATCGTCGACGCCTTCCACCGCGGCCGCTTCCTCGACCGCGACGACTGCGAGGCCCTGCTCGCAGAGGTCAGCGGGGGCACCATCGGCTTCGATCTCGACCTCCTCGAGCCGGCGCCGCCGCGGCAGGTGCTCACCCGCATCCTCTCCAACCTGCGGGAGATCTACCTGCGGTGCGGGGACGATGCACGGGCCCTGCGCGCCCAGGAGCGGGTGGTGCTGCTCAACCCCAGCGAGCCCCGCTACCTGCGGGAGCGCGCGCGGCTCTACCAGAAGATCGGCGCGCCGCAGGCCGCCGTCCGGGACCTCGAGCGGGTCTTGAAGCTCCTTCCCTTCGGTTTCGAGGCAGAGGCGGTGCGCCACGAACTCGAGGGAGCGCGCACGGCGACCCGCCACCTGAACTGACGCGGGCGCTCGGCCATGGAACGGGTGGGCTCGACGATCTCCTTCGTGGCCGCACTGCTCTTCGGCGCCGCCTTCCTCCCCGGACTCTACCTCTCCCTGCGGGCGAGCGCCGACCCGGAGGGGCTCGTGGACGGTCTCTTGCGCGTCGGATGGCTGACGCCACTTTTCTGGATCGTCGGGCTGTGGATCGCGGGTCGTTTCTCCTTCGAGCGCCTCCTCGCGCGCCTCGCGCTGCAGGTGCCCATCGCGCTCCTCGTGGGGGCCGCGCTGACCTTCTTCTTCGGCTTCCTGAACGACCGGAAGGTCATCGTCTCCCAGGCCCACCCGCCCACCGAGGCGGCGCGGCTGCGCTTCTCCCGAGGCGAACCTGCCTACGTGGAGGGGGAGCTCGGACCGCTCGTGCACCTCGCACGCCTCGGCCGAAAGCTGCCGCCGGCCCCCATTCCCCCACCGCCTAAAACGTGGAAGGAAGAGTGATGGCGAAGATCGAGTACTGGTACGACATCGTCTGTCCCTACGCCTACCTGGCCTCCACGCAGATCGCGCGCCTCGAGCGGCGGACGGGCCGCTCGGTCGAGTGGCGTCCCTTCCTCCTCGGCGGCGTCTTCCGCAGCCTGGGCGTGCCCGATCAGCCAAAGATGTCGCCGGCGAAGGCGCGGATGAACCTGCTCGACCTGCACCGCTGGGCGGATTGGTTTGGCGTGAGCCTGCGCATGCCGGCCGCCCATCCCCGGCGCACGGTGCTCGCACTGCGGGCGATCCTGGCGGCGGGCGAGGCCCGGGTCGCCGCGACACAGGCGCTCTTCCGTGCCTATTGGGTCATCGGGCAGGACGTCTCGGACCCGGAGGTGGTCGCGCGGATCCTCGCCGACGCCGGCCTCGACGGCCCGGCCCTGGTCGAACGCGCCGGGTCACCGGAGATCAAGGAGGCCCTTCGCCGGGAGACCGACACCGCCGTGGCGCGGGGCATCTTCGGCGCTCCGGCCTTCGTGGTCGACGGCGCGCTCTTCTGGGGCCAGGACCGCCTCGACTTCGTGGAGGCGGCGGCGCTCGGCGGAGGCCGGCTGGGCTTTGGGACCCCGACCGCCCCGGAGCGGGAAGGAGCAGCGCCATGAGCGGCCGCAGCGTGGAGTTCTGGTTCGACTACTCGAGCCCCTTTGCCTATCTCGCAGCGCAGCGCATCGAAGCGCTCTGCGCGCGCGCCGGCGCCGACCTCCAATTCGAGCCCTTCCTCCTCGGCGCCCTCTTCAAGGAGATCGGCACCCCCATCGTGCCCCTTCAGACCTTCGCCCCGGCGAAGCAGCGCTACCTCCTCCAGGATCTCGAACGATGGGCGCGGCGCTACGAGATCCCCTTCCGCTGGCCGAGCCACTTCCCCATGAACACGGTCCGGGCGCTGCGGCTGACGCTCTTGGCACCCGAGGCGAAGCGCGCGGCGCTCGTTCGTGGGCTGTTCACCGCCTATTGGGCGGCGGACCGCGATCTTTCCGACGAAGCGGTGCTGCGCGAGGTCCTCGGCGAGGCGGGTCTTCCGGAGGCGCTGCTCGGCGAGACGAGCCAGCCCGAGGTCAAGGCGAGCCTCTTCGAGCAGGGGCGCCGGGCGGTGGAAAGAGGTGTGTGCGGCGCGCCCTTCTTCTTCGTGGACGGGCGGCCCTTCTGGGGCCAGGACCGGATGCACTTCGTCGAGGCGGCGCTCTCCGGCTGGCGGGCCACCGCCGAGATCCAGGATGCCTTCCCGAAGGTGGAGGCCGACGAGGTGAACCCGTGAACGGAAGCGGCCGCACGGCGACGTGGCGACCGGCGGAGTCGCCGCGCCACTTCCCGAGGCGGGGGCCTCCCCGGCCGGGCCGCACGTGCTCGCTCGGAGCTGCGGGAGCCCTGGCACTCCTCGCCTTCCTCACCACCGCCTGCCCTGGATCCGAGGCGGGGACGGAGCCGGTGGCGGGGACAAGCGCGGCACCGGCCCGCCCGAAGGCGACAGAGCCTGCGAAACCCCCATCGGCCGACGCGGCGGCAGCGCCCGACGAGACGGCGGCAAAAGAGGCCGTGGAAGCGATGCGACGGGCGCTCGAGCGCTGCCCTCCCGTCGGGGAGCCGGGCGTGCGCGTCGGGGCTAAGACGCCGCTGTTGTTCACCGTCCAGCGCCCCACCGGCTGGGAGATGGCGAGCCAGGGCGACGAGAAGAACTTCGCCCTCAAGTTCGAGCGCCCCCTCATGGCCGACGGGGCGTCGGGGCGCGCTCGCATCGCCTTCGTGCAGATGCGAAGCCTGGCCCTCCCCGGCCCCTTGAGGCCCGCTCGCTCGGAGCAGCCCGAGCACCCGATTCTCCTGCGCTTCGGCGACCATGGGGTTCCGGTCTATGCGAGACGCCTGGGGACACGGGCGGCCTACAAGTTCTCGGTGCCCGTGAAGGAGGGCGGGACGACCTTCTTCTATCCGGTGGAGGTGCAGGTGAGCGTGGACGCCGCCATCGCCGATGCCTGCGCCTACCCGGTCTTCGCCCTGGCCGAGGCGGTGCTTCGGACGGTGGAGGCCAAGCCAGCGCGCGGCGGGCCGTCACCGGCGGACGCCGCCGTCCCGGGCGGCGGGAAGAACGCCTCGCCCCGTCGCACCGAAGCGCCCGGTGCGGCGCCCTAGCCGCCAGAGCGGACGCATGGCGCGGGTGCGCCGGGCTCTGGTTCGAGCCGGGTGCGCGAGTTGCTAGCCGAAGGCCAGCGCCCGCTTGAGATCGCCCGGGTTCGAGGCGTGGAGCAGCGCGGTGGCCTCGCTGATGCGGTCGGACCGGACCAGCTCCAACAGATGCTGGTCGAAGGTCTGGCAGCCCAGCTCCCGGGCTTGGGAGATGTGGTGCTCCATCTCGTCGAGCTTGTCGGGATCCTTGATCGTCTCCTGGAGGGTGCGCGTCATGCGCATGATCTCGACCGCGGGCAACATGCCGCCGCCCTTCGCCTTCACGAGGCGCAGGGAGATGGAGGCCACGAGGCTCTCGGCGAGGCGTAGCCGCACGCTGGCCTGCTCCTCGGCGGGAAAGAGCCCCACCAGGCGCCCGATGGTCCGCCGCGCGTCGACGGTGTGCACGCTGGTGATCACCGTGTGCCCCGTCTCGGCCGCCTTCAGGCAGATGTCCATGCTCTCTCGGTCCCGCAGCTCCCCCACCATGATGCAGTTGGGGTCCTGGCGGAGGACGCTGCGCAGGGCGCTCTGGAAGCTTCGCGTGTCCGAGCCCACCTCGCGTTGGATGATGAGGCTCTTGGCCGGCGGGAAGATGAACTCGATGGGATCTTCGATGGTCACCACGTGGGCGCGGCGCGACATGTTGAGGTGCTGGATCATCGCCGCGATGGTGGTGCTCTTGCCCATGCCCGTGGCACCGGTCACCAGGATGAGGCCCCGGGGCGAGAGCGCGATGTCGCCGAGCACCCGCGGGAGGTTGAGCGCCTCGAAGCCGCGGATCTCGAAGGGGATCACCCGCATCACGATGCCGAGGGCGCCGCGCTGCTTGAAGATGTTGGCGCGGAAGCGGGAGAGGCCGGGGATGGAGTAGGAGCGATCGACCTCGTCGAAGTCGCCGGCGAAGAGATCCGGCTCCTCGCTCATGATGAGGAGTGCGGCGCTCTCGGTGTCCGCCGGCGTCAGGGGTGGGCCCTTGACCCCCACCAGCTCTCCCTGGATGCGGAAGATCGGCGGATAGCCCACCTCGAAGTGGACGTCGGAGGCCTGGTTCTTGACCGCTGTCTCGAGGATGCCCTTGAACTGGTCCTCGTTCACCCGTTGTCCTCCCGAGCCCCCCGCCAGGGACGGCATGCGAGTGTAGCAGAGGGTGGAGGGCGCCCCAAAAAACGCGGCGAGACGAACGGATGGGAACTGGTGGGCCGAGCCGCACCCGCCGGGCGCGCGCCGGAAACCAAGCTGACGGCCGCGGCGCCACGAGGCGGCGCGCCGCGAAAGCGCTCAGGCCCGCGCGGCGAAGTGGAGGAGCCAGTTGCGCAGCAGGCGGGGGCCGTGCTCGGAGGCGCGGATCCCGGCGCGCACGCGGGCCAGCGCCGCCTCGGGATCCTCTCCCCGCGCCGCCGCCTCCTCCCGGATGCGATCGGCGCGCCCCTCGACGTAGGCGGAAGCGACCTCGGCATCGAACTCGGGATGGAACTGCACCGTGCGCACGTGCTCACCGAGGGCGAGGGCCTGCACTGGGGTGTGCGCATTGCCGGCGAGGACGGCCGCTGCCTCGGGTGGGCGGACCACCGCATCGCGGTGGCTCTGCTGCACCCGCAGGGTATCGGGCAGCTCGGCAAAGAGGGGATCGGCGCGGCCGGCGTCGGTGAGCGAAACCTCGACCGTGCCCGTCTCCCGACCCGCGGGGTTCGGCCGCACCTCGCCCCCGAAGGCCGAGGCGACGAGCTGGTGGCCGAAGCACACCCCGAGGAGGGGGACGCCTGCCTGTGCGGCGCCGAAGAGCCAGCCGGCGCTCTCGGCGATCCACGGCTCGTCGTCGTAGACGCTCTTGGGCGAGCCGGTGACGACCACCCCACCGAGGCCCTGTGCCGGGGGCAGGGGCTCGCCGCGGTAGGGGGAGACGACGAGGAAGCGGTGGCCGAGGCTGCCGAGGTGCGCCTGGAACCAGCGCTCGAAGTCGCCGCGGGCCGCCTTCAGCGCGGGGAGCGTCTCGCCGGTCTTCAGGATGAGGAGGGTCGGTGCCATGGGACCTCTGCGTGGCCCCCTGCCGGGGCCCGGGCCGTTGCTGCCAGCCATCCTTCGGCTGCGTCCCCATAGCATGGCGCGGCCACCGGCGAAACGCACGGCCCGCCCAGCGCGCGGGACGCCCGGCCGCCGCGCCCGCGCCCCCCGTGCTCTGCTGGCGCACCGCCCGAACGCGCCGCCCGAACGCGCCGCCCCGCCCTTGGGTGGGGTTCTATAGCAGGGGGGTCGGACACGTCCGGCCCGCCATGGTAGGAAGCCCCTCGTGCACGCCCTCCTCCTCACCGCCGCGCTCCTTCCCCTCCTCCTGCAGATCGAGGAGCAGCCCGCCCGCACCGAGGCCGAGCACGCCGCCGAGTCCGCGGCCCCGGTCCTCACCAAGGCGCCCGAGCTCATCCACTTCGTCGACGCCGAGTACCCCGAAGCGGCGAAGGCGGAGGGCGTGGAGGGAGAAGTGGTCCTCACCCTCACCCTCGACGAGACCGGCCGCGTCACCGACGTGGCGGTCACCCGCCCGCTGCACCCCCTGCTCGATGCCGCCGCGGTCGCCGCCGCACGGCAGCTGCGCTTCACCCCCGCCGAGGTGAATGGAAAACCGGCCCCGGTGCAGATCGAGTTTCGCTACGTCTTCACCTTTCGCCCCCCCGAGCCGCCCCCAGGAACGGACGAGGCCAAGGCCCCGGCGGAGGCGACGCTGCAGGGCGAGGTCCTCGTCCGCGGCCGCCGCGATCCCATCGAAGGGGCCATCGTGCGAAGCGGCGAGGCAGTCGCCGAGACCGACGCGGAGGGGCGCTTCGAGCTTCGGCTTCCCGAAGGGCGCCACCCCATCGAGGTGCGCGCCCCCGGTTTCGAACCGTTTCGCACCCATGAGGTGGTGACACCGGGCACCCGCACCGAGGTCCGCTACTACCTGCTTCGCAGCGGCAAGAGTCCCTTCGAGATCGTCGTGCGGGGCGAGCGAGAGAAGAAGGAGGTCAGCCGGGTCGTCCTGCAGCGGGAGGAGCTGACCAAGGTGCCGGGCACCTTCGGTGATCCCCTACGCGTCCTCGAGAACCTGCCCGGCATGCAGCGTGCCCCCTTCATCGGCGGCCAGCTCCTCGTCCGCGGCGCGAGCCCCGAGGACAGCGGCGTGTACTTCGATGGGGTGGAGATCCCGATCCTCTACCACTTCGGCGGCCTCACCAGCGTGGTGAACCCGGAGTTCCTCGAGGAGATCGACTTTCAGCCCGGCGGCTTCGGCGCCCGCTACGGCCGCGCCACCGCCGGCATCGTCGAGGTGGAGAGCCGGCGCCACTCGGGCAAGCTCGCCCGGGGCTCGCTGAAGGTGGATCTCGCCGACACGAGTCTCTTCTTCCGCTACCCCATCACCGACGATCTCTCGGTGGCCGCAGCGGGCCGCCGATCCTACGTCGACCTCTTTCTCCCCCTCGTCATCGGCCTCACCTCGGGCGGCGGGAGTGGGGGCAGTGGCCTGGTCACCCTCGCGCCTCAGTACGGCGACTACCAGGTGAAGGTGGACTACGACGGGCTGCCAGACCACGCCCTCTCCCTCTTTCTCTTTGGCAGCAACGACACCTTCGAGATCCTCACCACGGGCGCCGCGCGCCAGCGGGCCTTCGGCTTCGATCTTCGGATCGGCTTCCACCGCCTCACACTGACCGACACCTGGAAGATCTCCGATGCGCTGACGGCGCGGACCTTGGGCTTCATCGGCCTCACCACTCAGGGTGCGGCAGGCGGCGAGGTGGGCGGCGGCTTCGACTTCGACTTCAGCTTCGATCGCTACGAGGCGGGGTTCCGGCACGACCTCGAGTACCGCTACGACGAGAACACCGTCTTCCGCGCGGGCCTCGACCTCTACGGGCTGCAGGGCCTCGCGGTGGCGCGGGTCCCCATCGACGGAGACCTCCTCGCCTTTCCGACGCCCCTCTCCCCTGCCCCGCCGCCGCAGGACCTGGACATCGAGGGGGGCGGATCGGGCCTGGCCTTCTACGCGGAAACCACCTTCAAGCCGAGACCGAACCTGACGGTGACGCCCGGACTACGCAGCGAACTCTACGTCTTCAACACCTATCTCCATCCCACCTTCGACCCCCGCCTGGCCTTGAGGTGGACCGTGCGCGACGGCACCACCCTCAAGGCGGCCGCCGGCCACTACCACCAGGCACCCAGCATCTTTCAAGTGAACGAGCTGACGGGCAACCCGCGCCTCGGTCCCGAGGCGGCCAACCACTGGATTCTTGGAATCGAGCAGCAGATCACCGAGCTCATCGACCTCGACGTGCAGGCCTTCTACAACGCGCGCTTCGATCTCGCGGTGCCCAGCAACGAGGCTCACATCGAGGACGGGCGCGCGGTGGCCGAGCGCTTCGCCAACGAGGGCATCGGCCGAGCCTACGGCATCGAGCTGCTCCTGCGCCACGCACTCACCGAGGACTTCTTCGGCTGGATCGCCTACACGCTGATGCGAAGTGAGGTGAACGACGGGGGGCCGGGCGATCCTTGGATCCTCACGGACTACGACCAGACCCACATCCTCACCGTCGTGGGCAGCTACCGCCTCGGTGGCGGCTTCGAGGCCGGCGCGCGCTTTCGGCTCGTCACCGGAAACCCCTATACCCCGGTGGTGGGCGCCACCCACGATCTCGATGCCGACACCTGGCGACCCATCCGGGGCGCGGTGCACTCGGCGCGCCTGCCCACCTTCCACCAGCTCGACCTGCGAATCGAGTACACCCACGTCTTCGACCTGGGCACCCTCTCCTTCTTCTTGGATCTCCTGAACGCCTACAATCAGCCCAACGTCGAGGACTTCCAGTACGACTACCGCTACCGGGCGCAGGAGCCCTTCAACGGCCTGCCCCTCTTCCCGGTGCTCGGCATGCGGGGGGCGTTCTGATGCGGCGTGCGACGCGCGACCCGATCCGGCAGGGATCGTCCGAGGCCCCTGCGGCGGTCCGAACCCGGGCCCAGGAGGGCGCCCTGGGCTGCCCGGCGCACCTTGCCCTCCCCATGCTCGCGCTGGCGCTCTTCGCCGGCGGTTGTCTCGGCACCGACTTCGACTCGCCAGGGCTGGTGCGCGACACGCGCATCCTTGCCGTGCGTCTCGACCCGCCGGAGGTGGAGCTTCCCACGAGCCCGGAAGAGGCGTCCCTTCCGCTCACCGCCACGGTCCTCGTCGCCGATCCGGCGCGCGGCGCCGTCTACCTCGAGACCCGGGCTTGTCGCCACGCGACCGCCCGCGCCTGCGGGGACGGCGACACCGAGGAGGAGCTCGCCGAACTTGCGGCGATCCACACGGCCACCCTCGAGGTGCCGGCGGCGCCGGCGGCACCGGCGGCGATCTTCACCGACGACCGCACCCTCGCCCAGGAGACCCTCCGCGCCCTGCTCTTCCCGCCGCAGGGCGGGGTGAGCCTCGCCGGCGCACGTCCCGCCTACGAGGTGGCCGCCGTCGGGGAGAGTGGATCCGAGGTGGCCTTCAAGCGCCTGCAGATCGGCCTGCCCGACCTCCTCTACCGGACGCTGCTCGCCGAGGCGGGCCTGTCCATCTGCGACGAGCGAGGCGAACCGGAGGGCTGCGTCGCCTACCGCACGAAGGTGGCCAACCGCAATCCCGACCTCCTCGGCCTCGAGTACCGCCTCGAGACCTCGGCGGGCGAGGACTTCGATCCGGTGCCCGAGGATGCACCCCTCGTCGTCCCCTCGGGGGCACCGGTGCGACTGCGGCCTCGGGTGAGCGAGGAGAGCTACGAGGCGTACCAGACCATCACCATCGACTTCGACAGCCGCACACTGCACATCGAGGATCGAAGCGAGTACCTGGTCTTCAGCTGGTATGCGACCACAGGCCGCCTCGACTTCCTTCAGACCGAGGAGGAGCGGACCCTCGGCATCGACAACCGATGGGTGGCGCCCACGGTCGACGAAGAGGCGAGCGCGGCGGTCTTCGTCGTGGTACGAGATCCGCGGGGGGGCGTGGACTTCCGCGCCGTCCCCATCCTCGTCCGCCCCTAGCCCCTGCCCACCGTGCGCCCCATCGACATCCGAAGCCCCGACGGCGAGACGCTGCGCCGGGAACTCCTCCCGGGGCGCACCCTCGTGGGGCGCCTTCATGACTGCGATCTCGTCTTGGCGCAAAAGCAGGTCTCGCGCCGCCATGCGGCGATCACGCTACGCGACGACGGCGCCGTGATCGTGGAGGACCTCGGGTCGCAGAACGGAACCTACGTGAACGGACGCCGGATCGCAGCCCCCACCGAAGTCGGGCCCGAGGATTCGATCCAGATCGGAGACTTCACCCTCCGCGTCGGTGCCGAGCGCCTGCAACCGGATCTGCCCTGGCAGGAGTCCGGGGACCTGCGCCTCCCCCAGGTGGCCCTGGTGGACGGCGCGCAGGTCAGCGCCGGCGGCGTCAACCAGGAGGTGATCACCGACAACCCCATCCTCGGGCGCCTGCGCGCCCTGGGGGCGCTGGGCGGCGGGCCCCCGGCGGCCGGCGAGGCCGAGCTGGCTCCGGGAGACGACCCGCTGGCGCTCTTCCTCAGGATATCGGATCTGCTCGCCACCGCTCCCTCGCTGCAGCACTTTCTCGACCAGGTCCTCGGACTCCTCATGGCGCTGACGCGCTCCGAGGCGGGGGCCATCGTGCTCGAAGATCCAGAGGGCCAGGTGACGCCGATGGCCGCCTGCACCTCGGGCCGCAGGGAGGGCACGGAGGTGCCGCTGTCCCGGAGCATCGTCCGCGCGGCGATCGAGGCCCGGGGCGTCGTCGCCACCCACGACGCCACGCACGATGCCCGCTTCGGGGCGAGGGAGAGCGTGAACCTGCAGAACCTGCGCTCGGTGCTCTGTGCCCCGCTCTTCACCGAGGCGGGGGCGGCCGGCGCAGTCTATCTGACCCGGCCACCGGGTGGCTACACCGAAACCGAACAGGAGACCGTGGCCGCCATCGCCCACTTGAGTGCGATGCAGATCGAGCGGGCGCGGCTGCGAGAGCGCACGCAGCAACAGGAGCAGCTGCGCCGCGCGCTCTCCCGCTTCCATGCCCCCGAGGTGGTGGAGCGGGTGATCGCGCAGCAGGCCGCACAAGGCGAGGTGCGAAGCCACCTCGAAGAGGCGGTGGCCACGGTCCTCTTCGCCGACATGGTGGGGTTCACCGCCCTCGCGGAGGCCCTGCCCCCGGAGCGCCTAGGCGCCTTGCTCAATGACTTCTACCGCACGCTGACGAAGGTCGTCTTCGATCTGGGTGGCACCGTCGACAAGTACATCGGCGACTGCGTGATGGCGCTTTTCGGCGTACCCATCTCGCGGCCCGACGACACGCTGCGCGCCGTCGATGCGGCGGTCCGCATGCGCCGGCGTTTCGAGGCCCTGTGCGAGACGCGATACCCGGATCTCCCGCTGGCCCTTCGCATCGGCATCAATACCGGCAGCGTGGTCGCCGGCACGGTAGGCTCGGAGCTTCGCCTCGAGTACACGGCCCTCGGCGACGCCGTGAACGTGGCCCAGCGTCTCGAAGCGGCCGCGGACCCGGGACAGATCCTCGTCGGTCCCGAGACCTATGAGGCGGTGAAGGACTACTTCGACGTCCGACCGATGGGGGCAATGAAGGTGCGGGGTCGGCGCGGCAGCGTCGAGGCCTACGCGGTGCAGGATGCCCCCGATCGTCCCCTGCCCACCCACCCCGGTACGTAGCCCCGCCACGAAGAAAGCGGACGCCCAGGGGCATTCGGGCCCCGGACGTCCGCCGTCTCGGGCGTGCGCCAGCTGCGTCGCGCCTAGCGCGACAGCTCGGCGAGGAACTCGTCGGAGAGGAGGAAGCGCAGCGCCATCCTCTTGCCAGGATGGCCGCGCCGGCGCCCCATCCAATGCTCGCGCTTCAGCTCCGCGAGCGCATCGAGCTGCTCCTCGGTGAGCACGCCACGCATCGACTCGAGGATCGCCTTGAACTCTCCGCGCCGCGCCGCATGGGCATCGCGCATCCGATCCTTCAGGGTCTCGAGGGCGACGCGGGTCTCGGGCGAGGGGCGCCCGTCTCGGCGGGTCTCCTCGATCGCCCGGGTGAGCAGCCGCTTGAGCTCCTCCTTGGCGCCGGTCACCTTCGGATCCTCGCGCATGGCCTCGCGAAGGCTCCGGGCGCGCCGGGCCAGGTCCTGGAGGGCGCGCTTTTGCTCGGCGCTGAGCTTCAGGGTGTGCACGAGCCGGGCCGCGGCGAGCTGGCGGCGCAGCGAGGCGATCTCCGGATCGGGGTGGGGGCCGGGGCGAGGGCCGGCGAGGGCGAGAGCCGGCAGGAAGGCGGCCAGCACAGCGGCCAAGAGGTGGGAGGTACGCATCTTCGATCTCCTTTGCATGGGTGGGGTCGGTGGAACCTGAAGCCGTCTCGTCGAGCTTCGACTGGGAGGACACCTGCGGAGCCGAAGGGTAAAAAAGCGGCGCGCCGCGGGCCGGGCCCGCTGCCTTCCCGCCGCGCTGCGGGATGCGTCCAAGCGCGTTTCGTGGGAGAAGCGCGCCCGATGCAGGACCTCGGTGCCCTCGAACGCTACCGCGACCTCGTGGACGACTGGCCCGCCTTCCGGGAGGCCTGTCTCGCCCCCCTCCCTCCGGTGGTGTGGGCCAACCCGCTTCGCAGCAGTGCCGAGGCGGTCTGCGATCTCCTGGACGCGGCCGGCTGGGCGCCCACCCCGCTCGCCTGGTATCCGGGCGCCTTTCGGCTCCGTCCCGGCGCTCGACCTGGCGGCACCCTCTGGCACCGCGCCGGCCTCTACCAGATCCAGGAGGAGGTCTCCCTCCTTCCCCCCGTCCTCCTCGACCCTCAGGCGGGCGAGCGCATCCTCGACGCCTGCGCCGCCCCTGGCAACAAGACGGCACAGATCGCCGTGCGCATGGGCGACGTGGGCACAGTGGTGGCGAACGACCGCGACGCCGGTCGCATCCGCTCCCTGCGCGCCGTGGTCGAGCGCCTCGGTCTGTGCTCGGTGGTGCTCACGCAGGCAGACGCGGCGAACCTCCCCCTACGCGGGGGCCGCTACGACCGCATCCTCTGTGACGTCCCGTGCAGCGGCGAGGGCACCAGCCGCAAGAGCCGCGGTGCCTTTTCCCGCAGCCGGAAGATGGCCCAGCTCGGCCGAAGCCAGCGGGCCATCCTGCGCAAGGCGGTGCGCCTGTCCCGCCCCGGCGGCCGCATCGTCTACTCCACCTGCACCTACGCGCCCGAGGAGAACGAGGCGGTGGTCGACGAGATCCTCGCCGAGGGCGGTGTCCGCGTCGTGCCCGCCGCCGTGGAGGGGCTCGTCACCCGACCGGGTCTGACCGAATGGAAGGGCAGGCGCTACCACCCCTCCTTGCGCGGCGCCATGCGCGTCTATCCCCACCTGAACGACACGGGAGGCTTCTTCGTCTGCCTCCTCGAACGGAGCGAGGCGGCCGAGGCGATCCGCGCCGATCCCGTGGGGCCGGAGGCGATCGATCGCGGGGCCCTCGAAGCGTTGCGCGAGCGCTTCGGCCTGCCACCCGACCTCTTCGCCCCTTACGCCCTCGTGCGCGGAAGCCGGATGACCCTGGCGCTGCTGCGGCGGTCGGCGGCCCTGCCCGCCGCTCCCGAGCCGGTGAGCCTCGGCCTTCCCCTCTGCCGCGCGGAGATGGTGCACCCCAAACCCACCACGGCCGGGGCGATGTGGCTCGGTCCCCATGCGACCCGAAACGTCGTGGATCTTCGCCCCGAAGAGGTCGACCGCTACCTGCGGCGAGCACCTCTCGCCCTCGACACGGCGCGGACGCGCCCCCTCGATCGCGGCTTCGTGCTCGTCCGCTACCAGGGCTGGGTGCTCGGCGCCGCCTTCTACCCGGGTGAGGGCGCCCCCCTCGACAGCCAGTATCCGAAGGCCTGGGCGCTCCGGGAAGGCGAGTCGGCGCTGCCCGCGGCGATGACGGAACAGGCGGCTCAGGTGAGCGCGAAGGCGCCGTAGCCGACCACGCTGTCGGGCGAGCCTGCGGTGTCGCCGGAGTTTCTAAGATCCAGCGTCTTCAGGTGCTTCCCGTGGCGCCGTGCCCACTCGAGGAGCCCGCGAACCCCCATGCGCCCACAGGCACTCTCGTAGTCCAACGCCTCCCAGGCGTTCTGCTCGATGGCCGCGGCGGTGCGCGCATCCACCACGCGCGCCGCATCGTAGGGCAGGTAGTGGGAGAGATCGCTGCTGACCACGATCAGCGTCTCGTCTCCGTCCCAGACCGCTTCGAAGAGATCGGCCATCTCCTCTGCACCCACCTCGCCGACGGCGATGGGCACGAGGGTGAAGTCGCCGAGCACCCGCTGCAGGAAGGGCAGCTGCACCTCGAGGCTGTGCTCGAGGGCATGGGGGGCGTCCGAGACCTGCACACCGGGCAGCCGGGCGAGGCGATCGAGGACGGGCCGATCCAAGGGAACGACCCCGAGCGGCGTTGCGAAGGCATCCACCGAGGGAATCGCCACGCCGGCGAAGGGAACGCGGTGGGAGGGCCCCACGAGGACCACACGGCGGTATCGGTCCCGGCCCGCCTCGATGGCGCGGTAGGCGGTGGCCGCGACCGGCCCCGAGTAGACGTAGCCGGCATGGGGCACGATCACCGCCTTTGGCGGCGGCCCCTGCCAGGGGGGCGCCTCGGCGAGGAGCGCATCCACGGTGCGCGCGAGCACGCGGGGGTCGCCGGGGTAGAAGGCGCCAGCGACGGCGGGGGGACGGACGGCGTTCATGGTCCTTCGATAAGTACGAATCCGCACTTGGCCAGCCCTGGTGGCCCCGGGCGGGGGCGGCGACCTCCCGGGCACTCGGAGGCGCGCGGTCACGCGCGGAGGCGCGCCGCACGGTCGACGAGCTGCTCGACCAGGCTCTCGGCGCTAGGAACGGGGTCACTCGCCAGGGCGGCATCGATGGCGGCGTCCAGGGTGCGCCGCTCCACGCCTGCCAGGTGCCACACCGCGTCGGAGCTGGCGAGGCGATCGGCGCCGAGTTCGCGCAACAGATCGCGGGCATGGGCGCCGTCGCGCGTCAGCAGCCCGACGAGGCGTGAGGCGAGCGCCCGGCTCGCAAAGGGGAGGCCCAGGGGTACGGTCCGGTGCCCCGCGCGGGCCGCGGTCCGCCGCACGAGATCGGCCAGGGTGACGGTCTCGGGACCCGGCGCGTCGTAGAGGCCCGGCGGCACCTCACAGGTCGCAGCGGCAGCGACCAGCGCGGCGAAGTCCTCCTCGGCGACCGGCTGCAGGCGGGCCTTCGCCCATCGAGGGATCGGAACGAAGAGGAGACGCGCGGCGAGATCGCGAATCAGATCCCAGCGCCAGTTGCCGTAGCCCACCACCAGGGAGGGCCGCAGCACCACGGTGGGGACCGGGCCGGCGAGGAGCACCCGCATCACCGCCGCGCGACCGCGGTCGAGGGGATCGGCGGCGCGGGCCGGCACGAGGGTGGGAAAGACGAGGCGGGAGAGACCCGCGGCTGCTGCCGCCTCCCGGAAGGTGCGGGCGAGCGCCTCCTGTGCGTCTGGATCGGCCGTGGGGTCGTGGAGGAGGTAGATCGCCGCCTCGCAGCCTTCGAGGGCGGCTTCGATGCTCCCGGGATCGGCGGGGTCGAGGCGCACCCACTCGCGCCCGAAGAAGGCGCGCTCGGCGGCCTCGGGGTTGCGGCTGCTGCAGCGCACCGGGACGCCGCGCTCGGCGAGGGCAAGGTAGAGGGCGCGGCCGAGGAAGCCCCGGGCCGCGGTGAGGAGGACGCGCGGGACGGCTGCCATGGGCTCCACGTTAGGGTGCCGCGTGGAGATCCGGTAGCCTCTCTCCGTGACGAGGCGCCCGGGGCTTCCCATCGACGAGTTCTTCGCGCCGCTGCCCCTCTTGGCGGTGGGGGTGCTCGCGCTCAACGATCACGTGCTGAAGGGCAGTGGGCTCTTGCCCGGGTGGGTGACGGGGAAGCTGTCGGACCTCGCCGGCCTCTTCTTCTTTCCGCTCTTCCTGTCGGCACTGGTGGGGCTCGTGACGCGGCGCCCCGCCACCCGGCGCCGCCTGGTGCTGGCGTGCCTCTTCACCGGCCTCGGCTTTGCCCTCCTGCAGCTCTCGGCGCCCGTCGCTGCCGCATATCTGTGGGTCCACCGCGCCCTCTTTCCGTTCCTGGGGCCCCTCGACGTGACGCAGGATGCGACCGACCTCGTGGCCCTGTCCATGCTGCCGCTTGCCTACCTCTATGGGCGCCGGCGCCTGCAGCGCCGGCAGCGGCGGGCCGAGGCGCCCTCGGCGCCTTGAGCCCCGCGCCGAGGGCGGGAGGCCGGGGGAGGTCGCGCCCGGGGTAGGTCGGGGTAGGTCGCACCCGATTACACCCCCCGCACCCGAGTACACCCCCGCGGGGTAGGTCGCACCCGGGGTAGGTCGCACCCGATTAGACCCCCCAGGGCCAGGGGCCCGGGGCAGGTCGCACCCGAGTACACCCAGGGATTTCCCCCAGGGCATCGGCACCCGGACGAGCGATCAGCCGCTGAACGATCGGACATCCGTGCTCCCGCGCCCCGGTGCAGCGGCGCTCCACCCCACCAGCTGCCCACTTTACGCGCGCACCAGACGACCTAGCTTCCCGGTGGCACATCCCTTGCTCCAACCCGAAACGCGAGGTCGAAGCCATGAACGATCGGACGAAATCCTGGGGACTGATGGCACTTCAGCTGGGCGTCCTCTTCGCCACGCTCGTCTTCTCGGTGGCTACCAGCACCCTGCCCACCTGCAGCAGCGACGCGGACTGCCCGCCGGGGGACGTCTGCCGCGCCAACTACTGCCAGCCGGCGGGCCTGCCGCCCACCACCACACGCTGCGGCGACAACACCTGCCTCTCCGGCGAGTTCTGTTGCAACCCGAGCTGCGGCATCTGCGCTCCGGAGGGCGGGGTGTGCACCCAAGAGATCTGCAACCCCGCCTGCAACAGCGACGCGGACTGCGGGCAGGGCGAGGCCTGCCTCGACGGCTACTGCTTCAAGGGCGAGCGCTGCGGCGACAACTTCTGCAGCGAGGGCACCCAGTGCTGCAACGCGCTAAGCGGCATCTGCGCCGCCCCCGGTGAGGTCTGCGCCCAGTAGCAACGCCCCGCCGGAGGTCACCTCCAAAGCCCTCCACCTGTCACCCTTTCCCAGTTTTCTCTTCTTCCTTCCTCTTCTTCCTTCCTCATCCTTCCTTTCCACCTGTTCCAAGCGCATATCCCGGAAGGAGGTCGGGTCCTGACCGGGAGCGGGCCGGCTCGTCAGAGCAGGCCCGTTTTTTTTTGTGTCCCCGAGCGCGCCCCGCCGGAGGGACGCGGCTGTGTGCTCCACGGGGCCTTCGCCCCCGCGGCGCCTCGGTTAGGCTGCCTCCCCATGCCCCCGGATCCGGCGACCCGCACGTGCACCGAGCCCCTGCCGATGCCCTTCGAGCTGCCCCTGGTGGTGCGAAGTCACGGCTGGTGGGATCTGCCACCCTGGCGCTGGGATGGACGGGTTCTCTCTCGCCCCCTTCGAGCCGGTGGGGCCCTCGTCGAGGTGGCAATGAGGCAGCGGGGCTCTCGCCTGCAGCTCCGAGTCCGAGGCCGCCGCCGCCCCACGGACCGCACGCTGGCCGCGGTGCGCCGCACCGTGCGCTGGCTGCTCGACCTCGACCGGGACCTCGCGCCATTCCACGCCCTGGCCCGCACCCACCCCCCCATCGCCTGGGCGGCCGAGCGGGGCGCGGGCCGGCTGCTCCGGAGCCCCACCGTCTTCGAGGACGCGGTGAAGGTGCTGTGCACGGTCCACTGCACCTGGGCGGGCACCCGAGCCATGCTCCGCCGCATGGTCGAGGCCGCGGGGGCCCCCGGCCCCTCGGGCCACCAGGCCTTCCCCACCCCGCAGGCCCTCGCCGCCGGCGGCGAGCGCTTCTTCCGAGAGGTGGTGCGCGCCGGCTTCCGTGCGCCGGCCCTTGCGACCCTCTGCGAAGAGGTGGCCACCGGCCACCTCGATCTCGAGGGGCTGCGGCGCAGGCCCGTGCCCCGGGCGGAGGCAGCCCGGCGGATCGCCGCCCTCCGCGGCTTCGGCCCCTACGCCACCGAGCTCCTCCTGCGCCTCCTCGGCCACGGCGACGGGCTCGCCCTCGACGCCTGGGTGCGGCGGACGCTGCAGCGCAAGCTGGGCCGGCGCCGCCCACCGTCGGACGCGAGCATCGCCCGCCGCTACCGGCGCTTCGGTCCCTACGCCGGCCTCGCCCTGTGGCTGGAGGTCACCGCGGACTGGCACCACCCGGGCCCCCGGCCGGGCGGCGGGCCGGGGGCAGAGCGCGACGCGCCCGGCGCACCGCCGGACGGCGCGGCGTCCTAGGACCCGCCGCGGGGGGCACCGCCGCCCGAGGGAGCCTTGGGTCCGGGCACGGTCCCAGGAGGAAAGCCGCGAATGATCTCGATCGAGGGCGCTTCCTCCTCCTCGCGCGCCGGCGGCGAGGTGGTCCTCCCTTCCTGCGCCGCTGCCGTTTCTCCCGCCTTGGGCACCGATTTCTCCGCCGGCGCCTCCACGGTCAGGCCCGAGACGTCGAGGAGGAGCTTTCCCGCCGCCGCGCGCCACGCGGTGCGCACCATCGCATCGACCTCCTCCCAGGTGGCCACCCGGCCCCGAATCCCGAAGGAACCGCCGAGATAGACGAAGCGAAGATCCGTCAGATCGGGTCGCATCTTTCGGATCGCCTCCTCCTGCGCCGAGAGCTGCGCGCGGATCCCGTCGGTGTCGAAGGTCACCTCCAGCTCTTTGGCGAGAAGGTGCCGGCTCGCCCGGACCACTGCCTCCTGGCAGGCCGCGTCACCGATGCGGACGCGGAGCACCGAGGCGTCTTGGCGCGTGCCAGGGCACTTCGCCGCCACCGCCCGGAGCGCGGCCTCCCGCGCCTCGGGATCGGGGTGCGCGCCCACGAAGACGCGCCACACGTAGACCCAGCTCTGCCCGTGAAAGAAGACGTGGGTGACCCCAACCGTCCGTCCCTCGAGGAGGACCTCCCCCGACGGAAGCATCTCGGCGTGGAGGCGCTCTGGATCCTCGACGTGGAGGCGGGCCACCGGGCCCAGCCGCTCGATCCGCGTCTCACCGGGTTCGATCTCGATGCGCCGATCCGCCGGCGCCGCGCTCGCCGGAGCCGCAGCACCCAGCCAGAGTCCCGCGGCCAGCGCGAGGGCCACGGCCCGGCAGAACAGGAAGCGCTCGCTGCGGCGGGAACGGGACATGGCAAGACACGTTCTACAACGCCGGCGCCGCATGCGCCTATCATGGGCGCGTGGCTCGCAGCGACGATCCCCTCCTGCGCCTGCGCGATCTGCGGATCACGCTGCCCGACGGCCGGCCGCTCCTTGGCGGCGTGGATCTCACGGTCTCTCGGGGGGAGGTGGTGGCCATCCTCGGGGGGAGCGGCGCCGGGAAGTCGACCCTGGGACGGGTGCTCTTCGAGCCGGAAACACTCGTGCGCCAGGGCTTTACCGTGGCGTGGGCGGCACGGGAGATGGCGCCTGCCGCCTTCGTGCCCCAACAGGGCGCCCCCCTCGATCACCTCGACGTGGCGGGCAACGTCCGGCTGGCGCTTCGCTTCCGCGGCGAGTCCCCCGCCGGCCGGCGCGAGGCGGAGGCCTGGATCGCCCAGGTGGGGTTGCCCGAACACCTCGCCATCCCCGGCCACTCGACCCACGGCCTCTCGGGGGGGCAGGCGCAGCGCCTCGCCGTAGCGCGGGGCCTCGCCGCCGGCCGGGACCTCCTCTTCCTCGACGAGCCCAGCGCCGGCCTCGACGCGGCCTCGAGTCTCGAGATCGCGCGCCTCCTTCGCGCGCAGGCCCAGGAGCGTGGGGCGGGGATCGTGGTGGTCACCCACGACACGCTCCTGGCCTCCCAGGCCGCCGACCGCATCCTTTTTTTGTCGGGTGAGGGCACGCTCCGCGAGGTGCAGGTGCCGAGCGGCGACCGTGAGGCGCTCGAGGCGAGGCTCCGGCACCTCCTCGAGGCGCCCGCGGCCCCCGTGACCGAAGCGTCGCCGCGGCGCCGCCTCGGCCCGGCCCTCCTCGAGGTGTGGAACCGCACCCTCGGCCCTTTGGAGATGCCGCTTCGCCTCCTCGAGAGCCTCCTGCACCTGCGCCTCCGGGAGCTTTCGGAGTCGGCCCGCGTCCTCCGCCGCGTGCTCGTGCAGGCGGCTCTGCGGCCGGCTGCCTTCTATGGGGTGGTCTCCACCCTGCTCGGCTTCACCGTGCTCTACGTACTCGTTCGCGCCGCCCCCGCCGGTCTCTCCTCGGCGCGACTGCTCGAGCTGGTCGGCGGCAGCTACGTGCTCGCGCTCGCACCACCCCTCTCCGCCCTGCTCTTCGTGGCCACCAGCGGCTCGGCCGTCAACGCCTGGCTGGGCTCCCTTGCCCTCGGCCGGCAGCTCACCGCCCTGCGGGCCATCGGCGTGCCCCCGGAGCGGTACCTCTGGATTCCCGCCTTTTTCGGCCTGGTGGCCGCCTATCTCTTCGCTGCGACCCTCTTCGCCGCCGGCCTCGTCGCCGGGGGCGCCCTCCTCCACCACCTCGAAGGCGCGGGGCCCGGCGCCATCGCCCGCATCGCCGGCGATCTCCTAGATCCCGTGCCAGAGCGGGTCACACTTCGTGCGCGGGCCTTGTGGCTCCTCTTCCTCTATGCGCCGGGCATCGCCTGCGACGTGGTGTGGCGGGGCACCGATCTGAAGCAGAGGAGCGACGACGTCACCCGCGCCATGACCGGAGGCGTGATCGCCGCGACCCTGTGGGTGGTCGCCCTCGAGCTCGTGAGCGCCCTCATCCTCTTCTCCACCCGAGGAGCGGGATGAGGCGCCTCGCCGCAGTCCTCTTCTCGCTCCTCGTCCTTGCCGGGGCTGCCGTGGGTCTTCGCACGTACCTGAAGCGGGCACTCGCGCGGACCTTGAAGGTGGAGGCTCGGCCGGGCCCCGGCGCGGCAACCGCTCCCGTGCGCTTCGACGTGCTCGAGCGGCCGACGGGACACCTCGAGGCCCGCGTCGACTCAGGCACCGGCGCCGCCGCGCTGCAGCCGCTGCCCGGCGGCCTCGAGGCCTGGCGCCTCGACCCCACCGGCCTCTCGCCGGGCCTCCATCGGGTGCGCTTCGAACTCACCTACCTCGGCCGGCCGCCTCGAGGCGTCGTCTTCGGCGTCATCACCGGTCCCTTCGCCGAGCCGGATGCGCCCGTGCCCTGCGGCGTGCAGGTGGTGGCCCGCAAGGCGGCACTCGATGCCATCGCGGAGGTCCTCGTCCGCACCCTCGCCGCCCGCCTGGCCACCGGTCCGCTGCCGCCGGTACGCCGCACCGAAGTCGAACTCGCGCTCGTGCCGAGCGGCATCGATGCAACGGCCCGCGTGGAGTTCGAGGGGGACTCGGTGGTCGAGGCGCACCTGCCGCTTTCCGTCTCCTTCTCCCCCGCCGGCGATCTCGCACTCGCGCGACGCGGGGCGGTGGAGGCCTCGGCGAGCGGCGCGGTGGGCACGCTCGCCGCACTGAAGGGAGGCGGCCTGATGGCGGCCATCGCCAAGGTCCTGCAGGATCCGGAAGCGGGACTCGCGGGTGCCCTCGACGCGGCCAAGGCGGCGGGCGACCGGCAGGCGGCCGCCGAGGTGGAGCGGGCCCTCGACGCCTGGCTGCCCCAGCTCAACCGTGCCCTCGCCGAGACGGTGCCCACCCGCCTCTCGACCCACCTCTTCGGACAGCGGGTGACGATGGCGCTCTCCCCCTGCGGCGAGCCGGCGATCCGCGGCAAGGACGCACTCGTCCTCCGCTACGACGCCACGGTCGAGGTGCAGGCGAGCCTGCCGCCGCCGCCCCTGCCTCCCCGCGCGCCCCCGGGC
>CAYYHA010000043.1:0-23481 GCA_964471535.1 uncultured Myxococcia bacterium | reverse complement strand
GTACGCGACCTCGAGCCCCCAGCCGAGACGGGTCTCGTGGTCGCCAATCCGCCTTACGGCGGGCGCATCGGACGAGGCACCGCAGCGTCCGCCTACCGTGCCCTCGGAGAAGCGATGCGAGGCGCCCTCGCCGGCTGGCGCCTCGCCTTCGTCACGCCCCACCCGAGGCTGGCCGCGGCCACGGGGCTCGAGCTGCGGCCCGGGCCGACGCTGCCCAGCGGAGGGCTGCGCCTGCGCCTGTATACCTGGGACCCTGCGTCCTGCGGCTGAGCCGCCGGGGACGCGCCGGGACAGGGTCGGTCCGGCTCGCCGCGACGGCGGTCGCCGCGTCGCAGCGGCAGTGCTGGGTCGGTCGGGATCGGCGCCTCCCGTCCGCCGCGCTGCGCGGCCTACTCGGCGGACTCAGCGAGGAGCCGCTCGATCTCGGGGCGCAGGTCGTCGGGAGTCACCCGGCTCTCGTGGAAGCTCACCGGCCGGCCGCTGCGGTCGACGAGGTACTTGCAGAAGTTCCAGTTCGGCTCGGGCAGCGTTTGGGTCAGAAAGCGATAGACCGGCTGCTTGCCCTCGCCCTTCACGTCGGCCTTTTGGAAGAGGGGGAAGGTGACCCCGTAGTTCTTCTTGCAGAAGGCGGCGATCTCCTCGGCGCTCCCCGGCTCCTGGCCGCCGAACTGATTCGACGGGAAGCCGAGCACGACGAGGCCCCGGGGGCCGTAGTCTTCGTAGAGCTTTTGCAGGCCGGCGTACTGGGGGGTGAAGCCGCACTCGCTGGCGACGTTCACCACGAGGGCCACCTTTCCCTCGTAGGTCTTCAGGGAGACCTTCTCGCCACCTAGCGTGACGGCGTCGAAGTCCCAAAGGCGTTCCATCGCTCGCTCCTTCTTCGTTGTCGGTCCCGGTGGGTGCTTCGCGGCCGGCTCGCTCTTGTCTGCATAGACGCTCTTGGCGCAGCCGCAAAGTGGAAGGAGCGCCAGCATCGATGCGAAGAGAAAGGCAGTGCATGCAGAGGCTCGGCACAGGGGGGTGGACCACAGGGGCGTGGGCATGGCGCCATCCTGCCCCATCGGAGCCATCCGTTCCAAGTGCATGCGCCGCTGGGCCCGGGGTTAGTGCGAGGTGTCCCCGGCGTCCATGCCCTCGATTCCTGTCTCGCTCAAGGAGGCGGCGATGCGGTCGGCGAGCCCCCGCCAGGCTGCCTCCGCCTCTCGCCAGTAGCTCACCTCCACCGTAACCGGACGGGTTTCCAAGAGTGTAATGACGCGGTCGACCAGGACCCGATCTGCGACCGCGGATCGGCTGTACACCTTGGGTGGCGGTCCGGGATCGACCTCCGGGCTCTTCACCACCGTGAGCCGTCCCACAGCGGGATGCTGCTGCTCGAGGTACTGACGCTCGATGTCGACCCAGGTGTCGAGCGACAGCGCCAGGAGATCTGGGTCCTCCGATGGGACGATGAGGAGCACCATCCCATCGGAGCGCCGAAGGTCGCCGAAGAGGATCTCGAGGCCTCCGTCCTCGCGCCTCGTGCGGGATGTCGGCTTCAGATCCGCGGGCAGGGCAGCCACGAGGCCCACCTCGGGGAGCGCAACGGAAAAAAGGCGAGGAGGCGCGCCGTACGCCCAGGGCTGCCCGTGCCAAAAGGCAGCCGCCAGGCCGGCCGGAAGAAAGAGTAGGACCAGCACAGCGAGCAACGTGACGGGAAGGGGCACACGATCGTCTGCTTCGTGCTCGTCGAGCCGCGGCAGGCCCCAGGTCAAGAGGCCGCTCGCCATGAGCGCCGCACCCACGATGAGTCCACCGAGGTGACCGGCCCAGTCGACGCGCGGCACGAAGGAGATGGCCGCCAGGAGAACGAGGTTACCCATCGCCGTCTGCCGCGCCTGCTTGTGGATGACCGCGGGGAGGATGCCGTGGGGCCGCCAGGCGAGGACAGCGTTGGCGCCGAAGAGGCCCACGATGGCGCCCGAGGCGCCCACGGAGAGCGCGGCGCCGGTCAGCGGCGAGAGGAGCACCGTGCCGAGCGCACCCCCTATCGCCGAGAGGCCATAGAGCACCAGAAAGCGCCGTGCACCGAGGATGCGCTCGAGGTTTCGCCCGAGGGAGACGAGCGCCATCGTGTTGAAGGCGATGTGCATCCAGCCCCCGTGGAGGAAGGCGCCGGAGACGAGACGCCACCACTCCCCCTCCAAGATCCCGGGCGTGGTCGCACCCATTCGCAAGAGTAGCCGGGTCGAACTCGGTCCCCCCCAGAGGAGCTCGAGCAAGAAGACGATCGCGCAGGCGGCGGCCAGCGCGTAGGTCACCACCGGGCGCCGAGCCTGGTAGCGGGCGACGAAGTGGCGAACCTCGGCGAGCTCCGCCTCGCTCAAGGGGCGGTGAGCAGGCTCCGGGGGACTTTCGAACGCGGTGCTCATGGCCGCGCCTCGGACCCCGCGGGCGTGGCATGGGGACGGGGCGGCCCGGCAGGGCGCCTAAGCGGGGGCCGGCGCAGCACGTCGATGCGCGAGGGCGAGCCCTTCGGCTGCACGGCGAGCGTCGTGAAGTGCCAGCGGCCGCCGACCCGCGTCGCCTGCACGTAGAGAGTGCCCGCGGCGCGGCGCCCTCGGATGGGCACGGCGTCCCGGACATAGACGTCGCCTCCGCAGCTCATGAGCTGCGACGCGGAGAAGCCGAGCTCGAGGGGCGTGCCCAGGGCCTCCTGGACGCGAGGGTCCGCGCCGGCCTTCTTGGCGGCGAGCTCGAGGGCAGGTGAGGGCCGGGCTTCCAAGAGAACGAAGGTCAGGAGCAGGAGCACGGTGAGGACGGCAAAGATCCACCCCAGGGGAATACGCCGCCGAGGCCGGCCGTCGCCGTGGGTCGCCTCGAAGCTCTCCTCGATCGACCCCTTCGTCCGGGTATCCTGCTGCGCAGGGCTCATGCCTCCGAGGACAGCGCGCGGATGCGCTTGAGGTAGAGCGCGTCCCGCGGGGCAGGTGGACCGATGCGGCGGTCGAGGAAGTGCTCGATGATCTCCTCGTCGGTCCCGTCGGCCACCATGGCGGCGGCCCACTGCAGCCAGGCGAGGTGTGCCCCGAGCGGTCGCATGCGCAACGTCGCCTCGCCCTCCGCTGCGGACAGGACGTCGTCGAACTCGCGGCTCCACCGCTCCACGGCGCTGCTCAAGCGGGGATGCCCCTCGGAGAGGGCGCGCAGATGGGCAAGGTAGGGCTCGTGGAGGCGCCGTTGCTTCGCGTCCCGGTACACCTGCATGAGCAGGACGTTGTGGGCACCCTCCCAGTTCTCGAAGACCACGTTGTCGCGCAGGAGGCGGGGCAGGACGCTGAAGCTCTCGATGGCGCCGTTGCCCGCGAGGGTTTCGATGCCCGAGAGGCAGACCTCGTGGGCGCTCTGTGCGCTGCGCATTTTGTTCAGGTTGATGGCCGTCCGTGCGTACCCGGCCTCCTCCTCGCTGGCTTCACCGAGTTCGATGCGATCCATCAGGTGGAGGAGGTGGAAGGTGCCCGACATCATGGCCAGCGTCTCGCTGCGCATGTCGGCCAGCGTCTCCTGCACCAGCGGGTACTCGATGATGGGCGGACCGAAAGCCTTCCTGCGACGTGCGTAGCCGTGCGCAACGAAGCAAGACCGGCGCGCGACCCCACTGGTCCCGATGGCATTGAAGACGCGGGAGGTGTTGATGACGTAGGTCATCATGTTCTTGAAGCCGTCTTCGATGGGTCCGAGCGCCCAGGCGAAGGCCCCGTCGAAATCCAGCTCCGCGCTGGCCATCGAACGGGTGCCGAGCTTGTCCTTGAGCCGGCGGATGAAGAAGCGGTTGATCGTCCCGTCGGGGGTGCGGCGCGGCACCAGGAAGAGACCCAGGCCTCGGGTGCCCTCGGGGGCGCCTTCGGGGCGAGCGGTCATGAGGATGAGGTCGGCGGTGACGTTGGAGCAGAACCACTTCTCGCCATAGATGCGCCAGGTGCCGGGCTCCTCACCAGGCCGTGCGCGTACTGCGTTGGCTCCGACGTCGCTGCCGCCCTGCACCTCGGTGAGGAACTGCGCGCCGTGGGCGAGCTTCTCGTAGTCGGTGGAGAGCAGGCGCGGCAGGTAGCGCTCCTTCAGCTCCTCGGTCCCGAGCGCCATCAAGGCCTTGATGACGCCCGCGGTGCAGGCGAGGGGACAGTTGTGCCCGGCCTCGCCGTTGAGCGCCGAGAGGAAGCCGAAGAGCTGCGAGTGCAGGTTGTGGCCGGGCTCTCCGAGCACCTTCATCACGCCCGACCCGTAGATGTAGCGCCCCGCCTCGTGGTAGCTGGGGTGGTGTTCGACCTCCTCGATCCGGTCGCCGTAGGGTCCCCAGCGGCGCAGCACCGGGAGGTTGTGGGTGAGGTTGTTCTCCCGGACGGCGCGATCGACGGGACCCGCGCACTCGGCGCCGAAGCGATGGAGATCGGGCTCCCACTTCGACAGGGTCTCTTCGCCGACCCAGTGGCGGGCGATGCGGCGCAGGTGCGGGTCCGCGCGCCAGAAGTTCTCCGGTTGCTCCCGCTCGAAGGCGAGGAGATCCTCTCGTCCTTGGGTGTTGTCGTAGCTCATCCGCGTCCTCGTTCGGTGTCGGCGGTCAGCGCGTCGATCTGCGCCTGGTGCGCGTCGCGCAGCTCGTGCAAGGCCCTCTCGCCCCGAGCCACCGCCGCCTGGAATTCTTCGTCCTCGCCGATGGGTTCGCAAACCTCGTAGTAGCTCTTGAGCTTCGGCTCGGTGCCCGAGGGGCGCATCACCACGCGGCGATCGCCCTCGAGCAGGAAGATGAGCACATTGCTGGGTGGAAGGCCAAGCGCGCCCTGGGCCACATCGTGCACCTCGAGCACGCGATGCCCGCCGATCTCCGAGGGAGGATGGCTCCGGAAGCTGTCCATGATCCGCTGCATGGTGGCCATCCCCTCGGCGCCCGGGAGCACGCGGCTCATCTGTTCGGTGAGGAAGAGGCCGAAACGCCGATAGATCTGCTCGAGGCGTGCGCGCACCGTCTCGCCACGGCGCTTGGCCACGGCGCAAAGCTCGGCGAAGAGGAGGGCCGCACTGATGCCGTCCTTGTCCCGGGTGACCTCGCCGATGGAGTAGCCGAGGGCTTCCTCGTAGCCGATCACGAAACGGCTGCCGTACCTCTGCTTGTGTTCGATCGCCGCGTTGCCGATCCACTTGAAGCCGGTGAGCGTGAGCACGAAGTCGACGCCGTAGGCGCGAGCCATCTTCCCCAGGAGCTGCGAGCTGACGATGGTCGTGGCGACCAGGCGCCGGCCCTCGGCCCGGCCCTCCGTGAGGAGGTAATCGGCGAGGAGCACGCCGACCTGGTCGCCGCTTAGCTGCTGGTAGCCGTCCTCGGTGGGCACTGCGACCGCGAGACGATCGGCGTCGGGGTCGTTGGCGAGGACCAACTCGGCCCCCATGCGCCGGGCCAGGTCGAGCACGCGGTCCATGGCGCCTTCTTCCTCTGGGTTCGGGAAGCGGACGGTGGGGAAGTCGCCGTCGGGATCCCGCTGGGACGGTTCCACCTGCAGGCCTTCGAACCCCGCTTCGGAGAAGGCCGCTTCCACCAGGCGCGCCCCGACGCCGTGGAGCGGGGTGTAGGCGATGCGAAGCGGCGTCGCCGAGGCGTCGGGGTGGAGGCGCAGGTCGAGGATGGCGTCGAGGTAGGCCCGCTCCACCGACTCGTCGAGGTCGAGGAGCAGGCCGGTGCGCCGGCCGTCCTCTGGCTCGAGGGTGGGGATCTGGGCGAGATCCACGGCTTCGATCTCGGTGGAGATGCCCCGATCGTGCGGGGGGATGATCTGAGCGCCGTTCTCCCAATAGACCTTGTAGCCGTTGTACTCGGGTGGGTTGTGGCTGGCGGTGATCATCACGCCGGCGGCCGCACCGAGGTGGGTGACGGCGAAAGCGGTCAGCGGCGTGGGGACGGTCTTGGGGGCCAGGTAGACCTTGAGGCCGGCGGCGAGGAAGACGCGGGTGGCCTCGAGGGCGAAGGCACGGGAGCCGTGACGGCCGTCGAAGCCGATGACGACACCGCGCTCGGAGGCCCGGTCGATGGTGGCCTTGAGGTAGCGGGCGAGACCGGCACTGACGCGGCGGACCACCAGGCAGTTGATCCGCGCGGGGCCCGCGCCGAGGAGGCCGCGGATGCCGGCGGTCCCGAACTCGAGGTGCCCGGAGAAACGCTCGGCCAGCGCATCGACGTCGCGGCGCCGGATCAGGTCCTCGAGTTCGGCACGGGTCTTCGGGTCGGGGTCGTATTCAATCCAGTGGCGGGCGCGCTCCAGGAGGTCCGAGCTCATGGCGGGAAGGTACGACCTGTGGGTGGGAGACGTCGAGTGTCACGCGCGTCCCACGTGTCCCGACTCTGGGCGCCCCCACGGTACGATACGGCGCCGCCGTCCTCAGGGTGGCGGGGCATCGGCCGACGTGCTGCCGTTCGAAGTGCGCACGGGGCCAGCTTGCGGTAGCGTAGGCCGGCTTCGTTTCGATCATTTGGATCATTGCCGAACGAGGCGACGGGGCGCGGCGGCTCCATCGCGCGGGAAGGAAGCCATGAATGCGTGGGACGAGGTGCTCGACTGGTGGCTAGGCCCTCGAGACGAGACAGGCGGCTTCGAGCGAGACCGGCTTCGCCGGTGGTTCGGCGGCGGAGAGGCCGTGGACCGGGAGGTCCGAGAGCGGTTCGGCAGCCTCCACGAGGCGGTGGCCTCCGGGGGGCACGACGATTGGGCCGCGCATCCCCACGGCCGGCTGGCGCTGGTGATCGTCCTCGATCAGTTCACGCGCAACCTCTATCGGCGCACCGCCCGCGCCTTCGAGCACGACCCCCGCGCACGGCAGCTCGTGCTCGAGGGGTTGGAGCAGCGCGTCGACGAGGCCCTCCTCCCCATCGAGCGGCTCTTCTTCTACATGCCGCTGCAGCATGCCGAGGATCCGCATCTGCAGGCACGTTCGCTGACCCTGTGCCGGCGTCTTGCCCGCAGCGTCGCGCCCGAGCACCTCGAGACCTACGAGGGCTTCATCGAGTATGCGGCGCGGCACATGACCATCATCGATCGCTTCGGGCGCTTTCCTCACCGCAACGCCGTCCTCGGTCGGGCCTCCACCGAAGAAGAGGAGCGCTGGCTCGCCGCAGGAGGTCCCCGCTTCGGGCAGTAGCGGGCTGCCAGCACCGACGCCACGAGCAGCGAAGCCGGGAAGCGGGTGGCTTGGACCTGCGGCCGCAAGGAGCACGTGGGGCTCGCGCAGCCGCCTGGGAGGCCGAATCGTTGCGTAGCCACCCACTCTCCGAAAAGATTGGGGAATGCATTGCCTGCGCCCAGCGCCCGCCCCTGCCACCGGCGCCGTCCTGGCCGCTGCCGTGGCGCTCGCCGTCGGCGCGGGCTGTACCCGGCCTCCTCCGGCAACCTGCCGAGACGACCGGAACTGTGAAGCAGGCGAAGCGTGCATCGATGGCCGGTGCACGGTCCTCGGCGGCTGTGTGAGCAGCGACGACTGTCCCCCCGGCCGCAGCTGCGAGCAGGGCGTGTGTGTGGAAGGTGGCGGTCCGTGCGCCCGGGACGCCGATTGCCCCCGCGACACCTGGTGCAACGTGCTGACCGGGCGATGCGTCGCCTCGCCGCCCGACGGCGGCAGGGCGGACGGAGGCGGGTCGGACGGCGGTGGGGGGCCCGGCGACGGCGGGCAAGGCGGCTGCAGCAGCGACTTCGACTGCCGCCCACCGGACCGGATCTGCGAGCAGGGCACCTGTGTGGACGGTTGCACCCTTCGCGGCTGCGCAGGGAGCGAGCGTTGCGATCCGGCGACCGGTCGGTGCGGGGCAGCACCGGCGACGTGCAGTGGCGATGCCGACTGCGATCCGCCGCGCACCATCTGCGAGGCGCAGACCTGCGTCGCCGGATGCCTCACGAGCGGCTGCACCGCCCCCCTCCAGTGTCAGCAAAGCACCGGCCGCTGTGAGGCGCCCCCACCCGGGTGCACGAGCGCCCAGGACTGTCCCCCGGAGCGTCCAGTGTGCAGCGGTGGCCAGTGCGTGGCCGAACCCCCACCAGACTGCACCCAGACCGGCTGCGCGCCAGACGAGGTGTGCAGCGCTTCCACCGGGCTCTGCCAGGCGCGCGGCACCACACCGCTCGGCGGAAGCTGTACGACCCACGCCGAGTGCGAGAGCAACTACTGCCTCATCCTCTCCAGCGGCAGCGGTCTCTGCGTTCGCACCTGCAGCGCCAGCCACCAGTGCCCCATCGACTTCGTGTGCCGGAACATCGCGCCGCCTCAGACAACCTTCTGTATCCACGAATCGCTGGTTGGAAAGGACTTCGGCCCCGATCCCTCCGGGACCTTCTGCAGCGATACGGTCAACCGGTGCCACTCCGGCTGGTGCTGGATTCCCCAAACGAGCTGCACCGACACCTGCCAGCACGATCGTGACTGCCAGGTTGCAGGCCGAATCTGCCAGCTCTTCGTCGGCGATTTCGACGGAAATGGCATCGATGAGATGGTCACCGTCTGCGCCCCGCCTTCCAACGGAAGCGGCGCCACCGGTTCTGCTTGCACCGCCAACTCCCAATGCCTGCGCGGGAACTGTCTGTCGGCGGGCTACTGTGGCGACCCCTGCTGTCGTGCCTCCGACTGTCCCTCGGGCTATACCTGCGAGCCGGTCTCGGGCGCGGGAGGCAGCGTCATCAAGGCCTGTGCACGAACGCCGGGTGTGGGAAGCGCGCCCGTTGGAACACCCTGCGATCCGGCCAACGACCTGTTCTGTCGCAGCAACTACTGCTGGGAAGACGGGCCCGGCGATCCCTACTGCACCGACACCTGCTGTAGCGACTCCGACTGCCCGGAGGGCTTTCGCTGCCAGAGCTGGCCCTTCGACCTCGACGGTGACCAGGTCCCCGACCTCTCATGGCCACTGTGTCTGCGCCGCTAGGTGTGGAGGCAAGCCGCCTCCGCCGTATCCTCGGCCTCGCGCTCCCGCTCGTCGGTGGCATGGTCTCTCAGAACGTCCTCAACCTGGTGGACACGGCCATGGTGGGGACGCTCGGCGATGCCGCCCTCGCGGCGGTCGGCACCGGAAGCTTCGCAAACTTCTTCGCCTCCGCCTTCGTCACCGGGCTCTCCACCGGCGTCCAAGCGATGGCAGCGCGCAGGCAGGGTGAGGGCCGTACGGAGATCACGGCGGAGGCCCTCGACGGCGGGCTCGTTCTCGCGGTGCTCATCGCCGTGCCCCTCTCCGCCACCCTCTTCTTGCTGGCTCCCAGACTCTTCCCCCTGCTCAACGACGACCCGCAGGTGGTGGGCCAAGCCGTCCCCTATCTGCGGGCCCGTCTCGTGGCGATGGCGGCCCTCGGCGCCAACTTCGCGTTCCGAGGCTACTGGAACGGAACGAATCGCGCCGGGCTCTATTTTCGCACCATCCTCGCCATGCACAGCGTGAACATCTTCCTCAACTGGGTGCTCATCTTCGGACACCTCGGGGCACCTGCGCTCGGCACCCAGGGCGCCGGCGTGGCCAGCGCGGCTGCCGTGTACTTCGGCACGCTGTACTACCTCTACCTCGGCACCCGCCATGCCCGTGCAAATGGATTTCTGCGGTGCTGGCCGTCTCGCGATCGTCTCTGGGCCCTCCTGAAGCTCTCGCTGCCATCGAGCCTGCAGCAGACCTTCTTCGCGGGCGGCTTCACGGTGCTCTTCTGGATCATCGGGCGCATCTCCACGCAGGCCACCGCCGCGGCGAGCGTGCTGGTGAACCTGATGCTCGTCGCCATCCTCCCCGGACTCGCGCTCGGCCTCGCTGCAGGCTCGCTCGCCGGGCAGGCCCTGGGCCGGCGCGATCCACAGGATGCCAAGCGATGGGGCTGGGACGTGGTGAAGGTCGCGGTGCTGGTGATGTTCGCCCTCGGGCTCCCGATGCTGCTGCTTCCCGATCTCCTGCTTCGCCCATTCATCCATTCTCCGGAGACCCTGGCGCTCGCCCGGGTGCCCCTGATGCTCGTCGGCGTCGGCATCGCCGCCGACGGCGTGGGCTTGGTGCTCCTCAATGCCCTCATGGGGGTGGGTGCCACGCGTCTCGCCGCCGTCGTCAGCGTCTCGCTGCAGTGGCTGCTCTTCCTGCCTGCGGCGTACCTCTTCGGGCCGGCCCTCGGCTTCGGGCTCGTCGGCGTCTGGGGGGCGCAGGTGGCCTACCGAGCGCTGCAAGCCGCGATCTTCGCCTTCCTCTGGCAGCGCGGCCAATGGGCAAAGATTCGCCTGTAGGGCCCATGTCGCATCGGGGCATGCATCCAGCCTGGCCCTCGTCCGATCCGGTCGCAGCCCAGTCGGTCGCCACGCCGTCCGGTTGCAGGCACGTGGGGGCGAAAGGAGAGCGGGCGGGGAGGCACCGGCCCTAGGCGCGTGCCTCTGGCACGTGATCCATGAGCACCTCGATGAGCTCGCTGCGTCCGAAGGGCTTCGGGAGGAAGGCCACCACCCCCTTCTTCTGCAGCTGTGGCATCTGCTCCGCGATGGGGTAGCCCGAGGTGAGGATCACCGGGATCGCGAGACCGCGCGCGGCCAAGGCGTCGAGTGTGGCGCTGCCGTCCAGGTCCGGCATGCTGTAGTCGAGCAGGATGAGGCAGATCTCTGCGCCCCGCTCCTCGCAGTGACGGAGCGCCTCGCGCCCGCCGGCGACGCTCACGACTTCGAATCCGAGTCCACGCAGGAGCCGCTCGGAGGCGCTTCGCACCGGCGACTCGTCGTCGACCACCAAGGCGAGCCCGCGACCGCGGTAGCTCGGGGCAGCGGCCGGACCGGAAACGGCCTCCTCGAGGGGACGCGCCTTCGGTGCTTCGCCTTCGACGAGGCGCGGCAGGTGCACGATCATTCGGGTCCCTCCGCCGGGGCGCGCGAGCGCCTGGATCCGACCGCCGTGGCTGTGCACGATCCCGTGGACGATCGACAGGCCCAGGCCGGTTCCCTTCTTCGGCCCCATCGCCTTGCTGCTCACGTAGGGATCGAAGATTCGCTCGCGCAGCTCCGGTGGGATGCCGGAGCCGGTGTCCGCCACCTCGAGAACGACGGCCTGCCCGTCCTCGTAGGTGAGGAGGTCGAGTTCGCCGCCGTCCGGCATCGCGTCCTGCGCGTTCACGACGAGATTGAGAACCACCTGTTCGAGCTGCGTCTCGTCCCCGTGGACGGTCGCGGTGGCGTCGAGGTCGGCCCGGATCCGAATGCGGCGGTTCAGGGTCCGCCGGAAGAGCTCGAGCAGCCGATCGACGAGCTCGGAGAGGCGGACCGGCTTCGACTCGCCTGGGGCGCGTCCCGAGAAGCGCAGCAAAGAGCGCGTAAGTGCCGCGGCGCGCTGGGTGGTCTCCTCGATGGTCTCGAGGTCGTGCATCTTCTGGGGATCCGACTCCTCTTCGCGGAGGGCGCTGGCCAGTGCCCGGACGACCGCCAGCAGGTTGTTGAAGTCGTGGGCGATGCCACCGGCGAGGTTCCCCAAGGATTCCATCCGTTGGCCGACGCGGAGACGGGCCTCGGTGTCGAGGCGTGCACGCTCGGCGAGTACCTCCCGGCTGATGTCGATGAAGGCGATGACCACATGCGAGATCTCGTCGCCATCGAAGACCGGCCGTGCCGTCGCCCGGATGTACACCCGCTTCCCGTCTCGGCGGTGGATCACGATGTCGTCGACCACCACCTCGGCCCGCGCCTGTAGGGCGCGCACGAAGGGCATCCGGTCTTCGGGATAGAGCTGTCCCTCTCGGTCGAAGATTCCGTAGGGAAGCGCGTACTCGCCCACGGCCACGTCGTCGCGGGCGCCCATCCCCATGATCTCCTGGAAGGTGGCGTTCGAGTAGACGAACTCGCCACCGGGTGCGCGGGCGATCCACACGCCAAAGGGGAGGGTGTCTGCGACCCCCCGAACGATCTCCTCGTCGGTCCAGCCCATCCTGGCAGGGTAGCAGGCTCCCGCACGCTCGTCGCTGCGTTTTCGCCGGGGAGGAAGAGGGGCTAGACTGCGCGGCGATGTACCCATGCCTCCTCCTCTCGATGGCAGGGCTCCTACTTTCCCCCGAGTCCGACTACGCAGCCGGTGTGGCGGCGCTGCGTGCGAAGGACGCCGCGGCCGCCGAGGCGGCGCTCACGCGGTGCGTGGAAGCGGCGCCGGAGCACGTGGCGTGTCACTGGGAGCTCGGGTGGGCCTACTACCTCCAGCGGCGTTGGGCCGATGCGGCCCGCGTCTGGCGGCGGGTGAAGGCGCTCGATCCCCAGCATCCGGAGGTCGACCGCTATCTCGCTGAGGTCGAGCAGCAGGCAGCGCTCGCCGCGTCCCTCGAGGAGGAGGCGGCGGAGGCGCCGGCACCGCCCCCACGGGCGGCGCGGGACGGAGAGCGCCGCCTCCGCATCCGTGCCGTGGGTGACGTGATGCTGGGCACCGCCTTTCCTCCGGGCCACCTGCCCCCCCAGGACGGCGCCAAGTTGCTCGCTGCCGTTCGCGATCTCCTCGCCGATGCGGATCTGACCTTCGTCAACCTCGAAGGCCCCCTGTGCGACGCCGGTGAGACGAAGAAGTGCCGGCAGGGGGGCAACTGCTACGCCTTTCGCACGCCCACGCGCTACGGCCGCTACCTCGCGGAGGCCGGCGTGGATCTGGCCTCCACTGCCAACAACCACGCCGGCGACTTCGGCGAAGCGTGCCGGCGGGAGACCGAGGCCACGTTGGACCGCCTGGGCATCGCCTGGTCGGGCCCGCCCGGTACCATCGCCTCGGTGGAGCGAAACGGCCTACGCGTCGCCCTGGTCGCCTTCCACACCTCGCCGAGCTGCAACTGGCTGAACGACGAGGCGGCTGCGACCAGGCTCGTGCGCCGCGCCGCTCGGCACCACGACATCGTGATCGTCTCGTTTCACGGGGGCGCCGAGGGGAAGAAGGCGCTCCATGTGCCCCGGGGGCGCGAGCTTTTCTATGGGGAGGACCGAGGCGACCTGCGCCGCTTCACCCATGCCGTGGTCGACGCCGGCGCCGATCTGGTGCTGGGGCACGGACCCCATGTGCCCCGGGCGATGGAGATCTATCGAGACCGTCTCATCGCCTATTCCCTGGGAAACTTTGCCACCTACGGTCGCTTCAACCTGGCCGGACCCCTCGGGCTGGGGCTGGTGCTCGAGGTGGAGATGGATGCCAGTGGCCGCTTCGTGGGCGGGCGGATCTTTTCCACCAAGCAGAGGGGCGAGGGCATCCCCGTCCCCGATCCCGAGCAGGGGGCCGCGCACCTCGTGCGCCGCCTGTCCCGGCTCGACTTCCCCGAGACGCACGTCGACGTGGCGCGCGATGGGACGCTCCTTTCGCCACAGACGGTCGAGAGGCAAAGAACGCCCCAGGTCGACACACCCTAGGGTAAGGCGCCCACTTGTGGGCTTCGCTGCGAGGCCGCATAGTGGAACGGGGCTGGCGTGCGAACGGTCCGGGCGAGTGGCCGCACCGCGCGCCCGTTCGGGGGTCCGCCCTGGGTCGAGTCTCTTGGGCCCGCTGCTGTGGGTGTGTCGAACGGGGGACGTGTCTTGGGTGATGTCGTCGGAGGAGAGAGCGCCAGGGAGCGCAGGCGCGTGAAGGAGCGCGAAGGGCCGGCCACACGCGTCCTGGCGATCGTCGCCGACCCCGCGTGCCGGCGGCAGGTGATGCAGGTCCTCGAGGCCGATGGCTACCGGGGGGTCGCGGTCGCCGATGGGGAGCTGGGCCTGGAGATCGTGCGGGAGCTGCAACCGGCGCTCGTGCTCCTCACCCTCGATCTCCCTGGTCTCGCCGGCGTGCAGCTCGTGGAGCAGCTCCTCGCTCGGGTACCGAGCGCCCGGATCCTCGTGCTCCTCGAGGGGGAGCGGCGGCTCGAGGCGTTTGCGATGGTGCGGGCCGGCGCTTCGGGCTGGGTGCACTTGCCCCTCGAACGCCGGGCGCTCGCCCACACCCTCTCCGAGGCGCAGCTACCGGCGCCGCACCGGGCCGCGCCGCGCCGGGCGCCCGATCCCCTGCCCGATCTTCTCGGGGAGGCGCCGTGCATGCTGCGCCTGAAGGAAACGATCCGCCGCGCCGCGCCCGCGCGTGCGTCGGTGCTCGTCACCGGTGAGAGCGGCACCGGCAAGGAACTCGTGGCGCTGGGCCTGCACCGTCTCTCCCCGCGCCGGAGCGGGCCCTTCGTCGCGGTGAACTGTGCCGCCCTCCCCGAGTCGCTCCTCGAATCGGAGCTCTTTGGTCACGAGCGGGGCGCGTTCACCGGGGCGCATGCCCTGAAGCGCGGGCGCTTCGAGCGCGCCGACGGCGGTACGCTCTTCCTAGACGAAATTGGCGAGATCCCCCCCTCGACGCAGGTGAAGCTCCTCCGTGTCCTGCAGGAGCGGTGCTTCGAGCGCGTGGGGGGGACGCAGACCCTCTCGGTGGACGTGCGCATCGTCGCGGCGACGAACAAGGACCTGGGCGAGCTGGTGGAGAAGGGCCTGTACCGTGAGGATCTCTTCTACCGGCTCAACGTCATCTCGCTCGAGGTGCCTCCGCTGCGCCGACGGCGACGGGACATCCCTTTGCTGTGGAGCCATCTCGTGGCACGGGCGGCGCGGCTCGAGGGACGGCCCACACCCGCCACCGACCTCGAGGTCATCGCCATCCTCCTGGCGGCACCGTGGAAGGGCAACGTCCGGGAGCTGTCCAACGTGGCCGAGCATGCGCTGGTCATGTGTCACGGCGATCGCATCCGACGCGCGGATTTGCCTGCGTACCTCCGCGACGAGCAGCCCCAGGCCGATCCCCTCGCGCTCGAGGTGCCCGGCATGACGCTCAAGGAGATCGAGCGCGCCGCGATTCTACGGGTGTACGAGGCCACCCGTCACAACGCCCGGCAGACCGCGAAGATGCTGGGTATCTCGCTGCGGAAGGTCCGCTACCGGCTGAAGGCCTACCGCGAGGCGGGGATCCTGCCCGAGCGCTAGGGGGTGCACAGGATGCCGCCCTGGTCCCGGCCACGGCGTCCACAGGGGCAGGATTTGCTCCGTGTCGACTCACCGGTGGCCGCCACCTCGCCCTGGGCCTCTGGGTGGCCACCGGCTCCCTGCCCGCCGAGGCGAACGCACCCATGGCGCCCATGCCGTGATTCCACGGCCAAGGCGCAGCGTGCCCCACGCGCGCCTGCAGGTGACGGAGCACGTGAGGGCCGAAGCGGCCCGGCATCCGGAACGCGGGGCCTAGATGCAACGATCGATGGCATCGACCAGCGCCATGGGGTCGAAGGGCTTGTCGAAGTATCCCGTCGCCCCCAGGCGCAGCGCCTTGTCCCGGATGGACTGATCCCCAAAGGCGGTGATCACGAAGTAGGGCAGCGTCCATCCCGCATCCCGCACCCCTTCCAGAATGGAGAGCCCGTTGAAGCCGGGCATGCGGATGTCGGCCACCACCACGTCGGGCGGTGCCTCGGTGCGATGCTCGAGGAGCAGGGAGGAGGCGAGGCGGTCGAGCATCACGTCGCCGCTGGCTGCGGTGATGACGCGATAGCCCTGCTGCTGCAGGAGCGTGGCCAGGGCACGCCGCACCTCGTCGTCGTCCTCCGCGAGGAGGATGCGGGGGGGGACGCCGCGAAGCCAGCGCCGCGGTTCCCGGTGATCCAAAGCGGGTCGTGTCGTCGTCATCGTGGTCCTCCTGCCCCGGTGGGGCCGTGGCATCGTGCGCCCGCACCGCCCGGCGCGGGGCAGGGCGGCGCAGGCCAGGTCGAGGCGGGTGGGAGGTCGCGCCCCGCGGGGCGCTGTCCGCCGTCGAGTCCCGGCCCCCACCTGCACAGCAAGGCGCGTGCCGCGGGGGTGGCACCGGAGCGCAGCGCGGTTCCCAGAGGGTGGCCCGCCCTGTGCATGGCCGTGTGGCCACGAAAGGACCTTCCCATGGCGCAAGCGGCACAGGCATCGCTCACGGACCCGGCGCAGGGCGCCCTGCCCAAAGCTCGAGTCCTGATCGTCGAGGACAGCCCCGTCCTCAATCGGGTCCTCTGCGACATCCTCGGACACGAGTACGAGACGCTCTCTGCCGAGGATGGGCGCCGAGGCCTCGAGCTCGCCAAGAAGGAGCGACCGGACCTCATCCTCACCGATCTGGTGATGCCGCGCATGCCCGGGGAGGCCATGATCGCCGCCTTGCGGTCACGCAGCGACTTCGCCTCGGTTCCCATCGTCGTTCTCACTGCGATGGAGGATTCGGGCCTGCGCGTGCGCCTACTGCGCTCGGGGGTGCAGGATTTCATCCCCAAGCCCTTTCTCACCGAGGAGGTTCGGGCGCGCGTTCGCAACCTGGTAGATGCCAAGCGGGCGCGCGATCTCCTGGAGGCGGCCCTCGAAGCGCAGAGCGAGACCCTGGAGAGCCTCGCCCTGGAGCTGGTGGACAAGAAGAAGGCACTCGAGCGGGCGCTCGAGGCCTCGCGCCGGGCTCGAGTGCAGGCCGAGGAAGCCAACCTCGCCAAGGGGAACTTTCTGCGCATGATGAGCCACGAGCTTCGGACCCCAGTGACGGCGATGGCCGTGCAGGTCTGTCTGATGCGCAGCGAGACGAGCAACGCCGTCCATCCGCGCATCCGGGAGGGGATCGAAGCGCTCGGTCGCTCGCTGTCCTGGCTGACGGAGCTGATGGACACGGTACTGGAGTACGAGCGCCTGGATGCGGGCGTGATGCGGCTGAAGTGCAGCGTCTTCTCCGCAATCGACCTCTGCAACGAGGTGATGGCGTTCTTGAGGCCCCATGCAGAGCAGAAGGGGCTCGAGTTCCGCCTGCGCGTCGAGGAGGGGCAGCGCCTCCCCATGCACACCGACCGGCACATCCTGCGCCTCATCCTCGTAAACCTCATCGGCAACGCGGTGAAGTACACGCCCCGCGGCCACGTCTGCGTGCGACTGGCTGCGCGCGGCGAGGCCGTCGAGTTCCTGGTCGAGGACACGGGGCCGGGCATCCCCCGCGCCAAGCACCAAGAGGTCTTCGAGGCATTCCGGCGCATCGAGCACCTCGAGGGCGAAAGTGGGCCCGGGTCGGGGCTCGGGCTTGCGATCGTGAAGGACCTCGTGGCCGCGCTAGGCGGCGAGATCGTGCTCAAGAGCGACGGTCACGGCGCCTGCTTCCGGGTGATGCTGCCTCGGCAGCCACCGGCTGCATCGAGGTGCGCGGAGGATCAGTCGGCCGGCACCGGAGCGACGAGCGAGGGATCGCAATCGTACGTCGCGTCGAAGGCAGCCTGGTCGTAGGACTCCTTCAGGGGCAGGGTCCCCAGGTCGTAGACCGTCCCATCGATCTCGATGGTGGCTGTGACCTCGTTGGTCCGACCTCCGAAGCTGCCGTTCTGCCCCGACGCCTGAGCACTGTCGAGGGCCAACCGGAACGTCTTCCCCCCCGCATAGAGGGTCGCATCCGCGTTCTGGAGGCGCACGTCCTCGAACCAGAGTACCGGCGTCGGGATGTCGTAGACGCCCGGGTCGTTCGCGTTCTCGCCGGTGATGGGATGCAGGATCGCCGAGAGGGTTCCCGAGTGGAATTCCAGGCGGGCCTCGGGCGCGATCTCCCCCGGCGCCACGTACCAGGTCGAGAACCCCTCCAGAGACACCGAATCGAGAAAGAGATCCACCGCGTCGTGGGCCCGGGGGATCACCGCGGCGATGAAGCCGAGCCTGTTCACCCGCTCACCGCGGACCGTGCGGCGGGCGTCGAAGGTGGCTCGGCCCTGCCAGTGAGTGTAACCGCCGGTGCATTCGCTGCTCACCAGGGCTTCGGTGGCGCTTTCCATCACACACCCTTGAGTCTGCCAGGTGACCGATCCCATTTGAGGCGGGTCTCCTTGAACATCGATGGGATTGGTCAGCACCCCGGTCGATTCGAAGCCGCAGGCATCGTCTGCGTTGATGAGCGCTCCCAAGGAGCCAGCGGTCTGCATCAACAGGCGCGCGACGCCCCGGGCGAGCGTACTCCGGAAGTCGCAGTCCTCGGGAGCCGTCACCTTCTCGAACCTCGGATCGCAGGCGTAGCTCTCTTCGAAGGCGGCAGGATCGTAGTCGGGATCGAGCACCGGCTCCTTGCCCGGCAACGGCAGGTCGATGCGCTGCCCGTCCATGACGACGAAGCCGGAGAGGTAGTTCTCGCGCATACCTTTCTTCCCGTTCTGGGCGTCGAGCTGCGAGGTTCCCACCTTCAGGTTGAAGCGCCCTAGCTCGGTCCCGAGCACGACGTCGGAGTTCTCGATGGCGATGTCGTCGAAGGCCGCATGCGGCGTCTTGTAGGCGCACACGCCGAGTTGGGTGTCGATGGCGGTTTCCGTCGCCACGGTGCCCGAGAGCGCGCCGTTGACCGTCAGGGTGCGCGAGGTGGCATTGTCCGAGAGCGTCAGACCGCTCACCTCGAAGCGCACCGTCGCCGAACCTGGGTACTGCGAGAGAGGAATCACAGGTACCTCGGGGTCACCGGTCAAGAGTCCTGTCACCGTCTTGGTCCCCGACGCGACCGCGGATCCGGAGAGGTAGTCGATATGGCCCAGACAGTCCTCCTTCACGGCGACGAGACCGCCGAAGTCGAGGGGACAGTCCGTGACGGTGAAGGTTGCAGAGCCCACCTCCCCGACTGCGCCATTCAGCGTCGCCTCCGCGAGGACGTCGGGGTTGGCAAAGCCGCAACGAGCGTCGTCGTCGAGCACGGAAGCGAGGCGGCCGAAGAGCTTCACTCCGAGCCGTGCGGTACCCTCAGCCAGCTTCGGTGTCAGCGGCTCGCACTCGTAGCTCAGGGGCTGGCGCAGGTCCTCGGTGCATGCAAAGGACGCGAGGTGGGTCGCTGGGTCGTAGGCGTCGTCTAGACCCTTGAACTCGTCCGAGCCGTTGGGCACCTCGACCGAGCTGTCCCATACGGTGATGCGGCCATCGATCCAGTTCTCATGGTCGCCCCAGCGACCGATCTGAGCGGCGATGTCGGAGCTGACGACGTCGGCTTCGAAGGCAGAAGAGGCGGTGGTCACGAAGACCCGGCCTCCCTTCCAGCCAATCGAGGACAGCGAGAGATCGCTGGTGACGATCGAGCACACCCCGCTCGAATCGGCCACGCCCAGGTGCGGCTCGGCGTTCCATGAGAGGTTGCCTTCGATGATGCGCAGCGAGGTGTCCTTGTTGGACATCTCCACGACGAAGTCGTGGGCGGCCATCGAGAGTTCCATGTGGACCGCATCGGGCGACTGCGGAATCACCGGGTTCTCGAGCTCGCCCGTGAGCAGGCCGGTGACCGACTTCGTACCGCTGAGGGTCACGGTGCCTCCCGCACGCAGCTCGATGCCGTTGCAGTCGGTGAACACCGTGTGCACCTCGCCGAAGTCGAGGGTGCAGTCGTCGATCTCCCAGGTGACGGTACCCGTCTCGCCGACGCGGCCGTCGACTAGGAAGGCCTCTTTGACGTCGGGCGCTTCGAAGCCGCACTCTGTGTCGCTTGCGATGATCTTCGTCGCCACCGCCACGTTCCGAACAGTCAGGCGGGCGATCCCGCTGCCGACCTTCTCGGGAAAGAAGCGTTCGCACTGACAGCCCCCTAGGACGAGGGCGGCGATGAGGAGATGACCGGTGCTACGCATGGGGTCCCTCGGATCCGCGGGTGGCCGGGCACACCGGTGCCCGGCCGCCGCCCCCCGTTATAGCACCGCCGTGCTCCTGGTGCGGGGCCGCCGCATCGGATGGGTGGCTGGCGAGGAACCGCCGCTCACTCGGCGATGAAGCTCTCGTGGTAGTGCGGATCCTCGATCTCGAGGGCGGCGGCGGTGGGTTTGAGCGGCCGGAGGCAGTCGATCATCACCGCCAGCTCGTCCGTACGGGTGGTGCCGATACTCTCCTCGTAGGCGCCTGGGTGCGGCCCGTGGGGAATGCCGGGGGGGTGATGGGAGATGCTTCCGGGCCCCACCCCCCTACGGCTGCTGAAGTTCCCGCGCACGTAGAAGATGAACTCGTCCACGTCCACCGAGCTGTGTGGATAGGGGCAGGGGATCGCCTCCTCGTGGAAGTCGACCACACGGGGCACGAAGCTGCAGATGAGCGCTCCCCGGGTGGCGAAGGTCCCGTGCCAGGTGGGAGGCAGGTGCACCAGCCCGGCCCGAGGCTGGAAGTTGAGGATGGGAAAAGCCCAGGGATACACCGTACCGTCGTAGCCCACCACGTCCAGCGGCGAATGGGCGTACTCGAAGCCGTGGAAGCGCCCTCCCCGCTTCACGACGTGGCCCCGGATGCCCTCGTCCATCGGTTCGACCGAGGTGGGCCGCCGGAAGTCCCGATGACAGTACGGGGCATCCATCCTCAGTTGCCCGAGCTCGTTGATCCACTGCTTCAGCAACCCCAGGTGCCCGAGGCACTCCATGGAGAGCCAGGCCTGCTCGACCCGCTCGTCGGGGATGAAGCGGTGGATGACGCCGCGGGGGACGCAGACGTAGTCGTTCTTCTCGAAGCGCAGGTCACCGAGCTGAGTCCGCAGAATGCCGCTGCCTTCGTAGATGAAGAAGAGTTCGTCTGCGTCCGCGTTGGCGAAATAGACGGGATCCGGCTCGGTGGGTCGGACCATGGAGATCACGATGTCCTCGTTGTGGAGCAATGGGACCCGTACGTCGATGGCCGGACCCTTGGTCGGCGGAAGCTCCGGCGTCCGGTAGTGACGCCGGAGCAGGGGCCGCGCGTCCTCCCCGTGCGGGACCTCCCATCCGTGGGTGAGCTCGGCCCGCCGTGCCTCGTGGGGCCGCCTGAGGTGGTAGAGGATCGTATACGGACCGTCGAAGCCCAGACGGGTCAGGCACTCCTCCCACCGCAGCGAGCCATCCTCGCCTCGAAAGACGATGTGATGCTTCCTGGGGACCTCACCGAGCTGGATCCGCTCGAGCATCAGATGCGTCCCTCCATCTTCTGCTGTCGCTCGATGCTCTCGAAGAGGGCGCGGAAGTTCCCGGCGCCGAAGCCCTGGTCGCCCTTGCGCTGGATCAGCTCATAGAAGAAGGGTCCGGCCGACGGCTCGTGGTACAGCCCCGCCGAGTCGCGGAGGAAGATCTGCAGCAGGTACCCCTTCTCGCCGTCTCCGTCCACGAGGATCTCGAGGTCCCGAAGCTCCTCGATGTCCTCGTCGATGGAGTCGATGCCCATCTTCTTCAGTCGCTCGGGCAGGGCATCGTAGTAAGTGCCCGGCGTCGGCATGAATTCCACTCCGCGCTCACGCAGCACCCGCACGGTGTGGATGAGATCCTCGCAGGCGAGGGCGAGATGCTGCACGCCGTCCCCCTTGTGGTCCTCGTTGAAGATGTTGATCTGCGAGGTCTTGAAGTGAGGGCGCCACGGCTCGTTGTTCGCAAACTTCACGCCACTGTGTGGGTCCCACATCACCGTGCTCCGAAGGCCGGATCCTTCGTGGGGCAGGGTGGCGACGTCCTTGGTGTGGAACTCCACGCCCCAGAACTCCTCGAAGCCCATCACGTGCTCGAGCCACAGCAGTGCAGGCTTCATCGTCTGGAAGTTCGAGGTGACGTGATCGAAGTATTGGAACTTGCAGGCGTTGTCTCCGCCCTTCGGCGTCTCGTACACCTTCAGGCCCGGATAGATGCCCCGGTAGCCGTTGCGCTCGACGAAGCGGAAGGTCGTATCCCCGAAGGGCGTGGTGATCGAGAAGGTGGACAGCGTGCCGCCGTCGTCGGTGAAGCGCTGGATGTCGTCGATGGGCGTGCCGCCGCGCGCTTCGAGGAGTCGGAAGGTCTTTTCGATGTCCTCGACCTCGAAGATGAGCGCCCCGACCCCGTCTGGATGCTTGCGCAGGTACCGCCAGGCGCGGCCGCCCTCTCCCACCGGCTCGGAGACCAGGACCACGCACTGTCCCGCCTGGAAGAGCGCCGAGCGCTGCTTCCCTTCCTTGGTCAGGCGCTCGTCGCTCTCGGCCAGCTCCTGGAAGTCGAGCTTTTCCGTGTAGAAGCGGCGGCTCCGCTCGAGGTCGTGGACGTAGTAGTGGATGGACTCGAGGCGTTTGATTCCTAGGGGTTCGATCTGGGCCATCGGATCTCTCCTTGTGGATCGCTTGCGAAGAAGAGCCGGTCACGCCTTCGCGTCGGGCGGCGCGTCCGGCTGGCGTTCGGGTAGGGCACGCTGGAAGGCCTCCAGCGCCAGACACTGTGCTTCGACCCGGGTAAGGGTCGGGTAGGGGGCGAGGTCCACCTCGAAGCGGCGGGCGTTGTACAGCTGGGGCACCAAGAAGAGGTCGGCGAGGGTGAGCTGTTCACCCACCAGATAGGTACCGGCGCTTCGCTTGGCTTCCGCCTCGAGCGCCGCGAGCCCACGGGCGATCCAGCTCGCCGCCCACGCCTTCGCATCCACGCCCAGCCCCTTCAGTGCCTGCAGCACCGAGAGGTTCTGGAGCGGCTGCACGCCGGCGTTGACCATCTCGGCCAGCTGGCGAACCCGCGCGCGCTCGAGCGGGTGCTCGGGGAGGAGGGGCGGCGTGGGGTGCGTCTCCTCCAGGTACTCGAGAATGGCCATGGATTGGGCGATGCCTCGCCCGTCGGGAAGCTCGAGGTAGGGGACCTGCCGCATGGGGTTGAGGCTACGGTAGGGCGCCTGATGCTGCGCGCCACCCCCTTCGACCAGGTGGACGGGGACCGTCTCGAAGGGGATGCCCTTGTGGTACAGAGCGATGCGCACCCGATAGGTGCACGAGCTGCGCCAGTAGCCATAGAGCTTCATGGCGGAGGTTTGCCACGCCGGCGCGCCGCCGGCAAGCGAGTGTCCTCGTCCAGGACAGCGGGGACGGGGGCTGGCGCCGACCCGGCGCGAGGGCTGGGTCGAGGGCCGATGCGGCCTGGGCGCCGCCTCGCCCATGCGCCGGGGGCGGGGGGCGTGCCTTCGCGGCCGGCCCTGCGCTAGGCTCCCGTCCGATGGCTCTCATCGTCTTTCCCTACCAGCGCGCGACCGCCGACGCGCCGATCCGCCGCCTCGATGCACGGCCGCCGCCTCCCTGCTCCGAGGTCTTCGGTACCGATGCGAGCCGGCAGGGCCTGTGGGGCCACGAGATCGTCCGCGAGATCGGCCTCGAAGTGCTCCCACGGCTCGCCTCCACCGACCTCTACGTGCACGCAGACGCGTTCGGCCGCCTCGAGCGGGACATCGAGGTCCTCCGCCGCGAGCTGCGCCGGGTGGCCGAAGCGACCGAGCACCGGGTGGACTGGATCGCCGCCCGGCTCGACAACCTCGAGGCGGCACTGACCCTGGCCCGCCAGCACGGTGAGGGGGCAGGGGTCTACATCGGCAGCGACGACCTCGCCGGCGCGGCGAGGTAGGGGCGGGCTCGGTGTGGGCGTCTTCGGGGCGAGCTGCGAGCGGGCCGCCGTCCGGCTCTGGGTCCGGCTCTGGGCCCTTGCCCACCTTTTTCATCTCCTCGGGGACGCAGAGTTCCTCGCCACCGCACCTCCCTGGGGGTCGCTGCGCCTCGTTGACGGTGCC
>CAYYHA010000042.1:4349-24577 GCA_964471535.1 uncultured Myxococcia bacterium | reverse complement strand
GTGCCGGGACGTGCGCGGCGCCGCCCGCGGGCGGATGGGCCGACGTCGGTTGACGCCACCGGGCCCGCAGGCGAGAACAGCCGCGTGAAGATCCGCGGCGTACGAGGGATGCACGACCTGCTCCCCGATCGCACCCCGGCCTGGCAGTGGGTGGAGGCGCGATTCCGGGAGGCCTTCGAGCGCTACGGGTACCAGGAGGTGCGCACGCCGGTCCTCGAACGGACCGAGCTCTTCGCCCGCTCGATCGGCGAGGACACCGACATCGTGGGCAAGGAGATGTACACCTTCACCGATCGCAAGGGTCGCAGTCTCTCCCTGCGTCCCGAGGGCACCGCCGGGGCCGTCCGTGCCTACATCGAGCACGCGGTGAGCAGCCGCGAGCCCCTGACGAAGTGGTGGTACCTCGGCCCCATGTTCCGCTACGAAGCGGTGCAGAAGGGGCGCTACCGGCAGTTCTGGCAGGTGGGCTGCGAGGCCTTCGGTGCCGCCGCACCGAGCATCGATGCCGAGCAGATTCTCCTCCTCGATCGCCTCCTTCGCCAGAGCTTCCAGCTTCCGAACGTGAGCCTGCTCGTGAACACGCTCGGGGACCCCGACACGCGGCCGGGCTACCTGGATCTGCTCTCGCGACACCTCCGGGCACACGTGGAGACGCTGTGCGCCGACTGCCGGCGCCGCCTCGAGACCAACCCCCTGCGCGCGCTCGACTGCAAGAATCCGGGATGCCAGCCGGTGCTCGACAGCGCGCCGCCCATCCTCGAGCACGTCTCGGAGGCGGCCCGGGCCCACTTCGAGGAGGTCAAGGCCTTTCTCGACGAGGCGGGGGTGCCCTACCAGGTCGCTCCGCGGCTGGTGCGCGGGCTGGACTACTACAACCGAACCTGCTTCGAGTTCCAAAGCGGCGCGCTGGGGGCGCAGAACGCCGTGGCCGGCGGGGGGCGTTACGACGGGCTGGTGCGGCAGCTCGGAGGGCCCGACACGCCGGCCTTCGGCTTCGCCCTGGGCCTGGAGCGGCTCCTCGCGCTCCTCCCAGAGGGGCTCGCGCCGCCGGGACCCCGGCCTTGGGTGGCCCTGGTCGCCGCGGGCGGCGATGAAGCCTACCGGGTCTGCTTCCGTCTGTGCGAGGCGGTGCGGGCGCGGGGCATCCCCGCGGACGTGGACCACCGGAGAGGCAGCGTGAAGAGTCAGATGCGTTGGGCCGACAAGACGGGTGCGCAGTACGTGCTGGTGGTGGGCCCGGACGAGATCGCATCGGGCACGGCGCGCCTGAAGCCCATGCGAGAGGAAGGCGAGGGACCGGTGGTGTCGCTTGCGACGCTGCCGGAAGACCTCGAGAGAACGAAGGGAGCGATGTCGTGAGACGCATAGGACCGACCCTGGGGATGCTCGCAAGCCTCCTCCTCGTGCCCGCCGCAGCCGTCGCGGGCCCCCCCAAGGCGGCGCCGGCCGCTGCCGGGGCCGAAGGGACGCCGGCACCGAGCGGCCCGGCAGAGAAGAAGGACGCACCGAAACCGGTGCTCTCGGTGGGGGACAAGGCGCCGCCCTTCTTCCTCAAGACGGTGAACGCCGAGACGGTGGGCAAGCGGCGCGTGGTGCTCGAGGAGTACTTCAAGGACCCCGAGACGAAGGCCGTGGTGATCTCCTTCTTTGCCACCTGGTGTGCGCCGTGCAAGAAGGAGCTGCCCGTCCTGCAGAAGCTGTACGAGAAGTACGGGCAGGCGGGGCTACGGGTGGTGGTCATCTCCATCGACAAGGAGCAGGAGGCCCTCAAGGGGCTGAAGGCCTTCGTCGCCGAGCGGGGCCTCACCTTCCCGGTGGTCTCGGATCGCTTCAACCTCCTCGCTCGGCGGTACCTGGGCAACGCGACGGCGCTGCCGAGCCTCTTCATCGCCGACGGAGAGGGGCGGATCGCGGTGATGCACCAGGGCTATCCCGCCGACGGGGATCCGGCGGCCTTCCTCGAAGCCGACGTCCGCAAGGTGATGGGACTCGACGCGGCGGCCGAGGGGGCCGGCACGGAGGGCGGATGATTCGGTGGCAGAGGGGCCGCGCCGGCCTCGCCCTCGCCGCTCTGCTCCTCACCGGGGGGTGCGCGACGTCCCGCGGCCCCACCCAGGCAGGGGAGGCACCGCATCCGGGGACGGGGTCCGTTGCGGCGGCGGCAGCGCAGAAGCAGCCGGCGCGGGTGATCGTACGGCCGCTCGCCGTCGGGCCGGAAACGGGGCTCGACGACGCCGCGGCGTCGGTGCTCGCAAGCGCGCTCTGTGAGGGTCTGCAGGGCGGCGCGGCGGAGTCGGGGGCCGAGGAGGAGGTGACCTGCCTGACCCCCCAGGAGGTCGACGAACTGCTCTCCCTGCGCGCGATGCAGCAGACGATGGCTGCCTGCGAGGGGGAAGGCTGCGCCGCCTCGCCAGAGGAGATTCTGGCAGCGGACTACGTGGTCTTGGTCGAGCTCTCGGGCCCACCGCCGACCACGCTCCGCGCCCGTTTGCTCCGCGTGGAGTCCGCCGAGCCCGTGGCTGAGGCAGCGCAGCGCGAGGCGGGCATGGCGGAGCTGCAGCAGGCGGCCTTCGATGTGGGGATGCAGCTGCGACGGGCGCTACCGTAGACGCGCGCGGGGCCGCGTCCTGGCCGGCCCCCGCCCCTGTGGGACGCTCCGCCGGTTTCGCTCGGACGGGATCCGGCGGCGCGCCTCGTCACCTCCTGAGCCCAGTGGTATCCGTCGGGCATGGAGACGACGATTCGGCTCGGTGTGAACGTGGACCACGTGGCGACGCTGCGGCAGGCGCGCCGCGTCCGCTACCCCGACCCAGTGCAGGCGGCGGCCCTCGCGGAGCTGGCGGGCGCCGACCAGATCACCGTGCACCTGCGGGAGGACCGGCGGCACATCCAGGACCGGGATCTTCGCCTGCTCCGCGAGACGGTGCAGACGCGGCTCAACCTCGAGATGGCCGCGACCGAGGAGATGCTCGCCATCGCCCTCGAGGTCCGCCCCGACACGGTGACCTTCGTGCCCGAGCGCCGGGAGGAGCTGACCACCGAGGGGGGCCTCGACGTGGCTGCGCACTTCAAGAGCCTCGAGCGGCAGACCGCGCGGCTGAAGGAGGTGGGCATCGAGGTGAGCCTCTTCATCGATCCGGTGGCGGCGCAGATCGATGCCGCCCGCGACGTGGGGGCCACCGTCGTCGAGTTGCACACGGGCGCCTACTGCGAAGCCGGGGGGGCCGAGGCCCTCGCCCTCGAATGCTCGCGCCTCGAGGAGGCGGCGCGGCATGCCCACCGCCGGGGCCTCGAGGTGGCCGCCGGCCATGGGCTGACCTACGAGAACGTGGGTGCGGTGGCCGCCATCCCCGAGGTGGTGGAGCTGAACATCGGCCACAGCATCGTGGCGCGGGCGGTGCTCGTGGGCTTCGAGCGGGCGGTGCGCGACATGCGCGAGCGGATGGCCGCGGGGCGCTCTCGGGTAGGGGCGTCAGCCGGGGGGAGGGGCGCGCGGTGAGGGTGCTCACCGGCGAGGAGATGCGCCTTTGCGATCGCTCGGCCATCGAGCGCTTCGGTGTGCCCGGGGTGGCCTTGATGGAAACGGCGGGGCGGGCGGTGGCCGACGCCGCACTCGAGGCGCTGCGTGCGGGCGACGGGCGGCGCGTCGCCCTCTTTTGCGGACCGGGCAACAACGGAGGCGACGGCTACGTGGCTGCCCGCTACCTCCGCGCGGCCGGCTGCGAGGTGGAGGTCCTGCTCACCGGTCCACCCGAGCGGGTCACCGGGGACGCGAAGGTCTTCCTCGAGGTGCTCCGCCGCATGGAGGTGGAGCTGACCGTGGCGGCCGAGACGGTGCCCGTCGTCGACCTTCGGGCGGGCGACGTCGTGGTGGATGCGCTCCTGGGGACGGGTCTCTCCCGGCCGGTGGAGGGGCCGGTGCGGGCCCTCATCGACTACGCCAACGAGCTCGGGCGCCGCGGCGTCACGGTGGTGGCGGTGGATCTGCCCAGCGGGCTCTCCGCCGACACTGGACAGGTCCTCGGCGCGGCGGTGCGGGCGGACCGCACGGTCACCTTCGGCTACCCGAAGCGCGGGCTCCTCCTCCACCCGGGTGCGGCCTTGGCGGGCCGCTGGGAGGTGGTGGACATCGGTCTTCCGCCGCAGGTGGAGGAGGTGCTCGGCCCACCGTGCGAACTCCTCACCCCGGAGGGGGTGGCGGGGCTGCGCCCGCGGCGCCCACCCGACGCCCACAAGGGGACGGTCGGCCACGTCCTCGTGGTGGCGGGGTCGAAGGATCGGCCGGGCGCAGCGGCGCTCACCTGCCTGGGTGCGCTGCGCGGTGGGGCCGGCCTCGTCACCCTGGCGGCCCGCCCCGACGCGCACGCCTCCCGGGTGGCCTGGGTCCCCGAGGCCATGGGGCTGGACCTGCCCGGCGAGGGTCCCCTGGGAGAGGCCGACCTGGAGGCGCTCCTCGCCGCAGCCGAAGGGAAGGACGCCGTCGCCTTTGGGCCGGGGATTCCCCGCGGGGAGGGGACGGCGGGCCTCGTCGCGGCGCTCCTGATGGAACTGGACGTGCCGGTCGTGCTCGACGCCGACGGGATCAACGCGGTGGCGGGGCAGGCCGACCTGCTCAAGGGGGCGGCGGTGGACCTGGTGCTCACACCCCATCCCGGTGAGATGGCCCGCCTCGCGGGGCGCTCGGTGCAGGAGATCCAAATGGACCGCCTGGGGGTGGCCTCCGACTTCGCCCGGCGGCACGATGCCTACGTGGTGCTGAAGGGAGCCCGCACCGTGGTCGCCGACCCCGATGGGGCGCTGGCCATCAATCCCACCGGCAACGCCGGCATGGCGACGGCGGGCAGCGGAGACGTGCTCACAGGGCTCATCGCGGCGCTCCTCGCCCAGGGCCTTCCGCCGGGCGCCGCCGCGCGGGTGGGCGTCTACGCGCACGGGCTGGCCGGCGACAAGCGGGTGGAGGCGACCGGCGCGGCCGGCCTCATCGCGCGGGACATCGCCGAGGCGCTCTGCGAGGTCTGGCGCAGCTGGGAGGCGACGCCGTGAACGCGGCGCTCGAGCACCGGAGCGAAGGGGAGGAGCAGACGCGGCGCTTCGGCCGGGCGCTCGCCGCCCTCCTTCGCCCGGGGGATCTCATCCGGCTCGTCGGTCCCCTGGGGAGCGGGAAGACCCGGCTGGTGCAAGGGGTGGCCGAGGGTCTGGGTGTGGACCCGGGCGCGGTGTGCTCGCCGACCTTCGCCCTCGTCCACACCTACCGGGGGCGTGTGCCGGTGCTCCACGCGGACCTCTACCGCATCGCTGGAGAGGAGGAGCTCGAGGCCACCGGTCTCTTCGACCTCCTCGACGAGGCGGTGGTGCTCGTGGAGTGGGCCGAGCGCGCACCGGGTCTCGCCGGCCGGCGCACCCTGACGGTGGAGCTCGCCGACGCGGGGGCGAGCCGGCGCCGCCTGTGCCTCTCGACGGAGGACGCGGGGCTCTGGGCCCGCCTGGCGGCGCTCCTTCAGGACGAGGCCGCCGGCTCGGCGTACACCCGGGTGGACAGCTCGGGCGGGTGACGGAAGGTCGCGTGGACCGTGCACAGGCCCGCCGCCCGCTCCGCCGCCTTCAGGCGCGAGGCGGGGAGGCCGGGCCAGCGGATCTCCAGGTCGAAGCGTCCGATGCGGTGGGGATCTTCCGCGTAGCTCCAGCGCACGCGCACGGTGAGGCGGTCGGTGGGCACCCCGATCTGCTCACCGTAGCTGATGAGGACGCTCGCGGTACACAGGCCGAAGCCGGTCGCGAAGATCTCGAGGGCCGAGAAGTGGAGATCCGAGGTGGCCACGACCTCGAAGGCGTCCGAGTCGAACTCGGAGAGGGTGAGATCCTCGGGCGCGTTCAGGGTGATCTTCATGGCGTTTCCTCCAGGCGGGTTGGGGCGGGGCGGCCTTGGGGGGTGCGGGCGCTCGGCAGTGGAGCGGCATGCGCTTTCGGGCGTGGCGCCGGGGCGCCCGACGCCCCCCGTCCCCGGGCCACGGGCCGCCGCGCTCAGGCCTTGGGCCGGATGAGCCACGTGGCCGTCACCGTGCAGGCGACCTCACCGTTCGGATTGCGGATGACCCCCTCGAGGACCTTCTCCTGCTCCTCGCTCGTCGTCACGGGCGTGGTCTCGCAGGTCGCCGTCAGGCGGCCGCGGGCCTTCTTCAGGTAGCGCACCTCGAAGGCGGTGACGATCCCCCGCGCGTCCTCGGGAAAGTCGTACATCATCGCGAGGCCCGTGGTCAGCTCGCCGAGGTTCGCCAGTGCCATGGCGTGGACGCTCTCGAGATGGTTGCGCAGCCGGCGCCGCTCGCGCAGCTCCACCTTCGCGAAGCCGGAGCGAAGTTCCACCACGTGGGCCCCGAGTGTTCCGGTGTAGGGCGCGATCTCTCCGACGAGGCGGCTGAAGAGGCGGGTGCCACCGGGCAGGGGCGAGAGGGTGTCCCAAGCGATGCGAATCGGGGCACGCCTGAGGCCGTCGAGGTCGATGCGGGGGAGCGAGGGTGCGAAGTCCATGGGGCGACCATAGTCGAGCGGTCGAGGATGCCCAAGCCACGGGCGCCCGGTCTCAGATGCCAAGGCCTTCCACGGGGGCCGGTTCGGCAGCACGGCGTGCGCCGAGGGTGCAAAGGCGCATGGCACCATCCACGCCCACCACCGCCCCGTCGGGGACGGCGTACCACACGTTCTCGGTGGACAGTGGCTCGCTGGCCACGAGGAGGTGACGCACCGGTTCGCCGGCCCGAGCCGGGCGCTCGCAGACCGCGTCGAGCAGGGGACAGCGGTCCCGCTCCCGGCAGCGCACCTTGTGGGTCGAGTACCAGAGCGTGTTGCCCGAGTGGATCGCCGCGAGCACCGGACCGTTCGAGACGACGAAGGTGAGGACGCTCGGCTTCGGCGCACCGGGGTCGGCGAGGGCGCGGAGGCGAGCGACGGTGTCGGTCAGCGCCGAGGCCACGATATCGAAGGGGAGATCCGCCCCTTCGAGATCGACGCCGCGCCCCTTCAGGAGGGTCAGGAAGAGGAGGAAGCACCGCTCGCTGTCGGTCTCCCCCTCGAGGGTGCCGAGGAGGGCGGGGTCGATCTCCGCCTCCACGGCACCGCGCACCGCCTCCCAGCGCGCCACGTCCCCGTTGTGGGCGAAGACCCAGCGGCCCCGCACGAAGGGGTGGGAGTTGGCGCGGCGCACCGCACCGCAGCTCGCCTTGCGCACGTGGGCGACGACCGTGTGGCTGCTCACCATCCGGGCGGTGCGGCCGAAGCTCCCCTCGACGAAGGCCGCCCCCGTCCCCCGGGTGAGCTCGGGCCTGTCCCCCACGTAGCAGGCGATGCCCCAGCCGTCCGGGTGCTGCTTGCTCTGCACCGTCAGCGCGTTGCGCGCCCGCACCAGCGAGTGGTGGACGCTGCTCTCGGTGGCGCTGCGAAAGCCGAAGACCCGGCACATCGCCCCGAAGATAGCGCGAAGGCCTACCCGCTTTCAGGCCGGCGGCGGGCTCGAGGCGCTCCGGCTCAATCCGATCGCCCGGTGGAGGCGCCCGGCAGGCTGGGGGGCGTGCGCCGCACGGCGACCTGTCCCCCGGCCACCACCGTCTCCACGTGATCCATGGCCAGCTCGTAGGCGAGGGTGCGGTAGTCGGAGACCGTGTGGAGGACGAGGTCGGCACGGGCGCCGGGGGCGAGGCGGCCGGTGCGGGGGGCCAGGGCGAGGGAGCGGGCGGCGCCGTCGGTGGCGGCGAGCAGGGCCTCGGCGGGAGTCAGCCCGTTCTTCAGGCAGGCGAGCCCGAGCGCCAGTGCGTGGTTGTCGCTGTTGGCGCTGCCCGGGTTCCAGTTGGTCCCCAGGGTGAGCACCACGCCGGCGTCGGCGAGGGCGCGGCCGGGGGCGTATCGGTCCAGGCCGGCGTAGAGGGTGGCAGTAGGCAGGAGGCCGGCGCAGACCCCCGCCTCGGCGAGCGCTCGGATTCCCGCCTCGCTCACCTGCTCGAGGTGGTCGGCACTGACGGCGCCCAGGTCGGCGGCCAGCTCGGCGCCGCCGCCGGCAGAGAGCTGGTCGACGTGGAGGCGCAGCGGCAGGCCGTGGCCCGCGCCGGCGCGGGCGATGCGGCGGGCGTCTGCGCCGGTGAAGGCGCCGCGCTCCACGAAGACGTCCACGTAGCGGGCCAGGCCCGCCTCCGCGACCGCCGGGATCATCTCCTCGCAGACGAGGGAGACGTAGCGCGCCCGATCCTCGCGCATCTCCGGGGGCAGGGCATGGGCGCCGAGGAGCGTGGCCACCACCTGTCCGGGGAACTCGGCGGCCGCCCGCCGGATGGCGCGGAGCAGCTTCAGCTCCTCGGGTGTGGAGAGCCCGTAGCCGCTCTTCACCTCCACCGTCGTTACGCCGCGGTGGAGGAGGTGGGCAAGGCGCATGCGGCACAGTCGAACGAGCTCTGCCTCGTCGGCGGCACGGGTGGCGCGCACCGTGGCCAGGATGCCGCCGCCGCGCTCGAGGATCTCCAGGTAGGTGGCGCCCGCACAGCGCTCGGCGAACTCGGCGCTGCGGTCCCCGGCGAAGGCGATGTGGGTGTGGGGATCCACGAAACCAGGGGTGACCAGGCGCCCGCCCGCATCGAGGCGCACCGCGTCGGTGGGGATGCGCTCGGGGTCGAGCCCGCCGCGGGGGCCGGCGTAGACCACCGTGTCCCCCTCGCAGAGGACGCAGGCGTCGGCGACGATGCCCAGCGCCGCCTCGGCGCCGCGCGCACGGTCGCCGGCGGAGGTGACGAGCTGCCCGATGCCGTCGACGAAGAGTGCGCTCACGTCGTCAGGCCCGGAATCTTCATGTGGTGGGCTTCGGCCACCTCCCGCGCCTTTTCGTAGCCCGCGTCGGCGTGGCGGAAGATGCCGAGGGCGGGGTCGGAGGTGAGCACGCGCTCGATGCGCCGCGCCGCCGCGTCGGTGCCGTCGGCGACGATCACCTGCCCCGCATGGAGGGAGTAGCCGATGCCCACGCCGCCGCCGTGGTGAAAGCTCACCCAGGAGGCACCGTTCACCGCATTGACGAGAGCGTTGAGGATGGGCCAGTCGGCGATGGCATCGCTGCCGTCCCGCATCGCCTCGGTCTCCCGGTTGGGGGAGGCGACCGAGCCGCAGTCGAGGTGATCGCGGCCGATGACGATGGGCGCTGCGACTTCCCCGCGGCGCACCAGATCGTTGAAGGCGAGGCCGGCCCGCGCCCGCTCCCCGTAGCCCAGCCAGCAGATCCGCGCCGGTAGCCCCTGGAAAGCGACCTTCTCCTGGGCCATGTCGATCCACCGGTGGAGCGCCGCCTTCTCGGGAAAAAGCGCTTTGATTTCCGTGTCGGTGCGGTGGATGTCCTTGGGATCGCCCGAGAGGGCCGCCCAGCGAAATGGACCCTGCCCCTCGCAGAAGAGGGGGCGGATGTAGGCGGGAACGAAGCCGGGGTAGGCGAAGGCCTCCTCGAGGCCGCCCTCCTTGGCCTGGCCGCGCAGGTTGTTGCCGTAGTCGAAGACGTGGGCGCCCCGCTTCATGAAGTCGATCATCGCCTGACAGTGGCGGACCATGCTCTCACGGCTTCGCCGCACGTAGCCCTCCGGATCGCGGGCGCGCAGTGTGTGGGCCTCCTCGAGGGTGAGCCCGGCGGGGACGTAGCCGCCGAGGGGGTCGTGGGCGCTGGTCTGGTCGGTGACGAGGTCGGGCACAAGGCCCCGGCGAAGCAGCTCGGGGTAGACCTCCGCCGCGTTTCCGAGCAGACCGATCGAGAGGGGCTCCCGGCGCTGCCGCGCCTGTTCCGCCCAGCGCATCGCCTCCTCGATCGAATCGGTCTTGCGGTCGAGGTAGCGCGTCTCCATGCGGCGCTCGATGCGGTGAGGATCGATCTCCACCCCGATGAACGCAGCTCCGGCCATCGTGGCGGCGAGCGGCTGCGCGCCCCCCATGCCGCCGAGGCCGGCGGAGAGGATCAGGCGACCGCCGAGGTCACTCGTTCCAAAGTGCGTGCGGCCGGCGGCGACGAAGGTCTCGTAGGTCCCCTGCAGGATGCCCTGGGTGCCGATGTAGATCCACGAGCCCGCGGTCATCTGCCCGTACATGATGAGGCCCTGGGCCTCGAGCCGCCGGAAGTGCTCCCAGGTGGCCCAGCGGGGCACCAGGTTCGAGTTGGCGATGAGCACCCTGGGCGCGTCCTCGTGGGTGCGCAGGATCCCCACCGGCTTCCCGCTCTGCACGAGGAGCGTCTCGTCGTTCTCGAGCTCGGTGAGCGCGCGCACGATCGCGTCGAAGGCCTCCCAGCTCCGCGCCGCCTTCCCGGTGCCGCCGTAGACGACGAGGTTCGCCGGGTCCTCGGCCACCTCCGGGTCGAGGTTGTTCATGAGCATGCGGAGGGCCGCTTCCTGCACCCACCCCTTGCAGGAGAGCGCCGTACCCCGGGGAGCGCGGATCGTGCGTGCCATGGGCGATGGATAGCAAGGGGGGCCGGCGCCTGGGAACCGCTTGGGCGCCGTCCTAGCGCTGTGCTAGGAAGGCGCCCATGGCACGCCGGATCCGCGTCGTCGCGGCGATGATCGAGAAGGAGGGCCGTTACCTCATCACCCAGCGCCGGCCGGAGGCGGTACTGCCACTGCTCTGGGAGTTTCCCGGCGGTCGGGTGGAGGCTGGAGAAAGCGACGAGGCGGCGCTGCGACGGGAGATCATGGAGAAGATCGGGGTCGAGGTGGAGGTGGGTGAGGAGGTGATGGCGGTGGACCACAGCTATCCCGAGTACGAGGTGGAGCTTCGGGTCTACCGGGCACGGATCGCCCGTGGGGAGGTGAGCCACAAGCATGTCCACGACCACCGGTGGGTGCGCGCCGCCGAACTCGACGCCTACGAGTTCCCGGGCGCCGACGCCCGCACCGTCGCCCTGCTCCTAGGCGCGAGCGAGTAGGCGGGGGCTCGGGCGCGCGCCCGAGCGGCTTCGGGTGCGCCGGCCGCAGTGCCTCGCTGCGCCTCGGGAAGGCCAGTGCCCGGCTTGCCCGCAGGGGCGCGCTGGCTACCTTCCTTCCATGCCGGAGCCACGCAGCAAGGATCCGCGGCAGACGCCGGGCGACGGGCCTGTGCAGCGGCCGCCCTCGGGGGGGACGGGCTTTCGCCTCATGCCGCTGTTTTGGCTGCTGCTCATCGTGGGTTCGTTCTTTGCCCTGCGGGCGGCGACCGAGAGCCCTGCGGCCGCCACGGTGCCCTACAGCGCCTTCAAGCGGGACCTCGCGGCCGGACGCTTCCGGAAGGTGATCCTCAGCCCCGAGTGGGTGCGAGGCGTCCTCGCGGAGGGCCACCCCGGGGCGAAATCGATGGCAGGGGCGAAGAGCGGCGAGGGGGCGGAGGCGAAGAGCGGGGAGCCGCTCGGGGCTCGGCCGGGGGAGACGCCGCCGGCTGCGGAGCACCCCGCGACGCCGCGGGTCGTCCGCGCCGCCCGGCCCCCCGAGGACAAGGATCTGCTGCACCTGCTGGACGAGCAGGGCGTCGAATACGAGTACCACCCCGACAGCGGCTTCGGCGAACTCCTCTGGGCCTGGCTGCTGCCGCTGGCGCTCATCCTGCTGTTCTGGGGTTGGATGATGCGCCGGGTGGGCGGCATGGGCGCTGGGCTGGCGGCGTTCGGCAAGAGCAAGGCGCGGGTGCACCGGGAGAACGACACCGGCGTGACCTTCGCCGACGTGGCCGGCATCGACGAAGCGGTGGAGGAGCTGAAGGAGATCGTCGATTTCCTCAAGTCGCCGGAGAAGTACCGCCGCCTCGGGGGGCGGATCCCCAAGGGCGTGCTCCTCGTGGGTCCGCCGGGCACCGGCAAGACGCTCCTCGCGCGGGCGGTCGCCGGCGAGGCGGGCGTGCCCTTCTTCTCCCTCTCCGGCTCCGAGTTCGTGGAGATGTTCGTGGGCGTCGGAGCGGCGAGGGTTCGGGACCTCTTCGAGCAGGCCGCAGCCTCTGCACCGGCCATCATCTTCATCGACGAACTCGACGCCATCGGAAAGTCGCGCGCCATCTCCGGTCCGGTGGCCGGCGGCAACGACGAGCGCGAGCAGACGCTCAACCAGCTCCTCGCGGAGATGGACGGCTTCGATCCGCGGGTGGGGCTCATCGTGCTGGCGGCCACGAACCGGCCCAACGTCCTCGACCCGGCGCTGCTGCGGCCCGGCCGCTTCGACCGGCAGGTTCTGGTGGACAAGCCCGACAAAGAGGGACGGAAGAAGATTCTGGAGATCCATCTGCGTGGGGTGAAGGTGGCCCCCGACGTCTCGACCGAGGAGATCGCAGCCCGCACTCCTGGCTTCGCCGGCGCCGATCTCGCCAACGTGGTGAACGAGGCGGCGCTCCTGGCCGCCCGCCGCGGGGCCGAGGCGGTGGAGATGCAGGACTTCGAGCACGCAATCGAGCGAGTGGTGGCCGGCCTGAAGCGCAAGAATCGGCGGATGAGCCCGGAGGAGAAGCGCATCGTGGCCTACCACGAGGCGGGCCACGCGCTGGTGGGCCAGTCCTTGCCCTTCGCCGATCCCGTGCAGAAGGTCTCCATCATCCCCCACGGGCTGGGCGCCCTGGGCTTCACCCTGCAGATGCCCCTAGAGGACCGCTACCTCCTCCGCCGCGAGGAACTCGAGGACAAGATCGCCGGCCTCCTAGGCGGCCGGGCGGCCGAGGAGCTCGTCTTCGGAACGGTAAGCACCGGGGCGGCGGACGATCTGCAGAAGGCCACGCACCTCGCCCGCTCCATGGTCACCGAGTACGGCATGAGCGAGGCGTTGGGCCCGCTCTATCTGCGGGGGAGTGCGGGGCCGGGCTTCCTCGGTGAGGAGGATACGACGCCACTGGGCGCCGAGCGGCGCTACAGCGAGGAGACGGCGCGCCGGATCGACGCCGAGGTGCGCGCCATCGTGGACAGGAACATGGCGCGTGCGCGTGCGATTCTGGAGCGGCGGCGGGACGTGCTCGAGGCCATCGCCGAGCGCCTCCTCGATACGGAGACGCTCGACCAAGAGACACTGCGCGCGCTCGCCGGGCCGCCTGCACGCGAGACACAGTCGGGAGAGAAGAACGATGGAACACGGGAGCGAGAAGCACCGGAAGAACGGGCCACCGCCTAGCCCCCACGAGGCGCGGAAGGTGCTCTTCCAGCGGGGGCTTCGCCGCGGCTGGCTGTCGCGATCCGAGATCGACGCGGCGCTGCCGGAGGCCGCGCTCTCGCCCAGCGAGCGCTGGCTGCTCTTCTACAGCCTGCGGGCGGCGGGCATCGAGATCCGCGACGATGGCGGTCGCAAGTCGGAGGACGCCGACGACTCGGCGTCCAAAGCGGCGGCCGGCCGGAGCGCGGCCTAGACACGGCGGTCGCTACTCCTCCGCTTCGCCCTCGCTGTCGGACGCAGCGGCTTTGGAGGGCGCGGCCTCGGGGGGCGTCTCGCCGAAGCCATAGGGGGCGCCCTCGAGGGGCGTGCCCTCGCGGAGGCCGAAGAAAACCAGCATGTGCGTGTCGAGGCGCGCGGCGTGCTCGGCGTCGGCGAGGTTGAGGTGGAACTCGTTGATCACCTTCGTCTGCATCTCCTGCCATTCCCGCCAGCAGGAGAGGCAAACGTTGCGGTGGATCTCCTCGCCCTGCTCGCCGGGCCAGGGCGGCGCAGGGAGCCCGGGAGCCGTGCGGTCGCAGCGGGTGCAGTGGACCTCCATGGCGCAGGGACCCTATCAGAGCGGCTGGGATCCGGGGAGGAGCCGCGCCGCCGGAGGCGCCGGGAGGCGCAGGCTCTGCGCGGCAGGGGGGGACCAATGCGCAGGGCTTGCGCCGTCCTGGGCAGGCGACTGCCGTTGAACCGGGGGAGGGGCCCACGCCGGCGTGGCCCGCCCCTTGGCACGGACGGTGAAAGAAATGACCGCAGGCGCCCGGCCGGTGCGTCCCGGCGGCGGGATTGTCACGGGTGCAGAGAAAGGAGCGCGAAGATGAGCGGAGAACGGAGCGAAGCGCAGGTGGAGACGCGGTATCGCTGGCTTCCTTGGACCACCACGGGCGTCGCCCTCCTCTTTGGAGGGGCGAGCGCGGTGGTCGGCGGTCGCACGGGAATGATGCTCTTGGCCATCGGGACCATCGGCGCCCTCTTCACCGCGGTCCTCGCGGGGATCAGTGTCCTAGAGGAGGCGACGCAAGTGTGGCGGCGGCTCTATTGGGGGACGCTCCTGCCCACGGCGGTCTCTGCGGCCTCGGCGCTCGCAGCCTCGCTCGCCCCGAGCTTCGGGTGGGTGCTCCTGCTCGCCGGCGCGGTGGTGACAGCCTGGCCGCTGGTCAAGGCACTCATCTCCGCCGACGTGGAGACCCCCACCGAGCACGAGGCACACGCCCACGGTTCTGCGCATTGAGCCGCTGCATGCAGCGGCGCCGCGAGCCCCGGGGCGGCCCCGAGGGACGTAGCGCTGCCGCCTGCGCGCCCCGTCGTGCTATGCACGGAGTCACATGGCACGGCGGTACACGCTCAAGACGCACCTCCCCGAGCGCACCTTCCGGATCGCCTACGAGTCCGAGCTGAACCCCGAGCAGCTCGCCGTGGTCGAAGCCGGTCAGGGTGCGCTCCTCGTGATCGCCGGCGCCGGCTCGGGGAAGACGCGGACCCTGACCTATCGGGTGGCGCGCCTCATCGAATCGGGGGTGCCCGCCAACGAGATACTCCTTTTGACCTTCACCAACCGCGCGGCGCGCGAGATGGTGGGACGGGTCCAGGCTTTGGTTGGGGAGGGTCTTGGCCGGGATCTGCGGCGGCTGTGGGGCGGCACCTTCCACTCGGTGGCGAACCTCACCCTGCGTGAGTTCGGCGCGCGGCTCGGCTACGGAGAGCGCTTCGCGATCCTGGATCGGGAGGACGCCGGCGAGCTGATGAAGTCGTGCATCGCCGAGCTGAAGATGGGCGAGCGCGGCCGGCGCTTTCCCAAGGGCGACGTGCTGGTGAAGATCGTCTCCACGGCGGTCAACACGCAGACCCCCATCGCCGACGTGGTCGCCGACGCCTATCCCCACTTCGCGTCCCTCACCGAGGAGATCCTCGAGGTGGCGGCCCACTACATGCGGCGAAAGCGCGAGCTCGACGCGATGGACTTCGACGACCTCCTGCTCAACTGGAAGGTCCTCCTCGTCGAGCATCCGGAGGTCCGGGCTGCGCAGGCCGGGCGCTTCCGCCACATCCTGGTCGACGAGTACCAGGACACCAATCGCCTGCAGGGCGACATCGTCGATCTCCTGGCGAGCGTCCATCCGCCCGCCGGCACGGGGAGCGTGATGGTGGTCGGCGACGATGCGCAGAGCATCTACAGCTTTCGCGGCGCCCACTTCGCGAACATCTTCGAGTTTCCGAAGCGACACCCCGAGTGCCGGATCTTCCATCTGACCGCCAACTACCGCTCGACCCCGGAGATCCTGCGCCTGGCCAACGTCGCCATCGCGCACAACGACAAGCAGTTCGAGAAGGCACTGCGGCCCACGCGCAAGGAAGGCATGCTGCCCGCGCTCGTTCCTTGTCGCGACGTCTATCAGCAGGCCGAGTTCGTGTGCCAGCGCCTGCTCGAGATGCGTGACGAGGGGATCGACCTCAAGGACATCGCCATCCTCTACCGGGCCCACCACCACTCGCTCGAGCTGCAGGTGGAGCTGTCCCGGCGCAACATCCCCTTCATCGTGCGCAGCGGGCTGCGCTTCTTCGAGCAGGCGCACATCAAGGACGTGCTCTGCTACCTGCGCTTCGTGGTCAACCCGCGCGACGAGCTCGCCTTCAAGCGGACCGTGAAGCTGCATCCGGGCATCGGGGCGGGGCTCGCCGATGCGTTGTGGCGCCTGGCCACCGGCGAGGCCTCGGCGGGGAAGGACCCCCTCGAAAGGCTGCTCTCCAGCCGGGCGTTCGAGGTGGTCGGTCGCCGGGGGGCGCGGGGGCTTGGCGCCTGGCAGGCCCTCGTCCGGCGCCTCGCTCCGCCCACGCTCTGGACGGCACCCGGCGAGATGATCCGCCTCGTCCTCGAGCACGGCTACGAAGCGACCCTGCGGGAGGCGTTCACCAACGCGGAGAGCCGCATCGAGGACATCGAGCAGCTCGCCGACTTCGCCGCCTCGTACGAGGACGTGGATGCCTTCTTGCAGGAGGTGAGCCTCCTCGCCGAACTCGAGGGGGAGGAGGTGATCGATGGGGGGGACCCCGACGAGTACGTGACGCTCTCGACGATCCACAAGGCGAAGGGGCTCGAGTGGCGGGGCGTCTTCGTGATCTGGCTGGCCGACGGGCGCTTTCCCGTCTCCGCCGCCTACCGAAGCCTGGAGAGCCTGGAGGAGGAGCGGCGACTGTTCTACGTCGCCTGCACGCGGGCGCGGGACGAGCTGTATCTCACCTACCCGCTGACGCACTCGAGCCGTGATCGTGAGAGGACGGTTCTGAAGGCCTCCCCCTTTCTGCAGGAGCTGGCGGAGGCGGAGGAGGAGGCGCCGGTGTACGAGAAGTGGCTGCTCGAAGGGGAGGGGGCCGACGCCGCGGCGCCGGCGGCCATCGAGGCGGGGCGGGTGCCGGATCTGCTCGGCCGCGGCCGCGACGAGGAGCTATGAAGCGCGTCCCGGGCGCGCTACCATGCCCTCCGATGAAGCGCCGATCCCCGAGCCGCTGCCTGCTTCGCTGGGCGACGGCGCTGGGCGTTCTCGCCGGCGCCGGTGCTGTTCTGCCCGGCTGCGTCGCCACCACGCCGCTGCCCCCCTCCGCTGCAGGCGGTGGGGGACCGCGCATCCCCGGGGGCGTCGCCGAGGTCCTCTTCCCCGACCCCTACGCGCGGGTCTGGGACGCCACCGTGGCGGTGCTCGCCTCCCGCGGCTTTCCCATCGTGACCGCGGCTCGGGACTCGGGCGTGGTCACCACGGGCTGGCGGGTCACCGACCCCGACTTCGTCGCGGAGGTGGGTGGCCAGAGCTGGCGCGGCCGCAGGGTCGAGCGGATCACGGTCCTCGTCCGTCCGGTGCGCCGGGGCACCGAGGTCTCAGTGACGGGGCAGGTGGCGCTGGTGAGCCCGCAGTGGAGCGCGGCCGGCGTGCCGCCGCCGGGGCAGGCGATGGATCTTCCGGGGGACGGCATCACCGAGGACGGGCTCCTCCACGACTTGGGCCGTGTCCTAGGCCACCCGCTGCCGGGGCGACCGCATCCCCGCTACGGCCGCGGCCTGGAGGCGCGTGGCGTGTTCAGCAGCGACGAACTCGACGTGAGCGATTCGGGGCGGGCAGGTGCCGGGGCGGAGGGGGCGGGGAACGGTGCGCCGCCGCCTCCGCCGCCTGCGACGGATGGGGGCACGATGCTCGACGAGGAGGCGCCTTGAGCCAACGCCGGATCGTCGGCATCGATCTGGGCACCACCAATACCTGCGTGGCCTACGTGAGCAACCGGGTGCCCAAGGTGGTGCCCAGCGACAAGGGCCGCCTGGTGCTCCCGTCGGTGGTGGCGCTGACGGAAAAGGGGGACATCGTCGTCGGCAACGTCGCGAAGGACCAGCGGGTCGTCAATCCGAAGCAGACCATCGTCGGCCACAAGCGCTTCATCGGGCGCCCCTTCTCCAGTCCCTTCGTGCAGGAGCTGAAGGACCGCTTCAGCTACGAAATCGTGGAAGGACCGGGCGGTTCGACCGCCGTGCGCCTCGGCGGCCGCCTCCTGAGCCTGCCGGAGGTGAGCGCCCTCATCCTCGCCCACGTGAAGACCGTGGCGGAGCAGTTCCTGGGCGGACCGGTCGACGAAGCCGTCATCGCGGTCCCTGCCTACTACAACGATACGCAGCGCAGCGCCGTGAAGGAGGCGGGGCAGCGGGCGGGATTCGCCGTGCGGCGCATCGTCAACGAGCCGACCGCGGCCGCGATCGCCTATGGCTTCAACCGTGGCTTCGACAACCGGATCCTCGTCTACGACCTCGGCGGCGGCACCTTCGATGTGAGCATCCTCGAGCTCCACGGCAACGTCTTCCAAGTGGTCGCCACCGGCGGTGACACCTTTCTTGGGGGCGCCGACTTCGATGCGCGGATCGTGGAGTACGTGCTCGAGGAGTTCGAGAAGGCACACAGGATCGATCTTCGCGACGACCCCGTGGTCATGCAGCGCATCGAGAGCGCCGCGGAAGCGGCGAAGATCGACCTCTCACTTCTGTCCAACGTGGTCATCCGGCTCCCCTATGTGACCGAGCGCAAGGGACGCCCCATCGACCTACAGGTGCCGCTGACGCGCGAGAAGTTCAACGCGCTCACCCGCGATCTGGTGGAGCGCACGGTCACCGTCTGCAACGAGGTCCTCTCGGAGGTGGGGCTCGGGCCGCGGGAGGTCGAGGAGGTCATCCTCGTCGGTGGGCAGACGCGAATGCCGCTCGTACAGGGCCGCATCCACCAGCACTTCGGACGGCCACCGCGCAAGGGAATCCACCCCGACGAGTGTGTCGCGCTCGGCGCAGCACTCCTCGCCGACTCGCTGACGCACGACTACGCGCTCACCCTGGTCGACGTGCTCTCGATGCCAGTGGGCATCGCGGCGCCGGGTGGGCGCTTCAAGAAGGTGCTGGACAAGAACGAGACCATCCCCCGGGAGAAGACCTTCGCACTGCCGCCGCCGCGCAACGCGCAGGGGGAGGTGGAGCTCGACATCTTCCAGGGGGAGTCGGATCGCATCGTCGACAACGAGTATCTCGGCAGCGTGCGCTTCCCCCGTGGTGTCTCGAAGGTGACCTTCCGGCTGGACGAGGAATGCCTCCTCCACGTGATCGTCGAGCAGGGTGGGCATCACCAGGAGGTGACCTTGGTGACGCGCGATGCTCCCGAAAGCCTGAAACGCGCGTGGGCGGAGGAGATGGAGCGCCGGCGCCTCGAAGCGGAGATGCGCCGGGAACGAAGCGAAGCACGCGGTCTTCTCTCTTCCATTCGCCGCGTCTTCCGAGGAAAGGAAAAGGAGTAGGCCATGGGCGTGAAAGAGAAGGCGACCGAAGCGGGCATGAAGCTCATGAGCGACCTGATGAGCGACCCCGAGAAGGCACAGCGAATCATGCAGGCGTTGCAGACGGTGCAAAAGGGCCGCGAGACAGTGAAGGAGATGCAGCAGCAGGTTCTCCACACCGTCGGCCTGCCGACCAAGGAGGACGTCGCTCGGATCGGCCGCCGCCTCTCCAAGCTGCGCCGGCGCCTGCGCCATCTCTCCGATCGCGTCGCCGGCGGCGCCTGATCCCGCCCCGTGGCCGACAGACCGTGGCTGCGGGCGGGCGATGGCGTTGACAGGGTCGAGGGGCCCGTGGATACTCCGCGGCCCGAAAGGCGCGCGTAACTCAGCGGTAGAGTGCCACCTTCACACGGTGGAAGTCCCTGGTTCAAATCCAGGCGCGCGCACAGGCGGGGCGGCCCGTCTTTCCGACGGGGCCGCCCCGCCGACCTTGGGGTCCCGCCGCCTCCGCTTCGGCTGCGCATGCCCGTGCGGGGCCTCGTGCGCTGGGCCTTGCCCGCCGGGCCGCTTTCTCCTTTGCTCCACGCATGAACGCGCTGATCCGTCGGATGGGGGAGTCCTTTGCGGCGTGGGCGCAGCGGCGGATGCCGGACCCCTACGTCCTGGCTCTGCTCCTCACGCTCCTCGCCGCCGCCGCGGCGCTCACCCTGACCGGTGTGACCCCCCTCGCGCTCCTGCGCGCCTGGGCCGGCGGGCTCTGGGGCTTCCTCGCCTTCGCCATGCAGATGGCGCTGGTGCTGGTGACGGGGCATGCGATCGCCACCTCGGCCCCGGTTCGGCGGACGGTGCGCCGCCTCGCGGGGCTCCCGCGCAGTGGGGCGGGCGCCGTCTTCGTGACGGCGCTGGTCGCAGGGCTCACCGGGCTGGTGAACTGGGGCCTGGGGCTGGTGGTGGGCGCCTATCTCGCCCGGGAGATGGGGCGTCAGGGGGAGGCGCGCGGGCTTCGGATCCACTACCCCCTGCTCGGTGCCGCCGGCTACCTGGGCCTCTTGGTTTGGCACGGCGGGCTTTCGGGGAGTGCGCCGCTCATCATGGCCACCGCGAAGCGCGAGATTCTCCCCGAGGTCGGCGTCGTGCCGGTGAGCGAGACGATCTTTGCCCCGGTGAACGTCGCCGTGTGTCTCGCCGTCGTCGTGGGTTCGGCGGCGCTCCTGTGGCTCATGTCCCCCGCCGAGGGGGAGGCGGTGCAGCGGGGCGTGCCGCTGGCGCTCTCGGGCATCGTGC
>CAYYHA010000042.1:0-4339 GCA_964471535.1 uncultured Myxococcia bacterium | reverse complement strand
GTGCAGCCCTTCTCCTCGGTGTGCGGGAACTCGGCGGAGCGCGAGGCGGACGAGGCCGTGGGTGTTGGCGGCGCCCTCGACCTCATCGCCTACCTGGGCGGTGCGGTGCTGGCGGCGGCCGTGGTGGGGGCGACGCTCGCGGCCACCTGGGCGAAGGATGGACGGCCCTCCTGGGCGATGGTCGTCGTCGACGCCGTGGCGCTCTTCTTCATCGGCCGGCAGCTCATCCTCCGCCTGGTGGCGGCTTGGGACGAGGCGGTGCACCGCCTCTCGCGCTCCACCGCCTGGGTGGCCAGCCTGGGTGCCGCAGGCCTCACCGGCTACCTCGTGCGCGACGCCATGAGCGGCCCGGCGCTGGTCCTGGTGCCGCTCGGCGTCGCCGTGGGGGCCTACCTGCTCTTCCTGTTGCCGGCCGCGGCCCTGGGCCTGCGGGGAGACGATTCGGTGCTCACGCCGGCCCTGGAGTTGGACCAGGGGCGGGCCCTGGCCCTCGTGGTCGGCGCCGCCGGCGTGGGCTACCTGCAGTGGCGCCTCGCCGAGAGTGGCTTCGGCCTCGACCTCAATCTGATGATCCTCGCCTTCCTCTCGGTGGGAATCCTGCTGCGCGAGACCCCGGCGGCCTACGTGGAAGCCATCGGAGAGGCGACGCCGGGGACCGCGGGCATCCTCCTGCAGTTTCCCTTCTACGCGGGGATTCTCGCCATCATGAAGGAGAGCGGGCTGCTCGAGATCGTTTCTGCCGCGCTGGTGGAGGCGGGGGGACAGGCGGCCTTTCCCTTGCTCGCCTTCCTTTCGGCGGGACTGGTCAACGTCTTCGTCCCGTCGGGCGGCGGGCAGTGGGCGGTGCAGGGGCCCATCGTGGTGGAGGCGGCGCGGCACCTCGATGTGCCCCTGCGCACCGCCATCCTCGCCGTCGCCTACGGAGATCAATGGACCAACATGCTGCAGCCGTTCTGGGCGCTGCCCCTTCTCGGGATCACGGGGCTGAAGGCCAAGGACATCGTCGGCTACACTCTGGTGGTGATGCTCGGCGCCGGGCTGCTCTTCGCCGCAGGCCTGCTCTTGATGTAGCCTCCTCTCTCGTGTCGCAGCGCCCCCCACCGGCTCGCCGCCCTCGCTCCCTTGCGGCTGCTGCAGCCTGCCTCCTTGCGGCAGCGCTGGGGCTTTCGCTCTTGGGCTGCCCCAGCTCGTCGGAGGTCGACAGCGACGTGAAGGCGCGCGGGCTCTACGCGAAGGCGCAGCAGAGCATGGCCGATGGTGACTTTCAGTCGGCGGCCTTCGATCTGAAGCAGGTGCTCGAGCTGAACCCCCAATACCTCGAGGCGCGGCACGCCCTCGGGGAGTGCTTCCTGGGGATGCGCATGCCGCAGGAGGCCGAAGCGCAGTTTCGCAAGGTGCTCGCCGCCGAGCCGACGAAGTTCCTCTCGTGGATGGGCCTCGGCCACGCGCTGCGTCTTGGCGGAAAGCTGCAGGAGGCGCGGGAGGCCTATGAGAAGGCGGCCGAGCTGAAACCCGAGAGCGGCGAGCCGCATCGCTACCTTGCGGAGATCGCGCTGGCGGAAGGGAATGTGGACGGGGCGCTCGAGGCGTACCGGACGGCCGCGGACAAGAGCGAGGGGAAGAAGGCCGCCGAATACATGCGGACGCTCGCAGAAGCGCTGATGCGCTCGGGGCGACCCGCCGAGGCCGCCCGTGCCTTCGCCTCGGCGATCCAGAAGGGGCTCGACGGGGCCGAAGTCTGGCAGGCGCTCGGGGAGGCGCGCATCGCGGCGAAGGATCTGCACGGCGCCCTCGAGGCCCTGGAGGAGGCGGCTCGGAGGAGCGAGGACGACCACATGGCCTGGCTCTTGGTGGGCAGCCTGCGCGAATCGACGGGGGATGCGGACGGTGCGCTCGATGCCTTCGAGACGGCCCGCAAGATCGCGCCGGACAACGCGCGGGTGTGGGAGGCGCTCGGGCATTTCTACCTGGGACAAAAGCGCATGGACGAGGCAAAGGAGGCGGCGGAGCAGGCGCTGGCCCACCTCGACGGGGCGGACCCCGTCCTCATCGAAAAGGTGGCCGACCTGCTCGCCGGCGTGGACGATCCGCTGCGCGCCGCAGAACTCTACAAGCTGGTCGCCACCGACCCCGAGGCGGGAGGTGGCGTGGCGCTGTGGTGGAAGCTCGCCCGGGCGCAAGCCCGGCTTCCCGGGCGCGAGCACGAGGTGCGCTTCTCCTGCTCGAAGATCCGTGAACTCGCCCGGGGCGACGCAGCCGGCGGGGGTACGGCCAGGCAGGAGGCGCCCGCGGATGAGAACGAGGGGGCGGCCAAGGCGGCGGCGACAGGCGCTGCAGCGCCCAAGGTCGCTCCGGCGGTGCGCGCCGCACTCGACTGGTGCCAGGCCCGGTCACACTAGAGGGGCGTGCGGTGGGTCGCGCCCCGCGTTCAGTGGATGCGCCGGTAGACGCCCACGACGACGCCTAGGATTTGCGTCTCCCGGAACTCGGAGCGGTGGACGTAGATGGGCTCCATCGCCGCGTTGGCGGGTTGGAAGCGCACCCGGTCGCCTTCCGGGAAGTAGCGTTTCACCGTCGCCTCGCCCTCGATCATGGCGACCACGATCTCGCCGCGTTCCGCGGTGAGCTGCTTCTTCACGAAGATGTAGTCGCCATCGTGGATGCCGTCCTCGATCATGGAATCGCCGCGCACCTTCAGGGCAAAGACCTTCTTGTTGGTGCCACCGAGGAAGAAGGAGTCCACGTGCACCGTGTCCTCGACGTTCTCCTCGGCGAGGATGGGGGCGCCTGCGGCCACGGCGCCGACGATCGGTACGGCCACCGTCTCCCCGCGAGGGAGCAGCGCGGGGACGACGTTCCCGGCGGGCCTGTGCCGCGCGGGGACCGCGTCGTCAGGTGGGGCCTCGGCGGGAAGCCCCAGGTGCTGCAGCGCCGCCTGTGTCACGCGAAGCGCCCGCGACTTCTTGTCGCCGCGATGGAGGTAGCCCTTGCGCTCGAGGGCCTTCAGGTGATCGTTGACCCCATTTGTCGAGCGGATGCCGAAGGCCCGTCCGATCTCGCGGATGGTCGGGGGGTAACCGCGCTCGAGGCTCTCGCGATGGACGAAGTCGAGGATGGCCTGCTGCCGGGGCGTGAGCGGGGGCAGGTGCGCGGTCGGTCCCTGCGCGCTCGTACCTGAAGGGCGGGCCGTTTCACGCGCAGAGGTTCGTTCGGCGGGTCGCATCGCCTTGTCCTGCATGGGGGTACTCCTTCTCTTTCTGCCCGGGGTGGCCAGGTGCGTTCGGGGAGGGGGTGGAACGGTTGCGTCGTGGAGACTTGGCGGCCCGGCGAGGGGGCGCGCCCTCCCTGGAGATACTGAACGGGTGATTAGGCGTCAAGAAAACGACCGCTGGGTGTAGGCTGCGTGGCATGCGCCCGGTGGGACGGCACATCGGCTCGGGCCTCGCGGTGGCGTCGAAGCGCCCGTGGCTGCTCCTCCCGCAGACCGCGGTGGAGTTGTGTGCCGGGCTTGCCGCGTGGATGCCGCCCCTGGTGGCGGCGGTGATCCTGGGGCGCCGGCTGCTTCGCCTGCTCCCCGTCCTGCCGTTCAGCCCCAGGCCTGGGGCCCTCCTGGGCGAGGCGCTGACCTTGGTGCTCGGCGCCCCCGAGTTCCTGGGACCGGTGCTCGGCCTCGCGGTCACGGGCACGGTGCTCACCTTCTACCTGCGCCTCTTGGTGGCCACGGGCACCGCCGGCGTCTTCGCCCGGGAGCTCGAGGCGGGGGCGGGCGGCCGCGGGGTCTTCTTCGATGCCGTGCGGGGCCGCTTCGCCGAGGTCGCGGCGGTGGGCGGGTTGGCCCTGCTCTCCTATCTCGCGCTCTTCCTCTACACGCTCGTGGCGTTGGCGGCGGGCCTTGTGGTCTTCTTCGATCGTGGGGGCCTAGGGGGTGCGGCCCTGATGGCCCTGGCCCTCGCGAGCGTGCTCTTCCTGACGGGGGTCTGGGATCTCACGACCCGCCTGGCGGTCCTTCGGGTGGTGGGCCTCGGCGAGCGCTTCGGGGTGGCCATCTTCGAGGCGATGGCCCTCCTGCTCCGCCGGCCGGTGGAGGTGCTGCTGCTCATCCTGGCGCTGGCGGGCATCTCGCTTCTCGTCGGCCTCGTGCTCGCCTCGCTGATGGGGCTGCGCGCCCTCGCGCCACCGGAGGCGCTCGTCGGGCGCTTCGGCCTCCTCGCGGCAGTCGTTGGACAGATCATCTCCACGGTGGCGGCGGCGTGGATGGCCCTGTGGGTGCAGGGCAGCCTGATGGCGCTGCTCCTCGACGATGCGGGGCGGCTGCCCCCCGAGGCGCCGGGGCGGGGGC
>CAYYHA010000041.1:5128-24750 GCA_964471535.1 uncultured Myxococcia bacterium | reverse complement strand
GATGGTGATGCCGGGCGACAACGTGGCCATGACGGTCGAACTCATCACTCCCATCGCCATGGAGGAAGGCCTCCGCTTCGCGATTCGGGAGGGCGGCCGCACCGTGGGCGCGGGTGTCGTGACCGAGATCATCGAATAGGGGACGCCTGGGCGTACTGCGCCCATCGGGAATGGCGCCTCTTCGGCAGGTCCGGAGGGGCCGCAAGTGAACAAAGCCGAGGTTCTTTTTCATGGCACAGAAGATCCGCATCCGGCTGAAGGCCTACGACAGCAAACTCCTCGACCAATCGGCGGGCGAGATTGCCGAAACGGCTCGCAAGACCGGCGCTCGCGTGGCTGGGCCCATCCCACTGCCCACGAAGATCAACAAGTGGACGGTGCTCCGCTCTCCGCACGTGGACAAGAAGAGCCGCGAGCAGTTCGAGATCCGTACCCACAAGCGCCTCTTGGACATCCACGAGCCGACGCAACAGACGCTCGAGGCGCTGATGAAGCTCGATCTGGCCGCAGGCGTGGATGTCGAGATCAAGTAGCGAGGCGACTATGGCGACCTTCGATGTCATCAATCTGGAAGGGAAGAAGGTGTCGTCCATCGAATTGGACGACGCGGTCTTCTCCGCGCCCGTCAAGATGGGGCTGCTCTACGAGGTGGTGAAGTGGCAGCAGGCCCGCAAGCGGCAGGGCACCCATGCGGTGAAGAGCCGCAGCTTCGTGCGCGGCGGGGGGGCGAAGCCATGGCGCCAGAAGGGGACGGGTCGAGCTCGGCAGGGCTCCATCCGTGCCTCTCAATGGGTCGGCGGCGGGACGGCGAATGGGCCGGTCCCGCATTCCTACGACTACGCGCTTCCCAAGAAGATGCGCAAGGGCGCCATCAGGAGTGCGCTGTCGCTGCGGGCGAAGGAAGGCAAGTTGCTCATCGTCGACTCGCTGCAGCTCGACGAGATCAAGACGAAGAAGGCGCGCGAGGCCCTCGAGGAGAAGCTGGGACTGAAGGAGGCACTCATCGTCGAGAAGCGGGACAACGACGCCTGGACGAAGTCGGTTCGCAATCTGCCCACCTTCCAGACGCTCGATCCCGGCGGGCTCAATGCCCGGGACATTCTTCGGTACGACACGCTGATCCTCACGCAGGACGTAGCAAAGGAAGTTCAGGAGCGTCTCCGATGAACCTTGGGATCTACGACATCATCCGTCGGCCGCTGATCACCGAGAAGCTCGAGGATTTGCGTGAACGTCACAACATGTATGCCTTCGAGGTGGACCGGCGCGCCAACAAGATTCAGATTCGCGACGCGGTCGAAAAGCTCTTCCAGGTCAAGGTGACCAACGTGCGCACGCAGGTGGTGCGCGGGAAGCCCAAGCGGATCGGGCTGAATTTCGGCCGCCGCTCCTCGTGGAAGAAGGCGATCGTGACCCTTGGCGAAGGTCACCAAATCGACTTCGTCGAGGGAGCGACCGTGCCCGGAGCGGAGGAGTAACGAGCCATGGCACTGAAGAACTACAAGCCGACCTCGCCCGGGCGTAGGGCGATGAGCAGCAGCGACTTCTCCATGGTCACGCGGTCGAAGCCGGAGAAGAAGCTCACCACAGCCAAGAAGCGGACTGGCGGCCGCAACAACCACGGGCACATGACCACGCGGCACCGGGGCGGGGGCCACAAGCGCCGCTATCGAATCATCGATTTCAAGCGCGACAAGTTCGATGTGCCGGGCAAGGTCGCCGCCATCGAGTACGACCCCAACCGTTCCGCGCGTATCGCGCTCATCCACTACGCCGATGGGGAGAAGCGGTACATCCTCGCTCCCGTGGACCTTCGCGTTGGGGATACGGTCGTCTCGGCGGAGCGTGGTGACGTAAAGCCGGGCTACTGCCTCCCGCTTCGGTCCATGCCGCTCGGTACGCTGGTCCACAACGTGGAGTTGAAGCCCGGCAAGGGCGGGCAGTTGATCCGAGCCGCGGGCGCAAGCGGCCAGCTGGTGGCCAAGGAAGGAAAGTACGCGACCCTGCGCATGCCCTCTGGTGAGATGCGGAAGGTCCTCATCGACTGTCGCGCCAGTGTGGGGCAGCTTAGCAATCCCCTCCACAGCATCGTCAGCATTGGCAAGGCGGGCCGCGCGCGGTGGATGGGGCGGCGGCCGCATGTCCGGGGTGTCGTCATGAACCCGGTGGACCACCCGCACGGCGGGGGAGAGGGCCGCGCCGGTCAGGGCAACCCACATCCGGTCTCCCCGTGGGGAATGCCGACGAAGGGGTACAAAACCCGAAGGAACAAGGCCACCGACAAGTTCATCGTGCGGCGGCGCAAGCAGAAGTAGCCGGAGAAAGAGAAGATGCCACGTTCGATCAAGAAAGGGCCGTTCGTCGATGCCCACCTCCTCAAGAAGGTGGAAGCGATGGACAAGCAGGGTTCCAAGCGCGTGATCAAGACTTGGTCCCGGCGAAGCACCATCGTGCCCGAGTTCGTGGGTCATACCTTCGCGGTGCACAACGGCCGGAAGTTCATTCCAGTCTTCGTCACCGAGAACATGGTCGGCCACAAGCTCGGTGAGTTCGCTCCGACTCGGACCTTCGGCGGCCATGCTGCCGACAAGAAGTCGAAGGGAGGACGGTAGCCATGGAAGCCTCCGCCAAGCTTCGCTATCTACGCGCCTCGCCGCGCAAGGTGCGGCTCGTTGCCGACCAAGTTCGCGGCAAGCCGGTGGGGACGGCCCTGTCGCAGCTGAAGTTCAGCCCCAAGCGGGCAGCGCGCCCGCTGGCAAAGCTCCTCGAGAGCGCGGTGGCCAATGCGCTCTCGCAGGATCCCAATCTGGACCCCGACACGCTCTGGGTGAAGACGCTCCGTGTCGATGGCGGCCCCATCGGCTGGAAGATCATGCCCCGGGCCATGGGGCGCGCCTACTGGGTCAGCAAGCGTACGAGTCACATCGAAGTCGTGCTCACGGACGCCGAACGCGCTTAGAGGAGCACCGGGAGTTTTCAATGGGTCAGAAAGTACATCCAACGGGCTTTCGACTGGGCGTCATTCGCACGTGGTCCTCGAAGTGGTTCGAGGAGAAGAACTACGCGAAGTGGCTGCACGAGGACATCAAGATTCGCGAACGCGTGAAGCAGAGCCTTGGGCACGCGGGGATCTCGAAGGTCGACATCGAGCGCGCCGCCAACAAGGTGAAGGTGAACGTCCACACCGCCCGGCCTGGCATCGTCATTGGGAAACGCGGTTCGGGCGTGGAGCAGGTGAAGCAGGACCTGCAGAAGCTGACGGACAGCGAGGTCTATCTGAACATCGTGGAGGTGCGAAAGGCGGAGGTCGACGCGCAGCTGGTGGCCGAGAACATCGCAACGCAGCTTGAGCGTCGAATCGCGTTTCGCCGCGCCATGAAGAAGGCTCTGACCACCTGCACGAAGTTCGGTGCGAAGGGGGTTCGCATCGCCTGTGCCGGCCGCCTCGGAGGCGCCGACATGGGACGCTACGAATGGTACCGCGAAGGCCGGGTCCCGCTTCACACGCTCCGCGCCGACATCGACTACGGTTTCGCGGAAGCCAAGACGAAGCAGGGTCGGATCGGGGTGAAGGTCTGGATATTCAAGGGGGAGGTGCTGCCCAAGGGTGTCACACCGCCCGTTTCCCCCAACCGCTTGCCGCAGAGGGTCTGAAGCCATGTTGATGCCGTCTCGAACAAAGTGGCGCCGCCGACAGAAGGGCCGCATGAAGGGGAAGGCCTACCGCGGGAGTGACCTGGCCTTCGGGGACTATGGGATTCAATTCCTCGAGCCCGGATGGATCACATCCCGGCAAATCGAGGCTGCCCGTATCGCCATGACGCGTAAGGTGAAGCGTGGTGGAAAGGTGTGGATTCGTATCTTTCCGGACAAGCCAATCACGAAGAAGCCGGCAGAAGTCCGCATGGGGAAGGGCAAGGGCAACGTCGAAGGCTATGTCGCCGTTGTGAAGCCAGGACGTATCGGCTTCGAGATGAAACACCCTAACGAGGCGCTCGCGCTCGAGGCGCTTCGCCTGGCCCAGCACAAGCTTCCCGTCAAGACGAAGCTCGTGAAGCGTGAAGACGAGGTGTTCTAGCGATGAAGGCAAAGGAATTGCGGGAGCTGTCGGCGCTCGAACTCACCGCGCGTGAGAAGGAGCTGCGCGCGAAGCTCTTCGAGCTGCGAGTTCGGCACAATACAGGCGTGCTGGATTCGACGGCCGACTTGAAGAAGGTGAAGAAAGACCTCGCGCGCGTACTCACCGTGCGCAACGAGCTCGAGCGGAAGCTCAACGGCTGAAGAGAGGGAAGCTACGATGAGCGTCAGGCAGGAAGGCACGCGCGGCCACCGGAAGGTGCGGATCGGGATCGTCTGTTCCGACAAGCGGGACAAGACGGTCACGGTGGAGGTGACGCGCCGGGTGAAGCATCCAAAGTACAAGAAGTACATCACCCGCCGGAAGAAGTACCACGCGCACGATGAGAACAATGCGTGCCGCGTCGGCGACAAGGTGAAGATCATCGAGACGCGTCCGCTCTCCAAGCAGAAGCGCTGGCGGGTCGCCGAAACCCTGGAGAAGGCGCCCATCGTCTGATGCGATGGCTGGCAAGGGACCCATTCCGCTCGGAAAGAGGCAGCAGCCATGATTCAAACACAGACAGTACTCGACGTCGCGGACAATTCGGGCGCTCGAAAGGTGCAATGCATCAAGGTGCTCGGTGGTTCGAAGCGGAAGTACGCCTCGATTGGCGACATCATCGTGGTCTCGGTGCGGGAGGCCGCGCCGACCTCGAAGGTGAAGAAGGGTGATGTGGCCCGTGCCGTCGTCGTGCGTACCGCAAAGGAGATTCGGCGTCCCGACGGGTCGTACATCAAGTTTGACGACAACTCGGCGGTCCTCATCAACAAGGACAAGGAGCCCATCGGAACCCGCATCTTCGGGCCGGTGGCGAGGGAGCTACGAGCGAAGCGGTTTATGAAGATCATCTCATTGGCGCCGGAGGTGCTCTGATGGCGAAGGCACGGATCAAGCGAGGCGACACGGTTCGGGTCATCGCAGGAAGCGAGAAGGGTGCAACTGGCAAGGTGCTCGCCGTCGATCGGAAGCGCGAGCGCGCGGTGGTCGAGGGGCTGAACGTCGTGAAACGACACCTGCGGAAGAACGTCAATCCGAACGTGCCAGAGGGTGGGATCCTCGAAAAGGAGGCGCCGATCCATCTCTCGAACCTGAAGAAGGTCGACGCCTAGGAGTAGCGAAATGGCAGAAGCAGGATACAAGCCTCGGCTGCAGCGCCGCTATCAAGAGGAGATCGTTCCAGCACTCATGAAGGAGTTTGGCTGGAAGAATCCCATGCAGGTGCCGCGCTTGGAGAAAATCACGGTCAACATGGGCCTGGGCGAGGCGCTGCAGAACGCGAAGCTGCTCGAGGCGGCTCAGGAGGAACTTGCCGCTATTACGGGGCAGCGGCCCGTTTTGACTCGCGCCCGCAAATCGATCGCGACCTTCAAGCTTCGGGAGGGCCAAGCGATCGGTTGCATGGTCACACTGCGCAAGGAGCGCATGTGGGAGTTTCTCGATCGCCTCATTTCGATTGCCCTGCCCCGCGTGCGCGACTTCCGCGGTGTCTCGGGCAAGGCCTTCGATGGGCATGGAAACTACACGCTCGGAATCCGGGAGCAGATCATCTTTCCGGAGATCGACTACGACAAGGTACAGAAGATCAAGGGCATGAATATATCGGTCGTGACGACTGCGAACACTGACGAGGAGAGCAAGGCACTCCTTCGCGCCCTCGGCATGCCCTTCAGAAACTGAAATCGAGGAACGAAGCGATGGCCAAGAAATCCAAGAGGGTACAGGCGACGCGGAAGCCGAAATTCAAGGTGCGGGCCTACAACCGATGCCCCACCTGCGGGCGTCCGCGTGGCTACCTCCGAAAGTTCGATATGTGCCGGATCTGCTTCCGGCAACGGGCGCTGCGCGGGGAGATCCCCGGCGTGACCAAGTCGAGCTGGTAGCCTGAAGTCCCCTCGTGTCATTCGGGGATAGGTCGGGCGAGATCGTTCGAAACCGCCCCGGGAGGATAAAGATGACAGATCCGATTGCAGACATGCTTACGCGTATCCGGAACGCGCTCATTGCCAAGCAAGAGCGTACCGTCGTTCCCGCGTCTAAGATGAAGCTTGCGATTGCCAAGATCCTGGTGGAGGAGGGGTACCTCGCGGATTTCACGCACCACCCGGATGATGGGCCGCAGGGCAGCATCAGCCTGCACCTCAAGTATCTCGAGGACGGGGAGCCGGCCATTCGCCACATCCAGCGGGCGAGCCGCCCGGGCCTGCGTAAGTATGTGGGCAAGGACGAGATCCCGGAAGTTCTGTCCGGGCTAGGGGTTGCGATCCTCACGACATCCAAAGGGGTGATGACGGGGAACGCGGCGCGGAAGCAAGGGATCGGGGGCGAGGTGGTGTGTACCGTCTACTAGCCACGGATGGCCCCTGCTGGTGCCACTCCGGTGGCCCGCGGCAGGCGCTGTCTGCGGCCGCCGAACGGGCTAGAGCAGAACCGCAGAAGGGGAAAGAGAATGTCCCGCATTGGAAAGCAGCCGGTGAGCTTGCCGCCGAAGGTGAAGGTGAGCCTCCACGGTCAGCGCCTGGAGGTCGAGGGCCCTAAGGGGAAGCTCTCCATCAACGTCCCTGAAGGCATCTCGGTCGAGATCGATGGTTCCGAGGTTCGGGTGACCCGGGCGGACGATACGCGTCAACAGCGCGCGCTTCACGGCTTGACCCGCTCGCTGCTCCAGGGCGCGGTCACCGGGGTTTCGGAAGGGTTCACTCGAAAGCTCGAGATCAACGGCGTCGGCTACCGGGCAGACGTGCAAGGTAACAAGATCAATCTCTCCCTCGGCTACAGCCACCCGGTGGTGTACGAGGTGCCGGAAGGCGTGACGGCCAAGACTCCCTCTCCGACGGAGATCCTCCTCGAGTCGGCGGACAAGCAGAAGCTTGGGGTGGTCGCGGCGCAGATTCGCGCCCTCAGGCCACCCGAACCGTACAAGGGGAAGGGCATCAAGTACGCGGAGGAACACATCCGCCGGAAGGTCGGCAAGGCCGGCGCCTGAGGCTTGGAGAAGAACCCATGGCACTTAGCAAACGAGAACAACGCAAGAAGCGAAAGGCACGGGTCCGCAAGAAGGTCTGTGGGACCGCCGAGCGCCCGCGGCTCTCGGTGTTTCGAAGCCTCAACCACATCTACGTGCAGGCCATCGATGACGAGGCGGGTGCGACCCTGGCTGCCGCGTGCAGCCGGACCACCCGTGTGGAAGGCGACAAAACCACGAAGGCTCGCGCGGTGGGCGAGGCGATTGCGAAGGCCTGCCTCGACAAGGGGATCAAGCGCGTGGTCTTCGACCGGGGGGGCTATCGCTATCACGGTCGTGTGAAGGCGGTGGCGGAAGCCGCCCGCGAAGCAGGATTGGAGTTCTAGGATGGCAGCGTCTCAAATCGATCCGAACGATCTCGAGCTCGTAGATCGCGTCGTTCACATCAACCGTGTGGCGAAGGTCGTGAAGGGCGGCCGGCGGTTCTCCTTTACTGCACTCGTCGTGGTTGGCGACGGAAACGGCCACGTGGGTGTCGGCCACGGGAAGGCGAACGAGGTGCCGGAGGCGATCCGCAAGGCCGCCGATCGGGCGAAGAAGAGCCTTGTGCGGATCCCGCTCGTTGGAGGGACCATCCCTCACGAGGTGATCGGCCGCTTCAACTCTGGACAGGTGCTCCTCAAGCCGGCCAGCGCCGGTACTGGCGTGATCGCCGGTGGTGCCGTGCGCGCCGTCGTAGAGGCGGTGGGTATCCAAGACATCCTGACCAAGAGCCAAGGCTCGCGTAATCCAAACAATCTGGTGAACGCAACGCTCGCTGGGTTGAAGATGCTTCGGTCTCCCGAGGAGGTGGCGCGCACCCGCGGCAAGCCGCTCGAGCACGTCCTCGAGCACACCACCCACCCGCAGCTCAAGAAGGTCTTGAGCTCGGCTCCCGAGGAAGTCGAGTTCAGCTCTGCCGCGGAGGCATGACCATGGGCAACGTGAAGACGATTCGAGTCAGGCAGGTGCGGAGTAAGAACGGCGCATCCAAGCGGCAGATTGCCACGATCCGTGGGCTCGGCCTCGGGAGGGTCGGTCAGACGCGCGAGCTCGCCGATACCCCGGCCGTCCGCGGGATGATCGCCAAGGTGGCCCACCTCGTCCAAGTCGAAGAGTAGGAGCAACCGGCGTAAAGAGGAGAGCACGATGAAGCTCCACGAGATTCCAGCGCCGAAGGGCGCCAACAAGAAGCGAAAGCGAGTCGGTCGAGGCCGGGGTTCGGGCCTGGGGAAGACGTGCGGCAAGGGCCAGAAGGGCCAGAAGTCGCGACAGGGCAACATGAACTTCGGTGGCTTCGAAGGCGGGCAAATGCCGCTGCAGCGTCGCCTGCCGAAGATTGGCTTCAACCACCCGAAGACCGTCTACGAAATCGTCAACCTGGATGCGCTGCAGGCTCGCTTCGATGACGGGGCGGTCGTGGACGAACAGTCCCTTCGTGAGAAGGGCCTCGTCAAGAAAGTGCGTCACGGCATCAAGATCCTCGGCCGCGGAGCGATCGACAAGAAGCTCACGGTGCGGGTGCACAAGATCAGTGCCGGCGCGCGTGAAGCGATTTCGAAGGCCGGTGGGACGGTGGAGGTCGTGGGCCCTTCTGCCTCGACGGAGCACGAGACGAGGGACAGCGACAGTACGGGCGCGCCGGAGGATGCGCCCGCCGGCGAAACCTCGCAGCAGAGCGACGACAAATAGCCCCGCGCTGGGGTTGCCATGAGAGGCGGAGTCCTGACGCGATTCCGTCACGTTTCAGGGTGAGCGCGCCTCCCGGGAGTTTCGATGGAAAGCTTCCTCAACATCTTCAAGATCCCAGAGCTCAGGCGTCGCATCTTCTTCACGCTCGCGATGCTGGCGGTCTACCGGATGGGCATCTTCGTCACGGTCCCTGGGGTCGACCGCGTGATCATGCAGCAGTACGTGGGGGCGTCCGGCGGCCTGCTTGGCATGTTCAACCTCTTCTCGGGCGGCGCGCTCAAGCAGATGTCCATCTTCGCGCTCGGCATCATGCCGTACATCAGCGCAAGCATCATCCTGCAGCTTCTCGCCGTGGTCGTGCCCGCATTGGAGAAGCTGCAAAAGGAAGGTGAAGCAGGGCGCAAGAAGATCAATCAGTACACGCGGTATGGCACCATCGCGCTGTCCCTGGTGCAGGGGTTTGCCATTGCCTTCTTCCTCGAAGGCATTCAGGGGAATGCGGGCGAGCCAGTGGTGCCCGAGCAAGGCTGGGGCTTTCGGCTCCTCACTGTGATCACCCTGACCTCGGGCACAGCCTTCCTGATGTGGCTCGGGGAGCAGATCACCGAGCGGGGCATCGGAAACGGGATCTCGCTCATCATCTTCGCGGGTATCGTCGCAGGACTCCCGCGGGCCGTGGTGGGCACCTACGAAATGGTTACCGACATGGAGCAATTGCAGCCCTTCGAGCTGGCATTGCTCCTCGTCTTCATGCTCGCCGTCACTGCCTTCATCTGCTTCATGGAACTCGGGCAGCGCCGTATCCCCATTCAATACGCAAAGCGTGTCGTTGGGCGGAAGATGTACGGCGGCCAGAGCACGCACCTGCCTCTGAAGGTGAACACCTCGGGGGTGATCCCGCCCATTTTTGCCAGCTCGCTACTCATGTTCCCGAAGACCCTGGAGGGCATCTTCCCGTTCATGAGCGAGGTGGGGCAGGTCCTGTCGCTTAGCACATGGGTGGGCAACGGCGTCTATGTGTTGCTCATCGTCTTCTTTTGCTACTTCTACACCGCCGTCACCTTCAATCCAGTCGACGTTGCAGACAACCTGAAGAAGTACGGGGGCTACATTCCTGGTATCCGTCCCGGAAAGAAGACCGCAGAGTACATCGATCACGTACTCTCCCGGATCACCTTCGGAGGCGCGCTTTACCTTTCGGCGGTATGCGTGCTGCCCACGATTCTCATCAATAGTCTCGGTGTGCCGTTCTATTTTGGAGGCACGAGTCTCCTCATCGTGGTGGGCGTGGGCCTCGATACTGTGCAGCAGATCGAGTCCCATCTGATCACCCGGCACTACGAGGGCTTCTCTGGGACCCGCGGCCCCCGCATTCGAGGCCGCGGCACCAAGGCGGCGTGACGATGCGGCTCGTTCTCTTCGGTCCCCCCGGTGCGGGCAAGGGCACGCAGGCCATTCGGCTCGCGGAGGCCCTGGGAATTCCACAGATCTCCACCGGCGACATCCTTCGCCAGGCGCGGGCAGAGGGCACCGAGCTGGGGCGAAAGGCCGCCGAGTACATGGATGCGGGAAAGCTGGTCCCGGATGATCTGATCGTTGGGATCATCGAGGCGCGTATCGACCAGCCCGATGCAAAGCGCGGGTACATCCTGGACGGCTTCCCGCGGACCATCCCGCAGGCAGAGGCCCTCGACGCCATGCTCGCGCGTCGCGGCGAGGCGTTGGATGCGGTCCTCTCGCTCGAAGTTCCCGATGAGGAGATCGTCGAACGGCTCTCCGGGCGCCGCACCTGCCCCGAGTGCAAGGCGATGTATCACGTCCGCTTCAACCCCCCCAAGGTGGAGGGCCGGTGCGACCGCTGCGGGGCAGCACTCGTGCAGCGCAGCGACGACCAGCCGGAAGCCATCCGGCAGCGGCTCGAAGCCTTCCATGCGCAGACTGCCCCGCTGAAGGCCTACTACCGGGACAGGGGGTTGCTCAAGGAGATCCAAGGCACCGGAAACATTGAAGAAGTTTACCAGCGCATCCAAGCGGCGCTGCCACGAGGGGGCACCGAGGCCCCGTGAGCACGGGAAGTGCTTGAACTGGGGTGGGCGTTCTGCTAAAAGCCCGCCCTTCCCGCCGTCTCCCCGCCTCGGCTACGGCGCGGCTTCGACCTCGGCGTCCCGGGGTCCGCAGCGTCAGGCCAGGAGCTGGGCAGCGCCCACGGAGGGACGAGGTCTAGAGACGCGCGACAGCAGATGTCGAGCAACGGCAGGAGTCGAGCAATGAAGGTACGCGCATCCGTCAAGAAAATCTGCAAGGACTGCAAGATCATCCGCAGGAAGAACGTGGTTCGGGTGATCTGTGCGTCCAATCCGCGCCACAAGCAGCGGCAGGGCTAAAGGAGTTTCACCGTGGCTCGCATTGCTGGAGTCGATCTTCCCCGTGAGAAGCGCATCGATGTGGCACTCACCTACATCTTTGGGGTGGGGCCTCACACGTCGAAGCTGATTCTCGAGAAGGCAGGTGTCGATGGATCGAAGCGGACCCACGCCCTCACGGAGGACGAGATCCGCCGGATCCGAGAGACGATCGAGGCCAACTTCAAGGTCGAGGGCGATCTTCGTCGTGAGATCAACATGAACATCAAGCGCCTCATGGACCTCGGCTGCTACCGGGGGCTTCGCCACCGGAAGGGGCTGCCGGTCCGCGGGCAGCGGACGCATACCAACGCGCGCACTCGGAAGGGGCCGCGCAAGACCTTGGCGCGCAAGCGTTGATCGCCGGCCAAGAAGAGCCAGGTAGGGAACGATGGCAGAGAAAAAGGGCAAGAAGAGAGTCAAGAAGAACGTCCCCGTGGGCGTCATCCACGTTCAGGCCACCTTCAACAACACGATCGTCACCGTTACGGACCCCAATGGAGACGTGATCGCGTGGTCTTCGGCGGGGGCCAAGGGCTTCAAAGGGAGCCGGAAGAGCACGCCGTTCGCGGCGCAGGTCGCTGCGGGTGAGGCCTGCGCGCGGGCCATGGACCACGGCGTCCGTACCGTGTCGGTACTGGTGAAGGGTCCGGGGGCCGGGCGTGAGTCCGCACTCCGCGCCATTGGCGCCTCCGGTCTGAAGGTCACCCTGATCAAAGACGTCACCCCCATTCCGCACAACGGTTGCCGGCCACCGAAGCGTCGCCGCGTCTGAGGGTTCGAGTCATGGCACGTTACGTCCAGTCCGTCTGCCGGCTCTGCCGGCGTGAAAACCTCAAGATGTACCTGAAGGGCGACCGCTGCTACAGCGACAAGTGCGCCATCGAGCGCCGCCCCTATCCGCCGGGACAGCACGGTCAGGGCCGGCGGAAGTTCTCCGAGTATGGCGTGCAGCTGCGGGAGAAGCAGAAGGTCAAGCGGATGTACGGCCTGCTCGAGAAGCAGTTCCGCGGTTACTACAAGAAGGCTGCCCAGAAGAAGGGCAAGACGGGTGACAACCTTCTCCGGCTGCTCGAGCTACGTCTCGACAACGTGGTGTTTCGCCTCGGCTTCGCCGACACCCGTGCGGAAGCGCGGCAACTGGTCCGCCACGGGCACGTGCAGGTGGACGGCCGGAAGGTAGACATTCCCTCGTTCCAGGTGCGGACCGGCCAGACGATTTCCATCCGCGAGAAGAGCCGGAAGATAGGCCGGATCAACGCAGCCATCGAGGCGGTCGAGCGCAGAGGCATACCTGGGTGGCTCGAGGCCGACCACGCGAACTACTCGGGCAAGGTGATCTCCTTGCCGGCACGTGAGGACATCACGATGCCGATCCAGGAGAGCCTGATCGTCGAGCTCTACTCCAAGTAATTCCCTTCCTTTCGTTCTCCCGGAGGAGAAAGTCATGGCCGACGCGATCGTCGCCAAGAACTGGCGTGACCTCATCAAGCCCCGTGGACTCGTTGTCGATCAGAAGTCCCTCACCGGTACCTATGGGAAGTTCGTCGCCGAGCCCCTCGAGCGCGGCTTCGGCTTGACGCTTGGCAACGCGCTTCGGCGGGTGCTGCTTAGCTCCCTGCAGGGAAGTGCGATCACCTCGGTGAAGATCGAAGGGGTGGAGCATGAGTTCACGACGGTTCCGGACGTCGTGGAGGACGTGACCGACATCATATTGAACCTGAAGGAGGTTCTCCTTCGGGTCGACACACTCGAGACGAAGACGCTTCGGATCGAGGCGGAGGGGCCGAAGAAGGTCACCGCCGGCGACATCATCCACGACAACGCCGTGGAGATCCTCAACCCCGGGCATCACATCTGTACCCTCGCCGAGGGCGGGAAACTGGTCATGGAGATGACCTGCCGGAAGGGCCGAGGCTACGTTCCGGCGGATCAGAACAAGGATCCGAATCAACCAATCGGAACCATCGCCATCGACGCGCTCTTCTCGCCGATCAAGAAGGTCAACTACAACGTCACCAATGCACGCGTGGGGCAGCGCACCGACTACGATCGGCTGGTGCTCGAGATCTGGACCGACGGTTCGGTCTCTCCGGGCGATGCGGCGGCCTATGCGGCGAAGATCATCAAGGATCAGCTTTCGATCTTCATCACCTTCGATGAGACCGAGGAGCCGGCACCCTACGAGGAGGAGTCGAGCGATTCCGACGCGGAGAAGCTCAATGAGAACCTGCTCCGCTCGGTCGACGAACTCGAGTTGTCGGTTCGCTCTCAGAACTGCCTGCAGAACGCCAACATCAAGACGATCGGCGACCTCGTCCAGAAGACCGAGGCAGAGATGCTCAAGACGAAGAATTTCGGCCGGAAGTCCTTGAAGGAGATCAAGGAAATCCTGGCAGAAATGGGGCTTTCCCTGGGCATGAAGCTCGAGAACTGGCCGCCGAAGAACGTCGAGAAGAAAGAGAGCGCTTCCTAAAGGGGGCGCTCCTCTGCGCTTGCTCGGAGTCTGTCATGCGTCACCGTAAGTCGGGTCGAAAGCTGGGTCGCACCTCTGCGCACCGGAAGGCGATGTTTGCCAACATGGCGACCTCACTCTTCCTCCACGAGCGCATCCAGACCACGGATGCGAAGGCGAAGGAGATCCGGCGTGTGGCCGAACGGCTGATCACACTGGCCAAGAAAGGCGATCTGTCGGCGCGCCGCCGCGCCTATCGGACCATCCGTGACCAGGAGGTCTTGAAGAAGCTCTTCGAGGAGATCGGGCCGCGGTACGCGGAGCGCCCTGGCGGTTATACGCGGATCCTGAAGGTGGGAACTCGGCGGGGTGACAACGCGCCCCTCTCCCTGATCGAACTGGTCTGATCGGATCCGTGCACCGGGGGCACGCGGCGGCGTAGATTGGGCACGTGCGCCTCTCGGCTCAGCTTGCCGTCGTTCTCGCCGTCGCGGCTCTGCTGCCACTCGTCGTGGCAGGCGTCATCCTGACGGCGCGCGCGCGAGCTGCGCTGTCGGCACAGGTGGAGGCGACACAGAAGGCAGCGGCCGAACGGGTGGCAGAGGGCGCTGACCTGTGGCTCTCCCAGATCGTCGACCGACTGCGCCTCTCGGCCGACCTCTTCGACTTCGCGAGCCTCGACGAGGAGGCGCGTCGTGGGGCCCTCCGCGTGATCTATCGGCAGCTCGACCCCGTCACCGTGGTCGGACTCTACGGGACGGGAGGGGCCGTCGGCGAACCAGTGTTCCTGCGTGAGACCGATCCTCTGCAGGGGCGACTACCGGTCAACGACGAGGAACTCGCGTACTTCGCGAGGTCGGCCCCCGTCGATGCAGCACTCGAGGAAGGACTGGCGATCGGAGAGGCCTACCACAGCCCTCGGAAGCACACCGTTCTGCTGCCGGTCGCTGTGCGCGTGCCTGGGACCTCCTGGGCGCTCGCGGCGGAACTCTCGCTGCGTCCCCTGCAGCGGCTCGTCGCTCGGATCCCGCAGGACACCGTGGGGACGGCCTACCTACTCGACCGGAGCGGGCGCATTCTGGTCCACCCGGATGGCGCGCGCTTTCTCCAGCGCTCCGACCTCTCGAACGGGGAGGCGCCGCTCCGCCCGCGCATCTCCAGGGTCGAGCGGGAAGGTCAGGCCTACCTGAGTGCGGTGGTACCCCTGCGGTCGGTCGACTGGGCCGCTGCCGTCGAGCGGCAAGAGGCAGCCGTCTTTGCCCCAGTCGACGCGATGGCCGTGCAGATGAGCAGTATCGTGGCGGTCGCGCTCGTCTTCGCGGTCCTCGCAGGTTGGGGGCTCGGGAGGCGGCTGGCCCGCCCCATCGAGAAGGCAATGGACGGGGCTCGTGCCATCGCGAGCGGTGATCTTGGGGTGCGCCTGCCCGAGCAGGGCGCCATGGAGCTCAGAGCGCTCTGCGCGGCCATGAACGCGATGGCAGGCGAACTGGAGCGTTCGCGGGCTGCGATCGAATCCTTCAATCGTGAGCTGCAGGACCGGGTGGAGCAGCGCACGGAGGAACTGCGTCGCGCCCAGGCCGAGCTGATGCAGATACGGAGCCTTGCGGCCATCGGTGAGCTTGGGGCCGGCGTGGCGCACGAGCTGAACAATCCTCTGACGGGGATCCTCGGCATGACGCAGATCCTTCTGCGCCGCCTCGAGCCAGGCGAAGAGAAGGCACGTGAGCTTCTCGGCCGCATCGAGGCGGACGCGAAGCGGTGTCGAGAGATCACCCTGAACCTGCTGCGCTTCTCGGAGCAGGGGCAGGAGCCGGAGTGGGCGGAGATTGACCTCGCAGAGCCGGCGCGGGCGGCGGTGGATCTGAAACGGGCCGAGTTCGAAGAACGGGGGCTCCACCTTCACTTTAGTGCGGAGCCCCCGGCTCCCCGGGCGCGTGGCGACTTTGCGCAGCTGCAGCAAGTGGTCTTGAACCTCCTTTCCAACGCAGCGAATGCCTCCCGCGCGGGAGGGAGGATCTGGGTCGAGGTATCCGGCGAGGAGCTCTTCGGCTGCATCCGTGTTCGGGACGAGGGGAGCGGAATCCCGAAGGAGCATCTGGACCGGATCTTCGAGCCCTTCTTCACCACGAAGCAGGACTGGCGTGGACCTGGCCTCGGCCTCTCGGTCGCGTACCGCATCGTGGAAACACACCATGGGACCATTGAGGTGGAGAGCGAAGTAGGCGCGGGCAGCATCTTCGTCGTGCGTGTGCCACGCCTCTCCTCGCCATGAACTTTCGGTTAGGATGGAGCCTGTGAATCGCCGCTTCGCCAAGACTTGGGTCGCCGTCTCACTGGGGCTGTCGCTGCTGCTGCTGGGTGTCGACTTCTATGCGTGGCCCCGTGCTCGCCCCGGCGGCCGGTCTCCGCAGGCCGGCGCAGAGACGAAGCGGGTGGCAACGGCAGAGCAGACCCCGCAGAGTGAGGTGAAGGTGGCCTCGGTCGTCGGCGAGGTCGAGGTCCGCTCCGCCGGCGGCCCCTGGCGGAAGCTCCGGCAGGGCGAAGTCCTTCGGCGGGGAGACCGCATCCGCACCGGGGAGTTCAGCGAAGTGGTCCTGCAGGATGAGACGGATAACACCGTTGCGGTCACGCCGAACACCGAGTTCACCATTGGCGAGAAGTCGGCCACGGTCTCGCGCTTCACACTGGGCGAAGGCCGGATCGCTGCCGACATCCATCGCGCCGAGAATCGTGTCTATGAGTTTGCCTCGGCAGTAGGGGACTCCGCGGCGGATACGAAGGAAGGCCGCTTCAGTGTGGTCGCGGACGGCCGGGGCCTCTTGGGTGTCGTCACCCGGGCGGGCGAGGTCGGGCTGACCGCCAAGGGGCGGCGGGTGGTCGTCCCCGCCGGCAAGCAGGCCGTGGCCCTGCCAGGGCGTCCGCCCGGCGACCCCCTACCCATCCCCGATCGGGTCTTGCTTCAGGTGAAGTGGCCGGGCGGCCGGACACGGAAGGATCGGGCGCGAATCTCGGGCACCACCGACCCGGGGGCACGGGTGAAGCTCGCGGGACAGCCCGTCGAGGTGAGGCCCGACGGCCGCTTCGAAACCACCGTGCCGCTCTCCGAAGGGGAGAACAGCTTCGTCGTCGTGGCCGAGGACCCGGCAGGCAATACACGCGCGTTGCGCAGCCCACGCATCGTACGGGACAGCGGTAGTCCCACCTTGAAGATCGATGCGGGTGACGACATCTGGGAATGAGCACTTCGGGCGCCCCAAATGCAGAGACACTGGAGGCGGAGGTCAAGCGCCTTCGAGAACTGCTTCTACAGGCGGCAAAGCTCGCGGAGCTCGGTCAGCATGTGGCCGGCATCGTGCATGAGATGAACCAGCCGCTCTTGGGCATGAAGGCGTTCGCACAGATGCTCAAGAAGGAACTTCGCGGCGACGAGGCGGCCTACCGGAAGGCTGCGTTCCTCGAGGAGCAGGCGATCGTTCTGGAGAAGCTCGTGGGACGCCTGCGCAAGTTCACGCGGCTCGCCAACGAGGCGCCGGGGGGGGAGGTGCGAGCCGAGGAGGCGTTCGAGACCGTCCGAGCGATCCTTGCGCACCGCATTCGCCGGCTGGGTGCGCAGGTCTCCTTCGACGCGGCCGAGGGGGCGATGTTGCCCATGGGCGCCGTTCACGCGCAGCAGGTGCTTCTCAACTTGACGGCGAACGCCTTGGACGCCATCGAGGGGCACACGGATCCTCGCGTGCGCGTCCGAGTCTGGGAGGAGGAGGGGGAAGTCCGCATCGAGGTGGCCGACACGGGCCCGGGCATTCGCTCCGAGGTGATCGACCGGGTCCTAGAGCCCTTCTTCACCACGAAGCCCGAGGAGAAGGGAACGGGGCTCGGACTTGCGGTGGTGAACGAGATCGTCAAAGCGTACGGCGGAAGGCTGCAGATCGGGAACGGGGAGGCGGCCTGCCCGGATGCCGGGGTGGCGGGCGCCGTCGTGCGGATCAGCCTGCCACACGCATCGAAGTGAGGAGGATTCGATGTCGGAGAAGAAGCGGATTCTGGTGGTGGACGACGAAGAAGCGGTGAACGTGGTGCTCGGCGAGCTCTTGGGGGGCGCCGGGTACGAAGTCGACTTCGTGCAGACGTGCCGCGATGGGATCGAGCGCCTGGATTCGGGAGACTACGATCTGGTGATCGCCGACAAGAATCTGCCCGACCGCTCGGGTATGGAGATCGTGCGTCATGTGCGCTCCTTCGAGGATGGGCCCGAAGCGATCATGATCACCGCATATGCCTCGCTGGAGACGGCCATCGAGGCCATGGACCTTGGAGCGCGCGGCTATCTCCTGAAGCCCTTCGAAGACGTCGACGAGGTGCTTCAGAAGGTGGAGAAGGTGCTCGCCGCAGCCGACGAGCGCAAGAAGATGAAGGCGCTGATTCGACAGCTCCGCGAGAGCAACGATGCTGCCTCGGGCCGCACTGAGGATTGAACGAGACGGGGGCCAAGAGACAGCGTGGCGCTCAATGCTTGGGTGGTGCCAGCTCGACCGTCGTCTCCTGCGGACCCCTACGCAACGTGATGCCGAGCGCCCATCCCGTCTTCCCTGTGGCATCGACCACGCGAAGGTCGTAGGGGCCGGGCTCCAAGTAGAGGAGCTCGCCTAGAGAGGCCTGTCCCGCGGGCGCACGGGAACCCGCACGAAACGCTGCGACCCGAGCGGGCTGCGCCGCCCACGGAGCTTCGACCCGCAGAGGCACGAGCGTCAGCTCCATCGTGACCCGGCGCGTTTCGCCGAAGGCCACCTTGACTCGCTGCTGCAGGGCGCGGGGCGGTCGTGTGGGTACTCGCAGGTGCACCACGTACCGTCCTGCTGGCACCTCGAATTCGGCGGGCAGCGGCCGTTCGTCGGCCACCACCGATCCCGTATCGGCCTCCACCACGTAGGCGACGCTCGCCAGCTGAGGAAGCGGGTCGCGCAGGCCAACGCGCAGCTTGGCAGGGCGCAGATCGAGACGGCGTCGTGTCGTTCGCCCCGCGACGATCCGGACCTGTCCGGCGTCCCGAAGGCGTCCGTCCTCCGCCTCGACGAGAAGGCGGTAGGTGCCGGGGGAGAGCAGCACCTCTTCTCCTGGGTCGAATATCGCGAAAGAGTCCTCAGCGGGGGGCTTGAGCAGGTGGAGGGCCGGTGGCTCTGCGTCGGCGAGGCCCACGACGGTGACCCTCAGCCGCCCGGTGGGGAAGCGCACCGATGCCTGGAGGGTGCGCGAGGGCTCGATGCGCCGGCCTCGCAGCCACTTTGTCGGCCGGTCGGCGGCGTCTTCGAGGACGACGCGCAGGTCCCAGACACCGGGCCGGAGCCGAAGGGGCGTACCTGCGGGCGCCCGGGCCACGTGGTCGACCTCTCCCGGACGGTGGGCGAAGACGGAGCCGGCCGCTCCGCGGGGGAGGGCGATGGAGATGCGCGCCGCGCCAGCGGAGACGTCGATGCCACGGCGCAGCACCTTGCCGCCGGCGGGCACCCGGACACGGACCTCCCACGGAGGGACCCCGGGGTCGTCCGGCACCGCTCGGAGCCGGTACGTGCCGGCGGGGATGCGGGTGACCAAGGAGGGGAGGAGGCGATAGAGGGGGGGCTCCTCGGCGGGTGCATCGAGCGGCCGGACTTCGATGCGGCCCTCGATGCGGCGACCCTCGTCCTCGATCCAGGTCTGGAGCCGGCCGAGGCGGAGATCGACCGTCAGGCGGGCGCCCTTCGCGGGGACCTCCACTTCGCGCACGGTCACGGCGGCAGGTCGCGCTTCATCCCGGGCTGTGCCGCAGACGATTCGCAGCCGGTGGCGCCCCTCGGGCAGGTCCAACACGGGCACAGCCTGGGCGGGCTTCGAGGCAGGTGCGAGGCGGCATTCGGCAGAGCGGCCGTCGATGCGGCCTGCGGCGCGAAGCTCGGCAGCGAGCGCGGGTAGCGCGAG
>CAYYHA010000041.1:0-5118 GCA_964471535.1 uncultured Myxococcia bacterium | reverse complement strand
AGGTATGCCGCCGCCACGACGGCGAGCAGCAGGCCGAGCCTCCGGCGCTGGGCCGTCATCGGCGCCCCCGGGTCCGGGTCGTGAATTGTGCGTCGCGGGTCACGATTGTGATCGTGGGGGGGGCGAAGTCGGCCGGCGGGTGCTTCGGTCCGTTCCCGCCGCTCCGCTCGAACGCCTGCACCTCCACGGTGACCCGTTCCCCGGGCCGCACGGCCCCACGCCGGTACGCATAGCCCCCGGGGATGCGGAACTCCACGTCGTGCCACATCTCGTCGCTCTGATTCTGGATCGTGAATGCCTGCCCAATACCGGTGTCCACGAGGAGCACCTTCGCCCCGAGCGGGTTGGAATCGCCGAGGAGCACCGCTGCGGCGACGGAGGCGCAGGAGAGGAGCAGCCACAGCACGAGCGCGCCGATCCGCACCCGGCGCATCGGCCCCTTTCCCAGCAGGCGGTCGAACAGGGACGAAGGGACGGCCCCTGCAGAGGACGGCGCGGGCAGGTCCGACATGGCGCCGAGTGTAACAGGAGGTCGCCGGCCGATCAGCGCGCCTGTGCCGGTGTGCCCCCACGGACCGCGTCGATGAGCCGGGCGGCAGCGGCGTTGTCGGGCTGCGCCTCGAGCACCCTGCCCGCGTGGGCTTCGACCTGAGCGGCGGCTGCCCGACGCGACGCCTCGTCGCGGGCGAGCTCGTACCGCCGCCGCCAGATCGTTGCCAGCGACAGATGCGCTTCCAGGTTGTCGGGGTCGAGGTGAAGGACGCGGCGGAGCGCCCGTTGGGCTCCGTCCAGCTCGCCCGATCGGGCGAGCACACGGGCGAGCTCCAGCAGCGGAGTGGGGTTTTCCGGTTCCAACGTCGCCCAAGCACGCAGGTGCCGAAGCGCTCTCGGGCGGTCGTCGTGCTCCATCGCCATGCGGGCGAGGAGCACGTGCGCCTCGAGGAGAAGCGGGTTGTGACGCAGCGCCTCTTCGTAGTGCTCCTTCGCCTCCTCGAAGCGGTCCCGCCCGTAGTAGAAGTTTCCGAGGTAGAGATGCGCCAGCGGCAGATCTGGCTTCAGCTCCACCGCACGCCGAAGGTGCGTCAATGCTTCGGCTGCGCTGCCGATGCGCTGGTAGGCCAGCCCCACGTAGCTGTGGACGATCGCGAGATCGGGGTGCTCCAGTAGGACGTCGCGCAGGATGTCGATCGCGTTCTGGGGAACGTCGGCCTGCTCCAGCCAAGCGAGTCCTCGCTTCACCCGTTCCTTCACACTCTCCGGTACCTCGCGGAGCGGGTCGGTGATGCGCGCTGCCACCTGCCGTGCCTTTTCCACCTCAGCCGGGGTGGGGGAGAGTTCTAGGAGGTCCGCCAGCGCATCGATGGCGCGCTCCTTTTCTCCGAGGTGGTAGAGGGCCACGGCATAGGCCACCCGGTACGTGGCGTTCCGGCCGTCGAGGGCCACTGCCCGGCCGAGCGCGTCGGCTGCCGGACGCCAGGCTTCGGCGTCCAGATGAATGAGGCCCATGCGGTAGGCCACGTCCGCCAGACCGGGGTGGAGCGCGTCGACGCGGGCGAGCAGCTGCAGCGCTTCCTTCGCATGGGCCGTGGAACGCGCATAGCGAACGATGGCGAGCCCGTAACTGGCCCAAGGGTCGTCCGGATCGCGAGCGAGCGCACTGCGGTACCGATCCTCCAACTCGGGAAGCCGCCCGAGCTCGAAGTAAGCGTGTGCCAGCCCGCGGTGTGCGGCGAGATTCGAGCGGTCGAGCTCGAGGGCGTGCTCGAATGCCATCGCCGCGTCGAGGTAGCGCCCATCCCGCAGTGCCTCCCGTCCCTGTGCCACCGACTGCTCCGGGCCGGCCGCGCGCCGTACGGCCGTGCGCCCGAGGCACCCCACGGCGAGGAGCGGCACAGAGAGGAGGAGTGCAGCTCTCACGGCGTCTTCGCGCTCCCCTTTGCCGCCTCGCGGCGCCTCGCCTCGAGCGCTTGGGCGGCGCGCGCGTTCTCCCGGTCGATGGCCTCGGTATGCCGCTGCATGGCTTCGAGGAGCGCCGGCATCCTGGGATGCTCGCGAAGCGGTGCCAGGAAGCGGTCCCCGAGGACATCGTTGGGGTCGAGGCGGACCCGCGCCTGCCGCGCCCGGCGCAGCGCCTCCTCGAGGAGCCGCATCGCCTCGTCGGGCTTGCCCTCTGCCGCAGCGAGGCGGGCCAGGCCGTAGGCGCCGAGGGGCGAGTCACCGTTCATCCGCTCGAGGCGTTCGAAGGCGCTGCGTGCGTTCTTCGGGTCACCGGCGGCGAGCAAGGCCGAGCCGTAGCCGTAGAGCGCGCTGGGGTTGCTCCCGTCCTGCTCCACGGCCCGGGCGTAGTCCTCTACCGCCGCCTCGGCGTCGCCGGCCTTGAGGGCCAGGTTCCCGCGGCTCATCCGCGCGTAGAGGTTCGCCGGGCTGATCTCGAGGAGCCGGTCCAACCATCGGCGAGCGGCCGCCGTATCACCTCGCCGGTCGGCCACTCGCGCCAAGCCCAGGAGCGCGGCCTCCTCCTCCGGGTTCATCTCGAGCGCCTTCTTCCAAGCGGCCTCCGCCTCGTCGAGGCGGCCCGCATCGAAGTAAGTCTCTGCGATGCGGACCTGCAGAACCGTGCGCTCGGGGCTCTTCGCCAGCCCCGCCCGGTAGGCGGCGATGGCCTCTTCGTAGCGGCCCTGGTTGCGCAGGACGTTGCCGCGCGCCTGGTCGGGCTGGGAGGGGTCCTGACAGCCGGCGCCCAGAGCGGCGAGGGCCAGGAGGAAGGCGGTGCAGCGCTTCATGACGGCCGCTCCCTAACAGACTTTCCGCGCCCCCAAAAGGGGTGGTACCCGTGGGGCCGATGGCGGTGAAACGGCGCAACGGGGCCGGTGGCCCGCAGAAGTTCATCGCGGTGGCCGGCAACATCGGCGCGGGCAAGACCGAGCTGGTGACCTTCCTGTGCCGCCGCTATGGCCTCAAGCCCTTTTTCGAGCCCCATGAGGACAACCCGTACCTCGAGGACTTCTACCGCGACATGAAGGCCTGGGCCTTTCACTCGCAGGTGTACTTCCTGACCCACAAGTTCCGCCTGCACCGGAAGCTCGAGGCCGAGCCGGGCATCGTCGTACAGGACCGGACCCTCTACGAGGACGCCGAGATCTTCGCCCGCAACCTCTACCTGAGCCGCAAGATCAGCAAGCGGGATTGGCAGACCTACCAGGAGCTCTACCAGGTGGTGAGCGCGGCGCTCAAACCGCCTGACCTGATGATTCAGCTCACCGCCAGCGTGCGGACCATCCGCAAGCGCATCCGCCTGCGGGGACGCCCGGAGGAGCAAAATATCCCGACCCGCTATCTGCGCCGCCTCAACGAACTCTACGACGACTGGTTCGGCCGCTACGATCTCTCCGAGGTCGTCCGCCTCGAGACGGACAACCTCGACTATGTAACGAACCTGGTCGACCGCATCGACGTGTTGCGGGCGATCGAGCGGCACCTCTAGGCGGCGCGTCTCAAGAGGCGAGGGACGCAGCCAACTCCTCGCGTCGCTCGCGGCAGCCCTGCTGCGGCTGCACCCGGGCCTCGGCACGGATCGCATCGAAGACCCCCGCTTCGAGGAGGCGGGTGGCGCTCTGGACGACCTGGGGGTCGAACTGGCGCCCGGCCCAGCGCTCGAACTCCTCCCGGACGTAGTGGACGGTCCGGGGCGCCCGGTAGATCCGCGCCGCGGTCATGGCCTCGTAGGCATCGGCGACGTGGACGATGCGAGCCACGAGGTGGATCGATTCGCCGGCGAGGCCGTGGGGATAGCCGCTGCCGTCGTAGTGCTCGTGGTGGTGGAGCACGGCGTCCGCCGCCTCCTCCGGCAGGGCTTCGAGGGGGGCGACGATGCGCATGCCCACTTCCGGGTGGCGCTTCATGATCGCGTACTCCTCTTCGCTGAGCCGCCCCGGCTTCAGGAGGATCTCGTCGGGGACGCCCACCTTTCCGCAGTCGTGGAGCAGTCCCCCGAGGCGCGCTGCCTCGACCTCCCGCTCGGAGAGCCCGAGGTCACGTGCGATCGCTGCGGCGTATCGGCCCACCAGCTCCGAGTGCCCGCGGGTGTAGGGGTCCTTGGCCTCGATGGCGGCGGCCAGGGTGCGCACCGTGGAGAGGAGCCCCTCGCCGTCGAGGCGCTCCCGGGCGAAGCGTTCGAGCGCTGCGGCTTCGGCGGCCTGGAAGACCAGACCCATCAGGGCGCGGTTGTCCCACGGCTTGGAGACGATGCGGCTGACGCCACCGCGGTTCACCGCGTCGAGCGCCGTCTCGAGGTCGGTGTGACCGCTCAAGAGGATGCGGTGGCAGCGGGGGTGTCGCTTTGCCACCGCCTCGAGGAATTCCACCCCCGTCAGGCCGGGCATGCGGTGGTCGGAGACCACGACGTCGGGGCGCAGTGTCTCGATCGCATCGAGGGCCTCGCGAGGGTTCTGGAAGAAGTGGCACTTCAGCGGCAGGACTTCGAAGATTCGGGCGAGCGCCGCGAGCACGGTGGCGTCGTCATCGACGAAGATCGCCGTGGGGACGCGGCGCTTCATGGGGCCAGGCTCAAGCAAGGGGCGTGCCGCGGTGCAGCCTGGCGATGGAGGACGTCAAGAGCCGGCGATCGCCCCGGCCGGGGGGTCCGACCCCCTCGATCGGGTGCCGGTGGACCCGGCTTGGCGCCCGCGGCCGCCCACCTCGCGGGTGGAGGCGGTGGCACGGTACCCGCTGCACGAGATCCGACGGGTCTTCGAGGCGCTCCACGCCCCCGGGATGGGCCGACCGCCGGTGCTCGTGCCCGATTTCGCTGCCTGAGTGAGGGCGCGGAGCGGGGGCACGGGCACGGGAGGGAGGCAGGTGTGTTCTCCAACGATGTGTGCTGCCACCGGTACGGGCGGCCACGCATCGCTCGCCGGATGGCCGCGGGCGCGTCACCGGGCAGGCCAACCGGATCGAGGGGATGCGACGGTTCCGGTCAGCCGCCGGCCGCGCCGGCCCGCCACAGCCACAGCGCAGCCAGGGTCATCACTCCGGTCTCCACGGCGACCAGGAGCCACTGCCGTGGCACCGCGCCGTCGACCACGATGCCGAACAGACGCGAGACCAGGGCGCCGGCCA
>CAYYHA010000040.1:3706-24769 GCA_964471535.1 uncultured Myxococcia bacterium | reverse complement strand
GGAGCCGGACGAGCGGCTCATGCGCTCCATCGAGGAGAAGATCGACATCCCCGAGTCCCGCAAGGACGACTTCCGCCGCGAGATCATGAACTACATCGGCGCGCTCGCAGTGGAAGGGAAGAAGTTCGACTACAAGACGAACGAGCGCCTGCACCGAGCGCTCGAGTTGAAGCTCTTCGAAGACCAGAAGGACTCGATCAAGCTGAAGCACCTCGTCTCCCGCGTGGTGGACAAGGACACGCAGGAGAAGATCGACGTGGTGAAGCAGCGACTCATCGACAACTTCGGCTACGACGAGACCAGCGCCACCGACGTGCTCAACTACGTCGCCAGCATCTTCGCTCGCGGGGACACCAAGGAGTAGGCCCGTGTCCCTCCCCATTCGCCGAGATCACACCCGCTTCAAGCAGATCGTGCGCGGGAAGATCAAGGAGAACCTGCGCCGGTACATCTCCAAGGGTGAGCTCATCGGCCGGCAGGGGAAGGATCTGGTCTCCATCCCCATCCCCCAGATCGACGTCCCCCGTTTCCGCTTCGGAGAGAAGCAGCAGGGGGGCGTGGGCCAGGGAGACGGAGAGGTGGGCGACACCGTCGGGGACGGGGAGCCTCAGCCCGGCACGGGCGAGGCGGGTGAGGGAGAGGGCGAGCACGTCCTCGAAGTCGACGTCAGCCTCGACGAGCTGGCGGAGATCCTCGGCGAGGAGCTGGAGCTGCCCAGAATCGAGCCGAAGGGAAAGAAGAACATCCGTTCCCTGAAGACGAAGTACACCGGGATCAATACGGTTGGCCCCGAATCGCTCCGTCATTTCCGGCGCACCTACAAGCGCGCCCTCCTTCGCTCCATTGCCAGCGGCACCTACGACCCCAAGAACCCGGTGATCATCCCGGTGCGCGAGGACCGCAGATACCGCACCTGGAAGACCGAAGAGCTGCCCGAATCCAATGCGGTGATCATCCTGATGATGGACGTTTCGGGATCGATGGGCGACGAACAGAAGGAGATCGTTCGCATCGAAACCTTCTGGATCGACACGTGGCTTCGCAGCCAGTACGAGGGCATCGAAACCCGGTACATCATCCACGACGCCGTGGCCCGGGAGGTCGATCGCGACACCTTCTTCCGCACGCGGGAATCGGGCGGGACGATGATCTCGAGCGCCTACAAGCTTGCGAAGGAGATCATCGAGAGCGACTACGACCCGGCAAGCTGGAACATCTATCCCTTTCACTTCTCCGACGGAGACAACTGGTCGGCGGAGGATTCGCGCCTCTGTATGGAGATCCTCAAGGAGCACCTCGTCCCCTGGTCGAACGCCTTCTGCTACGGGCAGGTGGAGAGCCCCTATGGGTCGGGGCAGTTCATCAAGGACCTGAAGGATGCCTTTTCCGAGGAGGAGAAGGTCCTGCTCTCCGAGATCCCCGACAAGAGCGGCATCTACGAATCCATCAAGGACTTCCTGGGGAAGGGACTGTAGGCGTGCCAAAGCCCCTGCCACCACGATTGCTCGACCTCCAACGAGAGATCGAGGGCTACGCGGCCGAGTTCGGCCTCGACTTCTTCCCTCAGATCTTCGAGGTCGTGAACTACGACGAGATGAACATGGTGGCCGCCTACGGGGGCTTCCCGAAGCGCTACCCGCACTGGCGCTTCGGTATGGAGTACGAGCGGATCGCCAAGACCTATGAGTACGGTCTCTCGAAGATCTACGAGCTCGTCATCAACAACGACCCCTGCTACGCCTACCTTCTCGATACGAACAGCGACGTAGACACGAAGACGGTGATGGCCCACGTCTACGCCCACAACGACTTCTTCAAGAACAACTTTTCCTTCCAGCACACGAACCGGAAGATGCTGGACGAGATGGCAAACCACGCCACCCGCGTCTACCGCCTGATCGACAAGTACGGCGTGGAGGAAGTCGAGAACTTCATCGACGTGTGCCTGTCGCTCGAGAACCTCATCGATCAGCACGCGCCGTACATCAAGCGCCGCGCCGAGCGCAGCGACGAGGAAGAAGGAGAGGAGCCGGGCATCCGGAAGCTGAAGGTGGAACGCTCGTACATGGACCGTTACATCAATCCGGAGTCCTTTCTTCAGGCACAGAAGGAGAAGCAGGAGGCCCGCAAGGAAAAGGCCAAACGCTTTCCCGAGGATCCCGTGCGGGACGTGCTGCTCTTCCTCCTCGAGAATGCGCCCCTCGAAGCCTGGGAGCAGGACCTCCTCTCCATCATTCGGGAAGAGGCCTACTACTTTGCGCCGCAGGGCCAGACAAAGATCATGAACGAGGGCTGGGCCACCTATTGGCACTCGAAGATCATGACCACCCGGGCGCTCACCGACACCGAGGTGATCGACTACGCCGACAGCCATGCGGGCGTGCTCTCGACCAGCGGTAAGCGGCTGAACCCCTACAAGCTCGGCCTCGAGCTCTTTCGCGATATCGAAGACCGCTGGAACAAGGGCCGCTTCGGAAAGGAGTACGAGGAGTGCGACGACATGGCTCTCCGGCGGACCTGGGACAAGGGCCTGGGCAAAGGGCGCGAGAAGATCTTCGAGGTGCGCCGCTTCTACAACGACATCACCTTCATCGATGAGTTCCTCACCCCTGAGTTCTGCATCGACCAGAAGCTCTTCGTCTACGAGTTCAACGAGAAGGGCAACCGATGGGAGATCGTCGATCGGCAGTTCAAGGCGGTGAAGAACAAGCTGCTCTCGATGCTGACGAACTTCGGGCAGCCCATCATCGAGGTCGTCGACGGCAACTTCGGAAACAGAGGCGAGCTTTTGCTCCACCACAAGCACGAAGGCGTGGACCTGAAGTACGACTGGGCCCAGGCGACCCTGGCCAACCTGCAGCGACTGTGGAAGCGCCCCGTCCACCTCTTCACGAAGTTTGAGGAGAAGAGCACCCTCCTCTCCTTCGACGGAGAATCCCACAGCGAACGCCAGGCAGAGGAGCCCTAGCCTTGCCCGCGGCGGCGACTGCCGCTACCTGTGGGCCGCCATGGTGCTCGGTCACCGGATCCGAACCGGGCGAGGGCTCGCCCTGCCCACCTGGCTGGAGCGCACCGGCCGTGCCCTCCTCTTCCCCTTCGTCCTCTGGGGCGGCGGCCTGACCCCGCGGGGCGCACGCATCCTGCGCTTTCCCCGTCCTGTCCCTCCACCGAAGGAGACCCTGGCGGTCGCGACCTGGAACATCCACTTCGGCTGCGGGAGCGCCCTCTCCGACGGCTGCGCCTGCAGCGAGGCGGAGGTCCGCGCCCACCTCGATCGCATCGCCGAGGCGGTGCAGGAATGGGACCTGGACTTGGTGGCCCTGCAGGAAGTGGACCGCCGCGCCGATCGGACCCACCGCATCGACCAGCTGCGCTACCTCGCCCGGAGGATGGGCTTCGGCTTCGCCGCCTGGACCACCACCTGGCTGGCGCGGTGGGTGCCCCATCCCGGCCTGCGCCCCTCAGAGCAGATCGGCCGCGTGTGGTCGGGGCAGGCCATCCTTTCCCGGTACCCACTCCATCGCGCTCGCCGCATCGCCTTGCCGCAGCCCCAGGCATTCACCCCCCTCATCAACGCCTTCTATCTGCACCGGGCCATCCTCTCGGCCGAGGTCGAGGTGGGCCCGCGCCGGGCACGAATCCTCGATGCGCACCTCGATGCCTTCAGCGGCGAGAACCGCGCCCAGCAGGTGGACCGGCTCCTCGAGGTGCTCTCCCGAAGTCCCCCACACACCCTCCTGCTCGGTGACCTCAACGCTGTCCCGCCCGAGGCGCTGCACCGCGCCGGCTTCGATGACGAGCCCTGGACCGACATGCGGGGGGACCGCACCATCGAGCGCCTCCGCGCCCTGCCCGGCTGGAGCGAGGTGGGCGGCCCATTCCGCCCCGAATGGAAGACCTTTCCCGCCGGCGCGCCCAATCGCCGCCTCGACTACATCTTCCTCGGCCCCGGCTTCGAGACCCTGGAGGGCCGAATCGAATCCCCACAGCCCCCGCCGTCCGACCACCTTCCCGTGATCGCTCGTCTGCGCTTTGGCCCATGAGCGTGCGGCGTCCCGGCGGGGCACACTCGAAGGGCAGGGCGCGACGAGCCAGGCGCTGCGGAACGGCGCTCGAGGCCCTGTGGAACGCCGCAGCTCGGGCGGCGCCCTGCCCCCTGGATTCAGGGGCACTTTCTTGGCGCCCCCCCGAGGCGCTGCTATCTTCGATGTAACAGGGTGCGACGTGCCTGTCTCAGGCTCCGCCGTGGGTGCGCGCGGCACCGTTCGACACCCCCAAACCCCGGCACGCAGCGTCACTGCGCGAACTTCGGCCTCCCATGAACCCCATCAACCCCGACTCGAAGCTCGAACTCCTCCACCGGCAACAGCCCGCACGCAAACGAAGGGGAAAACTCGGCACCTGGACCCTCGCAGCGGTGTTGATGGGCGTCACGGCGTGGAACACCCACGTCATCTTCGAGCGCTATGGCACGGCGCGGGCGATGGAGGCGCCACGTCCCACTGCGCGCGTGACCCCAGAGCCGGAAAACGACGCTGCGCCGCCCACCGCGTTCTCCCTGCCGCCTTCGCGGCCGCACCAGCCGGTGCCGGCGCCGCTCCACCGGCAGGGGGAGGAGACGGGCACGGCGACGGCCTCCGTCGTGGACCACGCTGCGAACCACGACCCTTCCGTCCGAGCGCCCGGCGATCGCTATGCCGCGGTCGCCTACCGCGTGGTGGCGGCGCGGCTCCAGAAGAATCAGACCGTCGCCGAGGCACTCTCCAAGGCCGGTCTCGCTCCCGAGCAAACGCAGGAGATCGTCGCGGCGATGCGCGGCGTCTTCGACTTCCGCCGTGCGCGGCCCGGTGACGCATTCCGGGTGAAGCTCTCACCCGAGGGCGAGGTGCTCTTCTTCGACTATGAGCGGAGCCCGACCCAGGGGTGGTATGCGCGGCGCGATGCTGGTCGCCTCTGGGGGTTCCGGCGCGCGATCAACGAAGAACGGCAGGTGGCCCACGTCACCGGCACACTTCGCACCAGCCTCTACGAAGCGATGGAGGCAATCGGAGAGTCCCCGGCGCTGGCAGTGATGCTCGCCGAGGTGCTCGCCTGGGACATCGACTTTTATCGGGATCCCCAGCGCGGCGACCGCTTTCAGATCATCGTGGAGAAGTACTTCCACAAAGGACGCTTCCTCCGCTACGGCGAGATTCTCGCCGCCGAGTACGACGGAGCACCGGGCACCTACCGAGTCTTCCGCTACGAGAGCGAAGACGGCCGCGTGGCCTACTACGACGCGGACGGTCGTAGTGCCCAGAAGGCATTGCTCAAGGCGCCGATGAAACTCGTTCGGATCACCAGCGGCTACGGAAAGCGTCGCCACCCCATTCTGGGCTACACGAAGATGCATCGGGGCGTGGACTACGGCGCGCCCATCGGCACCCCCGTGATGGCGGTGGGAGACGGTACGGTGATCCAGGCGGGCTATGCCGGCCCGAACGGCAACCTGGTGGGCATCCGCCACGCCAACGGCTACAGCACCTGGTATGCGCACCTCTCCAAGATCCTCGTGCGGCGCGGGCAGCGGGTACACCAGAAGGACTACATCGGAAAGGTGGGGAGCACGGGACGCTCCACGGGACCACACCTGCACTATGCGGTGAAGAAGGACGGGGTACACGTCAATCCCCTGACCCTGAAGCTGCCTCCCCGGCGGCCGCTGTCCCGAGCGGAGATGCCCCGCTTCCGGAAGACCATCGCCACCTGGCAGCGGTGGATGGATTCGGGAGACTTGCGACTGGCAGCAGCCCGGGCTACCGAGTAGTCCCATGCCGTCGCGTGTGCGGAGCCAGGGCCATCGCGTGACCCTCGGGTTGCGTCTTCTCGCCACCGCACTCGCCGCGCTGCTCGCCTCCCCGTCTCTCGCCGGCATCGCCGGCCCGCCAGCGCCCCCCGAGGCGCGGCCGGAGATCCCTCTCCTCCGGCACAGCCGGGAAGCGGAGATCCGCGCCCGCGTGGAACGCATCCTCGCCAGCATGACGGTGGAGCAGAAGGTCGGACAGCTCCTCTTCGTCGGCTTCGGGGGCACCGAGGTGGACGAAGGTGGCCCCATCGAGCGGCTGGTGAAGGGCAAGCAGGTGGGCGGCGTCGCGCTCTTCTCGCGCAACATCGAAAGCCTCACGCAGATCGCCCACTTCACGCGGCAGATCGCCGCGCTCCTGCCCACCATTCCTCCCTTCATCGCGGTCGACCAGGAGGGCGGAAACGTGGTGCGCCTCTCGGAGCCGGTCGCCGCGCCTCCGAGCAACATGGCGCTGGGTGCCGCCCGCTCGGTCGAGCTGACCCGTCGTGCGGCGCAGGTACAGGCGCGGGACCTCTGGCTGCTCGGCTTCAACATGAACCTCGCACCGGTCCTCGACGTCAACAGCAACCCGGCGAACCCCGTCATCGGCATTCGCTCCTTCGGGGAAGATCCGGCCTTGGTCGGTGCCCATGGCGCAGCCTACGTGCGCGGCCTACAGTCGGGTGGCGTATCAGCGGTCGCGAAGCACTTCCCCGGGCATGGGGACACCGAATCGGACTCCCACTACGACCTCCCCGCCCTCCCCCACGACAAGACACGCCTGCTCGCAGTGGAGCTGGCGCCCTTTCGGGAGGCCATCCGCAAGGGCGGCCTGGATGCGGTGATGACCGCGCACATCGCGCTTCCGGCGGTGGAGGGCCGGCCGCGTGTGCCGGCCACGGTCAGCCGAAAGGTCCTGACGGGGCTCCTGCGCGAGGAACTGGGCTTCAAGGGAATCATCCTCACCGACGGCCTCGAGATGAAAGGGATCGTGGACGCCTATGGTTCGGGGACGGCCGCGGTAAAGGCGATACAGGCGGGCGCCGACATGGTGCTGATCCTGTGGACCCGGGAGAAGAAGGAGGAGGTGCACCAGGCACTCCTCTCGGCGGTGCGCGACGGACGGATCTCGATGGCGCGTCTCGATGAATCCGTGCGGAGGATCCTCACCGTGAAGATGCGCCGCGGACTCTTCGACCGCCGGCCCCCCCCGGTGGAGGAGGCGCTCGCCGTGATCTCCAACTCATCCGCGGGTCCTGCGATCGCCCGGGAGATCGCAGAGCGGGGGCTGACGCTCGTTCGCTCCCGTGAGGGGCTGACGCCCATCGATCGTCGAACCCACCGCCGGGTGGTGGTGCTCTCGGCGGACCGCACCTTCGACCGGGAGATAGGCCGCCGCTTCCCCGAGAGCGTTCGCATCCGCACGCCGGCAGTGCCCTCGCGGGCGCGGCGGGCGCGGGACCTCGAACGCACCCGTGAGGCCGCCAAGGACGCGGACGTGCTGGTCGTTGGGGTGGTCAACAGCTACCAGGCGCGCATGGTCGGCCAGCTCGTGCGCACGCTCCGCACCCCCATCGTCGTGGTGAACATGGGCTCGCCCTACCTCATCCGCGCCTTCCCCGGCGTCGCCGGCTACCTGTGCACCTACTCCTATCGGCCCGCATCCGCGACGGCGGCGGCGCGCTTCTTGGCGGGCGAGATCCCGGCACCGGGCCGCCTGCCGGTCACGTTGCCCGGCATGTATCCGCTCGGGCACAGTGCCTGGGTGGACCCCAGGGCCTCCCACGGAGGAGGTGGGGGAGGCGGCGCTACCAGTAGGAGGCCCTGACGGTCACCGGGCCGTGGACGGTGGTCAGGCAGGCCAGCCGCGCCGTTTGCGGCACCTCGTTGCGCCGCTTCGTGTCCGCTTCCTGCTTGGTGGGCGGCGAGAGGTGGGCCTCCCCCGCGAGGATCTCGAGACGGCAAAAGCCGCAGATCCCTTCCGCCTGACAGGCAGTGGCCATGGGCAGGCCCGCCTGCTGCACTGCATCGAAGAGCCGGGTCCCCGCCGGGACGTAGCGAACGATCCCCGACGGCAGAAAGGTGATGGGAACCTCGGCTGTCGCCCTCTCCACGCCTCGATGGTAGGCCATTTGGAGGCGTGGCGCCTGCCCGGGTCGAGCCCCGTCCGGCGCTGCCCCGCTCGGCGGTCACGGCGCAGCGCCGTGTGCCCCCGAGGACGTACAGCGGACCGGACATCGAGGAGGAAGGGATGAGCGAGTACGTCCGAACGACCCCGGCGACACGAGGCGTCAGCGTGATCTCCCTGTGCCGCAAAGAGCGCCGAAACGCCATCGACCGGGAAACCGCCTCCGCCCTGCGTCGGGCCTTCGAAGCCTTCGCCGCCGATCCCGATCAGCGGGTCGCGGTGCTCTACGGCGAGGGGGGAACCTTCTGTGCCGGCGCCGACCTGAAGGCGATCGCCGCGGGCCATCCCAACGAGACCGACCCCGAAGGGCCCGGCCCGCTCGGCCCCACGCGGATGCACCTCGAGAAGCCGGTCATCGCCGCCATCGAGGGCCACGCGGTGGCCGGTGGGCTCGAGCTGGCACTGTGGTGCGATCTGCGGATAGCGGCGGAGGACGCGGTGCTCGGCGTCTACTGCCGGCGCTACGGCGTGCCCCTCATCGATGGCGGCACGGTCCGCCTGCCCCGTATCGTCGGATTGGGCCGCGCCCTCGATCTCATCCTCACCGGCCGCGCCGTCGGTGCCGAAGAAGCGCTAGCCATGGGTCTCGTCTCCCGCGTCGTTCCCCCGGGCTGCACGCTCGACGAGGCCGTCGCCCTCGCGGAACGCCTCGCCGCCTTTCCCCAGGCCTGCCTGCGAATCGACCGCGCTTCCGTCTATGCGGGGCTCACGCTGCCCTTCGAGGAGGCGCTTCGGGCGGAAGGCCGGCGGGGGCTCGAGGCGCTGGCGGCAGAGGGACTCACAGGCGCCCGCCGCTTCGCCACCGGTGCACGGCGGAAGGGCCGCACCGACTCGTCGGTCGGCGACGGCGACGGCGACGCCGAGTGAGGGGCGCGCTCGCCTCAGTGCCGCGTGAGGGACGCTGCCCACCGCACGCCCGCCTCCACATAGGCGCGCAGCGTCTCCTCGAGCACCGGCTGCAGTGCTGCCGCCCGGCCTGCGTCGTAGCGAAAGGGCGGTGCCTCCTCCATGTACAGGCGCTGGGCCATCTCGAGCTGCAAGGCCGCCACCCGCTCCCCGGGCCGCCCGTAGTGCCGGGTGATGTAGCCACCCCGAAAGGGCGCGTTGTAGGCGCTCTCGTAGGGACTCGCCTCGTGCACCGAGCGCACCGCAGTGACGATCAGCGGCGGGCAGGCGCTGCCCCCGCCGTCACCTAGGATGAGGTCGGGGATCGGCTCGGGGACCAGACGGGGCACGTGGCTGCGGATGCTGTGCGCATCGAAGAGGAGGGCGTAGCCAAAGCGATCGACGAACTCGTCGAGGAGCCGCCGCAGGGCTTCGTGGTAGGGACGGTAGTAGCGTTCGAGCCGGTCGGCCCGCTCCTCCGGCCCTGGCATCTCCCCGGGACGGTAGATGGGCTCGCCGTCGAAGGTGCGCGTGGGGATGAGTTCGGTCTCGAAACGGCCCGGGTACAGGGACCGCCCCTGCGGGTCTCGGTTGAGATCGATGACGTATCGGGACATCCGTGCGCACAGGAGTGTCGCGCCCAGCCGAGGAACGAAGGCATAGAGACGGTCGAGGTGCCAGTCGGTGTCCGGCAGGGCTCGAACCGTCTCGCCGCTGAAGCGAGCGGCGAGCCCCTCCGTGAGCGAGGTCCCCGTATGGGGCACGCTGACCAGCAGGGGGACCGCGCCTGCCTCGGGGCGCCGAATCGAAAAGGGCGTCATGCCTCCCTCCACAGCCGGTGCATGACCCGCTCGAACGCCTGCCGAGCGGTCTCGGCGAGCGGGTGGCGGCCCTCCCGCACCACCCATCGCCCCCCGACCATTACTTGGGAGACGGCGCCCTCAGCCGCACCGAAGATCCACGCATCGAGAACACTCTGGGCATCGTGGCCGAGGAGACGGGGATGCGAGGCATCTAGGACGACGAGATTGGCCGCCGCCCCCCGCCTCGGAAAGGAGATCGGCTGCCCGAGCGCCTGTGCACCCCCTCGCACCGCCTCCCCGAGGAGGGTGCGCCCGACGCTCGGGTGGGGACCAGCGACGAGGTTCCGCCGCCTGTGGACGAGGCGCTGTCCGTACTCGAGGAGGACGAGCTCCGCCGCCGGGCTCACCGCCGTCTGGCTGTCACTGCCGATACCGAAGCGGCCACCGGCCTCCCGGTAGGCGAGCAGAGGGAAGATGCCATCTCCCAGGTTCGCCTCGGTGGTGGGACAGAGGCCGACCACTGCCCCGCACTCGGCGACGCGCCGCGTCTCGTCGGCCTCCATGTGGGTGGCGTGGACGAGACACCAGTTGGGGCCTACGGAGAAGCGGTCGAGGAGCCACGCGACGGGACGTGCGCCGCAGTGCGTCAGGCACTCCTCGACCTCCTTCACTTGCTCGGCGATGTGGATGTGCAGCGGCCGATTCTGCGCCGCCGCCACCACCGCCCGCAGCCCCGCCTCGTGCACCGCTCGCAGGCTGTGCGGCGCCAGGCCGATGCGGGCTCTGCCAGACTCGGCCAATGCATCCACCAGGCGCAGGTAGGCGTCTACGTCCCGATGCACGAAGCGAAGCTGGGGCCCCGAGGGTTCGGAATCGAACCCGCCCCGCAGGTAGAGGACGGGAAGCAGGGTCAGCGCGATCCCCGTTCGCTCCGCCGCCGCGAGGATGCGCCTCGACATCTCGGCCGCATCCGCATAGGGCCGGCCATCGGGGCGGTGGTGGAGGTAGTGAAACTCGCCCACCGCACCGTAGCCCGCCTCGAGCATCTCCACGTAGAGAAAGGTGGCGATGGCCTCGAGGTCATCGGGGTCGACGCGGCAGGCGAGACGGTACATCGCCTCCCGCCAGGTCCAGAAGGAATCGGCACCGGCGGGACCACGCCGCTCACCCCGCCCCACGAGCGCCCGCTGGAAGGCATGTGAGTGGAGGTTGGGCAGGGCGGGCAGCGCAAAGCCGGCGATCGCCTCGTCGCTCTGCCAGCCGGTGGGCGGCTCGGGCTGGAGCGATACGAAGCGGCCGTCCGAGATCTCGGCATAGCAGGGTGAGACCCACCCCTCCTCGGTACACAGGTGCTCGAAGCGGATTCGCTGCATCACTCGATGACGACTGGGGTCGGACCTTCGCCTCGGGGCACCCAGAGCGAAACCCGCGTCCCTTGCCCGGGTGACGAGTCGACTTCGACGCGGCCGCAGTGGTTCTCGATCATCTGCCGGGTCAGGGAGAGGCCGAGGCCCACGCCCTGCCCCACCGGTTTGGTGGTGAAGAAGGGGTCGAAGATACGGGATCGGATCTCGGGCGGTATCCCCGGCCCCCGGTCGGCGACGAGGAACTCGATGCCTCGCTGCAGCTCGTCGCCCTCGCTGCGCTGATCCCTTCCCTGCACGGAGAGCACCACGGCGGTCCCTGGCGCTGCCGCCTCCAGCGCATTGTTCACCACGTTGAGCAGCGCCGTCTCGATCTCGGAGCGGTTGACGAAGATCTCCACCTCGGCCTCGGGGGCCACCTCGCACCTCAGCTCGACCTCGCGGCACTTCGGATGGGAACGCGCCAGCTGCGCGATGCGGCCCACAAGGTCTCGGGTGTGTACCCGGTCACGCTGCGGTGGGCCCTTGCGCGAGAAGTCCAGAAGGGCGTCGACGAGATCCTGACAGCGGCGGGCCTGCCGCGCAATGGCCGCAAGCCCCTTCTTGGCCTGCGGACTCTCGGGTCCCTCGTCGAGGAGAGCCTCGGCGTACCCATGGATGACCATCAGCGGCTTGGAGAGCTCGTGGGAGAGCCCCGCCACCAGGGTGCCCACCGCTGCCATCTTCCCTGCCTGCAGGAGCTGGTCCTGCGCCTCGCGCAGCGCGCGCAGGTTGGCGTCGAGCTCCGCGGTCCGCTCGGCGACGCGGCGCTCGAGCTCCGCATGGAGGCGGGCGTTCTCCACGGCGGCGGCGAGGTGGGATCCGACCAGCTCCAGGAATCCGGCGTCGTCCTCCTCCGGCGGGCGATCGTGAGGCGAGATCAATGCGGGCTCGGGATTGCGAGCGAGAAGGAGGCCGAGCGGCCGGCGATCCTTCTCGAGCAGTGGCAAGGCGAGCACGAGGGCCTCGCTGGGTGCCGCTCTGTCCGAGCCCCCGAAGAGCGCTTCCATCCAACCAAGCGGCACCTCCACGCAGGCGTGCTGCGCTGCGACCTCCCGCGCAGGGCCGGCAAGGGGTCGCTCGAAGAAGTCTTGGGGGAAGGGTGCGAAGTAGCGGGAATCCGGCAGCCGAACCGTCTCCTGCGGCTCGCGCCCTGGCACGGCGGCGATCGCGGCGAGGCAGAGCCGATCTCCCTCGGCGAGGCAGGCGACGGCCTGGTCGAGGGGAAAGAGCTCGAAGAGCAACGTGGAGGCGCGTTCGAGGATCCAGCGGGCATCGACGCTGCGCCCCGCCTCGAGGGCGAAGCGGTTCAGCGCCCGGATCCGGGCGAGCTGCCGATCGAGTTCGATGCGCGAGGCGTAGAGGCGGCGCTCGGCGCGCACGAGCAGCTTCACCTGCTGGTAGAGCGCATCGTCCCGTGCATCGTCCCGTGCCGAGGTGTCGCGCGGCCAGTTCATGGGCGCTCCCTCTCGCACAGCGCACAGAGCACGGCGGTGTAGTTGTGGAAGCGGGTGCGCCCGGCGAGGGGTGCGATCTCGCCGAAGGTGTGACACCCGAACCAGGCGGGCTCGGGGCCGACGGTCTCGTGCATGGGCCGGATCAAGGTGTCGTTGACCCGTTCGCCGAAAATCACGCGCCCCCGGCCGGCACAGTCGAACTGCAGGACCAGCGCCGGCGGGCGGTCCTCGCCCTCCCGGATGCGCCGGGCGATTTCGACGGCACTGGCGGCGATGCGGTCCGGGTTGCGTCGGACCATCTGCACCCGGGTGCCGCTCTTCAGGCCTCCCGGGAAGATGAGCGCCCCCGTCTCCTCGTCACGCCCCAGCGGCGTGCGAATCAGGTAGGCGCCATAGCCACTCGCCTCCTCGGGGGAGAGGCGCTCGCCGAGACAGAGATGCGTGATCTCTACCGGCTCGGGCGCCTCCTCGCCTTGCTCGATGTACTCGGCGTAGAGCTCCCACGCCGGTCTTCCATCGATCTCGTAGACGCGGGATCCCTCCGCACGCGTGATCGTGCACTCGATGCCGATGGGATCGCAGCCGTGGCTGATCGCCACATGGGCCTGAACGCCGCGAAGGGCCAGGGCCACGGCGCCATCGCTCAAGACCTGCCGGCCCGCATACTGGTAGGTGCGCGCCATGCGCATCGCGTCCCCTGCCGTGCCACCCACGACGGGCACACCGGGCAGGGCCGCATCGAGCGCGGCGAGGAGGGCGGAGCAGTCGGCGCTCAGGCCGTCGGGGAAGAGCAGCAGGAGGTCCGCCCCGCCCCCGGCGGCGACCGCCTCACCCAGAGCCCGGCCCTTCGCTTCCGGGCCCGTCGAGAGCCCTTCCACCGCGTGGACCCGTGCCTGGAGGTTCTGCCCTCCGAGCACCACGATCGCGACCCCGTGAGAGCCTTCGTAGGAACCTTCGCGCGTGATGATGCCCTCGGCCGAACACCCCAGCAGCGGCAGGTCGCCTAGCACCTCCCCGGCCGCGTCGACGAGCGCCTTCTGCTCGTAGCCCACGGTGGCGAAGAGAAGCGCGGCGCGTGGGGGCACGGCGCCGAGGCGCCCGAGAGCGGCGCGCGCCGCCTCGCGGCCAGCGATGGCCGCCTGCTTGTTGAGGCTCCTGCCCACCCCCGCGCGCAGCGTCATCGTCCACCGTCACTTTCGGCGGCGCCGGCGCCGTTTCCGGCCGGACGACCGCGCACGTTCGACCCGGAGGGTTCTGTCCCCGTGGGTCTTCCCGTGGGCCGCAAGGAGCGCATCGGCCGCCGCGGAATCCTCCACGGTGACGTAGCTGTGGCTCTCGTGGAGGTCCACCCCTCCCACCGGCGCCTCGGGAAGGCCGGCCGCCTCGAGGAGTGCCGCCTTCACTCCCTCGGCGTCCAGGCCGTGTTCGCTCCCCAGGTTGACGTAGAGGCGAGGCGGTCGGGCCGTCTTCTCCTGCCCGTCACCCGCGGCCGGTGCCTCGTCGCGGCGCGGGCCTCCTTCCCGGCCCGCCGTCTGCGCCTTACCGTTCTGCCGCGCCTCCCGCTTTTCCTTCTTCTTTCCCTTCTCCCTGCTGCGCCTCGCCTCCTTCGCTCCGGAGACGGCCCGAGCGCGGCGCGCGTGGTCGAAGTAGTACTTCAGCGCGAAGGCGAGGAGGAAGTCGCCGTCGGATCGCGCCTTCAGCTCCTTCACCAGCGGCAGATAGGCTTCGAAGACGCTGCCCTCCATCCCCTGGCGAAGCTCCTTCATCAGCCGTTCGGCCCAGTGCCGGCGTGCCTCCTCGGGATCGGGCAGCTCGCACTTCTCGAAATGCACGCCGTACTTCGTCTCCAGCGCCTTCAGCGTGTGCAGGTCGCGGCCGGTGACCAGCGAGAGGGCCGTGCCCTTCTTTCCGATGCGGCCGGTTCGCCCGACGCGATGCATGTAGACCGCCGGATCCTCGGGAAGCGAGTAGTTCACCACGTGCGAGAGGTCGCTGATGTCGATGCCCCGCGCCGCGAGATCCGTGGCGACGAGGAAGCGGATCTCTCCACTCTTGATCCGCTGCATCGCCTTCTCGCGCTCCTTCTGGGACAGATCGCTGTTGAGGAGGGCCGCCGGCAACCCATGCCGGTTCAGGACCGCCGTCACCAGCGCCGTATCGTCTCGGGTATTGCAGAAGATAATCGCGGAGTCGGGATCCTCCATCTCCAGCAGATAGAGGAGGTTCCTGGGCTTGGGATAGTCGTCGCGCGTCTCGTAGAGGCGGTTCTCGATGCCTTCGACGGTGAACTCGTCCCCCGAGAGGAGGATCGACTCAGGATCCTTCATGTAACGCGCCACGATGCGCCCTAGGTCCTCGGGCAGGGTGGCGGAGAAGAGCAGGGTCTGCGCCTCCTCTGGGCACGCGTTCAAGACGGAGGTGACCTCCTCGAGAAAGCCCATCGAGAGCATCTCGTCGGCCTCGTCGAGGACCCGCACCTTCACCTGCGAGAGATCCAGGGTGCCCCGGCGGATGTGATCGAGCACCCGCCCCGGCGTGCCGACGACGATGTCCACGCCACGAGCCAGCGCATCGAGCTGCGCCTGCATCGATGCACCACCGATGATGGAGAGGACCCGAACGCTCTTGTGCTTGCCGAGGGCGGCGAGTTCCTCGGCGACCTGGTTTGCCAGCTCTCGGGTGGGCGCGAGCACCACGGCTTGCGGCAGCTGGCCTCGGGGCTCCACCGTCTCGATGAGGGGGATGCCGAAGGCGGCGGTCTTTCCGGTGCCAGTCTTGGAACGCACGGAGAGGTCCCGCCCCTTCAACGCAGGCTCGATGCATCGGGCCTGCACCGGCGTGGGACGCTCGTAGCCTCGCTCACGGATCCCCGCCAGCACCTCCTCTGAGAGGGGCAGGTCCTCGAAGCGCACGTCGGCAACGTAGTCCGATGGCTGGGGCGCCGCCTCCTCGATGGGCTCTTCGGCTTCTTCGGCGGAAAGACTCATGTCAATGGATTCCTCGTGGTGATGGATGCGTTCGATGGCAAACGGGGCTTGCGACCTCGGGCAACCGCCCTACCGCACGGGCGCCTCGGTGCGCCTCGACGGCCGGGACCACTGGCCAGGTCGTCTCGAGGTTGCACCATCGTGGGTTCCAACAGATGAGGCTCGGCAATGCTTCGCCACGGGGCTCGAGTCGCCGCGAAACTCGGGGAGCAAGGCGCTCGCATGGGCACCCCTCCTAACGAATCCGCCCTAGTGCAGGGGGCGGGACAATGATAGGAGCGCATAGCGCAAGTCATGGCGGACGACAACAAGACTGCGGTGGCGGAGCTTCCGCCGGAACCGGCACTGCCCGAAGCCCCGGCGCAGCCGGAGGCCGCGGCGCCGGGGGCGGACGATGCGGAGTCGTCCGAGCCCTTGGAGGCATCCGAGCGGCCCGAGGCCGCGGAGCCCTCCGACGCCGGGCGCTCCCTACCCGTCCCGGCCGACAAGAAGGCCCTCTCGGTCAGCGATCCGCTGGCTCGGTACATGGCGGAGATCTCCCGCTACCCGCTCTTGAGCCGGGAGGAAGAGCACGCTCTCGCCGTCAAGTGGAGGGAGGAAGGTGACCCCGAGGCCGCCTACCGTCTGGTGACCGCCAACCTGCGGCTGGTGGTGAAGATCGCCAACGAGTACCGCCGCGCCGCCTTCAACCTGCTGGACCTCATCCAGGAAGGGAACGTGGGGCTGATGAAGGCGGTGCAGAAGTTCGACCCCTACAAGGGCGTGAAGCTGTCCACCTACGCCGCCTGGTGGATTCGCGCCTACATCATCCGGTACGTGATGGACAACTGGCGGCAGGTGAAGCTGGGCACCACACAGGCCCAACGCAAGCTCTTCTTCAACCTGCGCAAGGAGAAGCGCCGCCTCGAAGCCCTGGGCTTTAGGCCCGAGCCGAAGCTCTTGGCCGAGCGCCTCGAGGTCCCGGTGAAGGACGTCATCGAGATGGATCAGCGCCTCTCCGCGGCGGAGGCCTCCCTCGATGCGCCGATCGGAAGCGACGACGAGGAGGGTCCGACGCTCGGTGACCGTATCCGTCTCGAAGGTGAGGGGGCCGAGGAGGTGCTCGGCGATCAGGAGCTCCGGGAGATCTTTCGCGAGAAGCTCTCCGACTTCGCCGCGACCTTGAGCGACGAGCGGGAACGCTACATCTTCGAGCACCGCCTCATGAGCGAGGACCCGATGACGCTGCAGGAGATCGGCGACCACTTCGGGGTGAGCCGCGAGCGGGCGCGACAGATCGAGAAACGCATCGTGGACCGGCTGCGGAGCTACATGCAGCGGGAACTCCCCGACTTCGGCGACCTGGTGGTGCAGGAGCGGGAATGAGCCGGCGCGGGTGGATCCTCCTCGGGGCCTTCATCGCCCTGCTTCAGATCCCGCTCCTCCACCAGCTCTTCTGGCGGGCGGAGGCGAAGGGCACGGTGCCCTTCGAGGACGACTTCGACCGGGAAGAGGTGGGCGAGATGTACAGCTGGTTCTTCGATGCGGAGGGCCCGCGCATCGACAGCGGCTGGCTCTGCCTCGGCGGTGTCAAGAACAACCCCGTGTGGCTGAAGGTGCCCCTGCCGCGGGACGTGCGGATCCGCTTCCTGGCGCGGAGCACCCGCCGCACCGGCGACATCAAGTTCGAGGTCTTCGGCAACGGCCGCGACCACGAGAGTGGATACGTCGTCATCCTCGGGGGCTGGAACAACACGATCTCGGTGCTCGCGCGGCGCGACGAGCACGGCGCCGACCGGAAGGAACGCCGCGACTTCAAGGTGGAGCCGGGCCGCACCTACGCCATCCGCCTCGAGCGACGCGGCGGGCGCATCCAGGTCTTCGTGGACGACGTGCTCCTCTTCGACTGGGAGGATCCCGAGCCGCTCGTCGGTCCCGGTCACGATCGCTTCGGCTTCTCCGCCTGGGAGACGCCGCTGTGCTTCGACGAACTGCGCATCGAGCCCCTGTGAGCTACGCGGGAACCCGCGGCGACCCAACCCACCGTGCGCCTTCGGAGGCACAGCCCGGGCGGCAGGCGCAGGAGGGCGCGAAGGCTTAGGCGAAGGAAGCGACCCAACCGGAGCCCGCGCAGCGGCCGTGACGCCTAGGTTCCGCCTGGCAGGCGCACCCGAGCCACCGTTCCGTGGCCGACTTCACTCTCGTACTCGAGCGTGCCGCCATGCGCCTCGACGATTCGAATGGCCACCGGCACCCCCAGGCCGGTCCCTCGGTCGGGCGGCTTGGTCGTGAAATAGGTCTCCCGGATGGCCTCGAGGTGCTCGGGGGGGATGCCGCAGCCGTTGTCCTCCACCTCGAGGATCACCTCCCCGCCCGTCTCGCGCAGGCGGATCTCGATGGTGCCGTCCTCTCGGCGCGCGTCACGGACGGCATCGCTGGCGTTGACCACCAGGTTGACGAGCACCTGCTCGAGCTGCACGGGACGGGCACGCAGGCGGACGGGCGCGTCGGGAAGGTCGAGGCGGATCCGACACGCCTTGGCGCGGCCGGAGATCTCCAGCATGGAAGCGACCTGACGGGCCACGTCGCGCAGGTCCACCACCACTGGCTCCGAGGCGCCGGGGCGACCGGCATCGAGGAGGTGGCGCGCATGGGACTTCAGATGGCCGGCGATGCTCTGCAAGATCGAAAGGTGCTCCTCGACGGAGCGGCCGGCCGCCAGGTCTTCCTCGAGGAAGAGCACCGTCGAGCCCAGCACCGTGGCGAGGTTGCCCAGCTCGTGCCCCACCCCGGCGGCCAGGGTCCCCAGGGTGGCCAGGCGCTCCAGCCGCAGGAGCTGCTCCTGCGTCTCCTCGAGGGCGCCGGCGAGCCGTGCCCGCTCCTCCGCCTGTGCATCGTGCCAGGCCTTCGTGCGGATGAGGCTGCGGGCCCGGGCGAGCAGCTCCTCCCGGTCCACCGGCCGCGTGAGGAAGTCGTCGCCGCCCACCGCCTTTCCCCGTCGCCGCGCCTCCTGATCTCCGTAGGCGGTGATGAAGATGATGGGGAGGTCGAGGCGCTTCATCTCGGTGCGCACCACCCGGCAGACCTCGAAGCCATCCATGCGGGGCATCATCACGTCGAGGAGGACCAGGTCGATATCGGCGCCGCGTAGGGTCTCCAAGGCCTCCTCCCCGTCGCCCGCGGTAAGCACCCGAAACCCTTCGTGGGTCAAGAGGTGGCAGAGAAGCTCTCGGTTGACCTCGTGATCGTCGACCACGAGGACCGTGGGCGCCGTGGCAACGGGTCCCTTCTGCTGCGCCGCCGCCCCCGCACCGGTCCGCTGCGACGGGGGAGGCGTTGCCCCATGCTCGTGTCCGGAGCTGCCTAGATCCATCCCAACCCTTTCTGCCGACCCCCGTGCCCGAGTCACCATAGCACAGACGGGCCGCCGCCGCTTGCGCCAGGGCCCGCCGCCTCCGCGCCGCGTCGCACCCTACCCCCCTTCCCCGGCTCCCCTGCGGGTGGATGCGACGCCGGGCCTCAGGAGAACGGGCCCGGCGAAAGAGGCCTTAGTCCTGCCCCGTACCGAGGTAGCGCTCCCAGCGACGGCGAGCCTCTTCCTCCTCGCGCTTCTTCGCCTCTGCGGCCAGGCGCTCGAGCTTCTCGGCGCGGAGTACCTCCACGTCCTTCAGGCCCAGCTGCGTCATCACGCCGGTCAGGGTCAGCACCGCAAGGATCCCGGCGGAGAGCAGGGGGTAGTCGGCGGGCAGGGTGGCGAGAAAGGGGATCCAGCGGCCTAGCGCCACCCCGCCCGTGAAGAAGAGGTAGGCTCCGCCCGCCGCCGTGAGAAGGATGGAGACGGGACGGAGCAGCGCGAGCGCACCGAGGCCGCCCCCGAGGAGGCCGCCACCGAAGAAGAGCAAAAAGTAGTGGCGCTGGCCGGTGAGCACCGCCACCGTCTCCGCCAGGAGCAGGCCGAGCGCCGTGCCCACACCGAGGAAGACGGCGGCGGCGTAGAGGGGATAGGCGACGGCCGCCAGGCCAGCCGCGAGCGGAACGGCGACCCACAGCGGCGAGAGGCCCGCCCAGGCGGCGATTTGGCGCCCGAGTTCGAAGCCCACCGCCCCCATCAGACCGACCATGAAGAGACGGACGTAGCGCTTGCCCAGGAAGAGGTAGAAGAGTCCCAAGGGCACAAGCAGCGCCGCGGCCAGCGCGGGCACGCGCCTCCCTGCGGCGAGGAGGTCCATGAGGACGCCCAGATCCACGACCCCAAGTCTAGTCGCTTCAGCGGCGGAGGAGGACGCCCAAGTAGAAGACGAGCGCCCAGAGGAGCAAGCCCCCCACCGCGTAGGCGAGGTAGACGGGGTGCAGGCGCTGCCGATCGAGCACCGCCCGCGCCGCAGCGAGCGCCTCCTCGTTGCCCTCCTCCTCCGCGAGAATGCGCCGGGCCAGCCGCCGAGCTTCCACCTCGTCGCCCCGCGCCTCGGCGGCGCGGAGCCGAGCGATGAGGTCCGCCTCCTCGGTGGAACCCTTCCTGCCCTTTCCCGTCTTGCGCTTCGACCTCGCCATGGGCGTTGCCTTGTTAGCACGAAGCCGCCGTTGCGGGCCAGGGCCGGCCGTGCTACCTACCGCCCGCCTCATCCATCCAAGTCCTCGGGAACGGAGTCAAGCCATGCCCGATCAGGAACACAGCCCCACCGACGAGCACGCGAGCGCCGCGACCTCCCCCGGCCCGGAGACGGCCGAGGCCGGCGCCGCCGGCGAAGGCACCGAGCAGGCCTCCTCGGAGCAGGTCTTCTGTGCGGTGAGCAAGCAGATGGTGCCGAAGGAGGAGACCATCGAGATCGAGCGGAAGCCGGGGGAGGTGCTGCGGATCCACCGGCGCTACAAGAAGTACGAGGACTGAGGGCGGCCCGGGACGCTGCATGGATTCGTGCCGCCGGTCCCTCGGTCGACTGTGGCGACGCGTGAAGCCCCGTCCTGCTCGCCACCGCCGCCGCAGCCCGAGGCGCCTCCTCCTTGCCTCGTTGGCCCTCGCCTGCGTCGCCGCTGCGGGCTGCGCCGGCGCGCCCACAAGGCCGCCGCGGGCCGAAGGCGTGCTCGGCCTGTACCCGCTTGCGCCGGGGATGACCTGGACCCACCGCATCACCGATGCCAACGGCACGGCACAGATGCGCATCACCCGGGTCCTCTCGGTCGAGGGGGGTCGAGCCCGTCTTCGCTCGGGCACCACGGAGTACGTCTACGAGGTGCGTCCAGGCGGGCTCTTCCTCCCCGCCCATGGCGCCTGGCTGCTCCCATGGCCCCTCGAGGTGGGCCGCCGCTGGCGCACCGCCGGCGGCGAGGCGCGGGTGGTGGAGACCGGCGCCCGGATGGACACGCCGGCGGGGACCTTCTCGGGCTGCGTGGTGATCGAAGCGGCACCACCGGAGGGGCAGGAGCGACTGCGACAGACCTTCTGCAAGGGCGTGGGACCGGTGCGCGTCGAGCACTTCGTCGGGGACCGGCGGGTCCGAAGCGCGGTGCTCCTCGCCTTCGGTCGCGCAGCGCCGTGA
>CAYYHA010000040.1:0-3696 GCA_964471535.1 uncultured Myxococcia bacterium | reverse complement strand
TCGGCCTCTTCGCGTGTGCGGCTCGGGGCCCGCAGGCTCCCGCTGGCCCGCCTGCCCCGGCCGAGCCCACCCTCGCACTCGAGCTGCGCTTCCCCCAGACCCGTCTCGAGCACCTGGTGGAGGGCTTCGGCCTGACGCTGCCCATCGAGGTCGTCAACACGGGCACGCGGCCCTTCGTCGTCCTGGCCCTCGAGGCGCGGGGCCTCGGCCGCGGCACCCGGCGGCTCTTCGTTCCTGCGGGCGACCGCCTGCGGGCCTTCGGCTTCGTTCCCCCGGGCGAGACGGGGCGGTGGCGGCTCGGCCTGCACTTTCCCCGTCCCGGCACCGGCACCCTGTGGCTTCGCCTGCGGGTGCGACCGCTCCCGGCCGGCATCCGAGGCCCGGCGATGGTGGAGCGACGCATCCCCCGGGAGGGAGACGAGGTGGTGGTGCGCCGTCGCATCCCGGTGGCGGTGGAACCCCGGCGCTTCGGCCGCGAGGCGGCATTGGCCCGCTTCTCGGGCCCGGTGGACGAGGCCTTCTACAGTGGCTTCCTCGAGGCCTGGGTCGTTCGGCAGGGGAATGCCGTCTCCCTGGCCCGCGTTTCCGAGACCGTGTCGGCTCCCGGGCTCGATCTTCGCGCCGCAGCGGCCCTGGACGAGTTCGGGATGGCCGTCCCCATCGTCGGCGCCTCGGGGCGGCCCGAGATCCTTCCCCGCGCCGCCGCACGGCGGCGCATCGAACGCGCGCTGGGGCTCGGGTGGCGGGTACAGCTCGTGACATACTCCGGCGGAAGAAGGGCGATCCGTGTCGCACCGTGACCCCAGAAAGAGCGCATGCAGCCGCCGCGCCGTACTTCGGGCGGGCCTCGCTGGCCTGCTCGGCCTCGCTTTGCCGTGGCGCGCGCGCGCCTTCGGGGAGACGAGCCAGCTCGTCTTCGCGGTGGTGGACCACCCCGGCGATCCCAACCCGCGCCCCACCGCGCTCCGGCGCCTCGCCTGGGAGGTGGTCAAGCGCACCAGCATCGAAGCGAAGCTGGAGAGCCGTCTGCTGAGCCTCTCCGATCCGCAGATCTTTTACCATCCGCTGCTCGTGCTCGCCGGCCGTGATGCCTTCCCACCCTTCGACGAGCGGAGCGTAGCGAGCCTGCGCCGCCACCTCACCTACGGGGGGCTGCTCTTCGTGGACAGCGCCGAGGGTGACCTCGGCTCCCCCTTCGACCAGTCGGTGCGGCGACTTCTCGAACGGGCACTTCCCGGCGCCAAGGTGGAGCCGGTCCCGCGAAAGCACGTCCTCTACAAGTCCTTCTACCTCCTCGACGAGCCGAGCGGGCGGGTGCTGCGAAGACCCTATCTGTCGTCGGTGGTGCTCGACGATCGCCTCGCGGTGGTCTACAGCCACAACGACCTGATGGGCGCGTGGGCGCGCGACGATTTGGGCATGTGGGAGTACGACGTCGATCCCCGGCAGCGGGAGATGGCCTTCCGGCTGGGGGTGAACCTGGTGATGTACGCCATGTGCCTGGACTACAAGGACGATCAGGTCCACCTCCCCTTCATCCTCAAGCGGCGCAAGAGCTAGCGGTGGTCGATTCGGCGAGCGAGTTCAACGACTGGACACTCACCCTGCTCTCGCCGCTGCCCGGGTGGGCGATCGTCCTCATCGGGCTCGCGCTGGTCTCGGCGCTGCTCTCTGCCTGGCATGGGCTGCGTAAGGAGGGGCGCCCCTGGCGGCGGCGTCTCCTGCTCGCGCTGCGCGCCGGTGCCGTCCTCGTCGCCGCCGTCCTCCTCCTCGAACCGGCGGTGCAGCTCTTGCAGGTGCGCCGGGTGAAGAATCGCATCGCGGTGCTCCTCGACACCTCTGCCAGCATGATGCTACCGGCGGGGAGCGGTCGCGCCACGCGCCTCGACCTCGCGAGGTCCCTGCTCGCCGGTGACACCGAGTACTTCCGCCGCCTCGCCGATCGCTTCGTCTTCGAGTTCGCCACCTTCGACGCCTCCGTCTACCCGACAGACCTTGCCCACCTCGCACGCATCGAGTCGGCGAGCGGCAAGCGCACCGCGCTGTGGCCGGCGCTGCGCTGGGCGGCGAGCGGCTCGGGTCCCGCCGGGGGCCGCCGCCTGGCGGGGGTCCTGCTCCTCACCGACGGCGCGGACAACGACGCGCTCGCCTCCGGCTTGAGCCCCGAGGTGGCCGAGGCGTTGAGCGCCCTCGGCGCCCCGGTGCACAGCTTCGTCGCCGGCGACCGCGACGCCCTGAAGGACGTCGCGGTGGTGCGGGTGCTCGCGGAGGACTTCGCCTTCGTCCGCAGCGCCATCGAGGTGGAAGCGGTCCTCTACGCCCGGGGATTCGGCACGCAGGATCTGCCCATCACGCTGCGGCGCGAGGGGCGGGTGCTCTCGACGAAGACGGTGCGCCTGCGGGAGGGCGAGGAGACCCGGGTCCGCTTTCGCTTCACGCCCGACACCACCGGCAAGTTCATCTACACCATCGAGGCGCCCACGCTCGCGGGCGAGGCGGTCACCACCAACAACGCGCGCTCCTTCGTGCTGAAGGTGATCCGCGACCGCATCCGGGTGCTGCAGGTGGTGGGGCGGCCGAGTTGGGACGAACGCTTCCTCCGCGGGCTCTTGAAGAAGGACCCCAACGTCGACCTCATCTCCTTCTTCATCTTGAGGACCCCGCAGGACTCGACGACGGTCCCGCAGAACGACCTCTCGCTCATCCCCTTCCCCACCCACGAGCTCTTCACCCAGGAGCTCAAGACCTTCGATCTCGTCATCTTCCAGAACTTCGACTACCTGCCCTACAACATGGCCCAATACCTGGGAAACATCCGCCGCTACGTGGAGGACGGAGGCGCCTTCGTCATGGTGGGGGGCGAGCGGGCCTTCTCGGAAGGGCGCTACCAGGGAACCTACATCGAGGACATCCTGCCGGTGCGGCTGCTCCCGCAGGGCCTCGGCACCATCGACGAATCGCCCTTCGCCCCGCGGCTCACCCCCGAGGGGCGGCGGCACCCGGTCACCGCCGGTGCCCAGGCGGCGCTCGGCGGCATGCCCGAACTCCACGGCATCAACTTGGTGGCGGCGGTGAAGCCCGAGGCGCAGGTGCTCCTCGAGCATCCCTTCTTGAAGACGGCGGGGCGGAACGCCCCGGTGGTGGCGGCCTGGGAGGTGGGGAGAGGTCGGGTGATCGCCGTGATGACCGACAGCACCTGGTTCTGGAGCTTCCCCGCGGCGGGTCTCGGCGGTGACCGCCGCTTCTACGACCGCTTCTGGACCGGTGCCATGCGTTGGCTCATCCGCGACCCCGACCTGACCAACGTCCACCTCCGCCCCCTGAAGGACGCCTTCGAACCGGGGGAACCGATCGCCGTCGAGGTGGTGGTGCGCGACAAGGAGTACGGCCCGGCGAAGGGGGCGAAGGTCGTCCTCGAGGCCTACGGGCCCGATGGACATCGGGTGGCCCACGAGACGGGGCATGCGGGCGAGGACGGAGTCGCCACCTTCGACCTAGGTCCCTGGGAGGCCGGCGCCTTCAAGCTCGTGGCCGAGGCGGTGGCGGAAGGGTCGGATCCACAGGCTCCGGACACTCGGCTGGGCCGGGAAGAGGGGGCGGTGCTGGTACGGGCGAGCAGCGTGGAGTGGGTGGACCCGGCGCCGCGGCCCGAGCTCTTGCGTGCCATCGCCGACGCCAGCGGGGGTTCGGTCCATG